>DATJIU010000347.1:0-32031 GCA_035492855.1 Dongiaceae bacterium | reverse complement strand
AAAACCCGCTCGTTGAAATTCAACGCCGGCGGGCAACCGACCGGCACCATCGGCACCGCCCCCAACGACCGGGATTACCGCCAGTTGTGGATGTCCATTTATCCGGCCAGCATGTGGTGACCCGCGCGCCGTTTTTTTAGGGGCGCTGCCGGAAATGTCCGGGCGGTCGGGGCTGCCGGGAAGAAAACCGGTCCGGGCCAATACGGATTTTTCCCCCTCAGTAAAACAATCTTGCTTTTGGCCCGAGCCCAGACATATTGGACACCTTGATGGTCACAGGTTGGCTGGGGCCGTTTCAAGCCCGCGTGGCGGAATTGGCAGACGCGCTAGATTCAGGTTCTAGTGAGTAACATCGTACAGGTTCAAGTCCTGTCGCGGGCACCACTTTTGGAAATTTACTCCCCCCACTTCACCGGCACGGTCATTTTCTTGCCAAAACGGTTGTGGTAATGCAGTTGCCGGTGTTGCGCGCCGTATTCGTACACGAGCTTGGTGAGCTTGACATCGAAGCAGCAATATTCGGCAATTTCCAGCAGCTTGCCCTGCTTGAACCACGCGATGGCCTGCAAGCCCTCGGCAGTCTTCTCCAGGCCAAAGGTGGCGGTGGCGATGGAATCCAGCGAGAGCCGGTGATTAAGCGTATTTTGCAGTTCCACCAGCATGTCCAGGGTGGGGAGCTGACGCAGATCCAGCGTGGTGTAGCCGTGCAACACCTCGTAGTCGAAGCGCAGATGGTTGAAGCCCACCACGAGGTCGGCGCGCTGGAGTTCGGTGATGAGGTCGCCAACCTGTTTCTCGCCGTAAATTTTATAATCGCCCCGCGCGGTGCTGTACGTCACGCCCACGCTCATGCCCATGCGGCTGATATTATTCCAGCCGCCCACCTCGTCGGCGGATTTCTGGGTTTCGAGGTCGAAATAAACGATGTTCTTCATCGGCGTTCCGCATCAGCTTAAACCAGCGGGCGGGAGACAAAAGCGAAAAGCGAAAAACCATTTTGACCGGTCCGGAACGAAGGCCTACGCTCGCAGAGTGCAGAGCGAACTTTCCAGTCCGCTGGCGGCGCCGGTCCTGACGCCTCCGGCCGCGCCCCGGGGTTTGTCCGAGCGGCTGGCGCGGCGGGTCTTCCGCATTATGCTGGCCACCCAGGCGGTGGGCGCGTTTGCGCTCATCACGCTGGCCGTGTTGCTGCGCAAATTCAATGCCGCGCCGGAAGTCATCCAGCCCTTGATCCGCCAGCAGTTGTACCGGGCGGGGCTGCGCCTGCTGCCCATGTTCCTGTTTCTGGCGGGGGCGCTGGGTTTTCTCATCATCGGCCAGGCCGTGGTGGCGTTGCAAAAGATCGGCGCGGTGGGTTACCTCGGCACCATCATGGTGGTGGTGGTGGTGCGGGAACTGGGTCCACTGCTGGCGGCGGTGATGGTGCTGGCGCGCGTGGGCACGGCCAACGTGGTGGAACTCGGCACGGCGCGCGCCCTGGGCGAGGTGGAGGGTCTGGAGGCACTGGGCATTGACCCCATTCATTACCTCGTGGTGCCGCGCGTGGTGGGGCTGGCGCTGGGGACCTTTTCTCTCACGGTGTATCTTATCATCGGGGCGCTGGCCAGCGGTTACCTGTGGGCGTTTCTGCAGGACGTGCCGTTGTTGCCGGGCGATTATTTCCGGCAACTGGCGGGAGCGTTGCGCGGCCTGGATTTTGTGCTGCTGGCATTGAAGACCGGCGCGTTCGGTTTCGTGATTGCCATTGTCACCTGCTACCACGGGCTGGCGCAACCATTGCGGCTGGAAGAGGTGTCACGGGCCACGGTCCGCGCTGTGGCGCAGGCCATCGTGGCCTTTGTGGTGCTCGACGCGCTGTTCATTTTGATTTACCTCCTCGTGTGACCCCATGAGCGCCGCCATTACAACCGACCCGGTGATCGAGATGACCAATGTGGCGGCGGGCACGATGCGCCATCCCGAGACGCCGCTCGTGGCCGACGTGAACTGGACGGTGGCGGCGGGGGAATTCTGGGTGGTGGCCGGACTGGGCGGCGCGGGCAAAAGCGATTTTTTGATGCTCGCGGCAGGATTGTTGCCGCCGCAGCGCGGCAGATGCCGCTGGTTCGGCGCGCCGCTGCCGGAACTGGAGGAGGCGCAGTTGGAATTCCGGCTGCGGGTGGGACTGGGCTTTGACGGCGCCCATCTGTTCAACGAGCTGTCGCTGGCGGAAAACGTGGCGCTGCCGTTGCGGTATCATGAACGCGGGTCCGCGGCGGAAATTGCCGCCCGGGTGGAACAGTTGCTGGCCTGGACGGAACTCACGCCCTGGGCGGACCGCTCGCCGGGCACGCTGAACCGCAACTGGCAGAAACGCGCCGGGCTGGCCCGGGCGCTGGCGCTGGCGCCGGAGCTGTTGTTGCTGGACATGCCGCTAAATGGCGCGGACGCCCAGCACAGCGCGTGGTGGCTGGAGGCGCTGACGCAACTGACCACCGGGCATGAATTGCTGCCGGACCGCCGGCCCGTGACACTCGTGGTCACCACCAATGATTTGCGTCCCTGGGAGAGCGGGAGCCGGCGTTATGCCGTGCTGCGGGACCGGCAGTTCACTCCGTTCACCGATTGGGCCGCCGTAACCGCCGGCGGTGCCCCGGTGAAAGAGTTGCTGGCCCGGAACCTGCCACACCATTAACCTGATTCCCGGGGCCGGTGGCTGAAAAATGACGGCTGAGGTAAATTGCAGAGCAAAGAACGATTTCAATTATGGCCTTACAGGATTTGACCCCGCAATTGCGCACGCGCCTGAGCCGGATGGAACGGGCCGTGGGCTGGTTTGTGTTTCTGGCCACGGCGCTGCTGGTGTTTGGCTTTGGCTATTACGTGTACCACACGGCCGAGCGCAAAGGCTGGTTCACGCCCAAGTTCAAGTACCAGACCTCGCTCAACAACGCCTCCGGCCTCAAGGTGGGCGATCCGGTGAAGCTTATGGGGTTCACCGCCGGCGCCATCACCAAGATCGAGCCCAACGCCCCGGATGACTGGTATGGCGTGACCATCAGTTTCACCATTCTCAAGCCGCATTACGGCTACATCTGGGATGATTCCAAAGTGAAGGTGTCGTCGGATTTGCTGGGCAACCGGTTCCTGGAAATCACCAAGGGTAAATTCGGCGTGCCCACCATTGAAGAAACCACCAACCAGGTGCCGGAAGCCATGCTGCGCAGCCGGGCTATCCATGAGGCCCGGAAAAAAGCGGTCGCAGATATCACCCAGGCCAACGCCGATCTGGACCGGACCAACCGCGCCAAATTTGACTGGCTGGTAACGGATGAACTCAAGCGCCAGGTGGCCGCGGATCCCAAGCTTTATTATACCAACCTGACGGCGGTGTATTGGATCGCCCCGGAGGAATCGCCCGCCTTGAACGAGCGCCTGGAACGCGTGGCCGATGAGATTGAAACCGCCCTGCCCAACATTCTCAACCTCACCAACAAGATTGCCGCCGTGCTGGACAACGCCACGGTGCTTACTTCCAATTTGAACGTCGTGGCCGTCAATTCGCAACCGGCCATCCGCAAGATTGACGACCTCGCCGCGGAATTGAAAAGTCTCACCGCGCAGTTGCACGGGCCGGGCACGTTGGGCGACTGGCTCATCCCCACCAACCTCAATTACCAGCTCGGCGGCGTGCTGACCAACGCCAATTCCTCGCTCGCCACGGTGGATACCAACCTGCCCGCGGTACTGGAGGGCATCACGCGCTCCCTGGATAATTTGGCCGAAATCACCAGCAACCTGAAAGCGCAGGTGCAAGCCAACACCAACATGCTGGGCAGCCTGTCCAAGGCGGTGATAGACACTGACGACCTGGTGCAGGGTTTGAAGCATCACTGGCTGTTCCGCTCCGCCTTCAAAAAGAAGGACGATTGACCTTCGCAACAGGGACCGCGCCGGCTTCCGCCCCCGGGCCGGCGTTTTCACCCTCCGGACTGCGGTTTTTCCCATTGACTGGCAATGAATTGGGCGATTGGACCCAAGGCGGGAGGGGTGTGCCCCGGCACATTGAACATTGACCGAAAAGGGCGGTCTGCTAGAGTTGATGTTCAATTTTATGAATGTGCTGGTTTGCGATCCGATTTCGCCCAAAGGCATTGCGCTGCTGCAGCAGCGGCCTGAATTCAAGGTCACCGTTCTGCCCAAGAAACTGTCCGAGGCGGAGCTTCTCCCCCTGGTGGCCGAAACCGTGGCGATGATTGTCCGGTCCGAAACCAAGGTCACCCAGAAGGTCATTGAAGCCGCGCCGAAACTCCGCGTGGTGGGCCGCGCCGGCGTGGGTGTGGACAACGTGGACGTGGAAGCCGCCACCCAGCACGGCGTGGTGGTCATGAACACGCCTGGCGGCAACACCGTCACCACCGCGGAACTGACCTTCACGATGATTTTAAGCCTGGCGCGCAAGGTGCCGCAGGCCGTGGCCTCCATGGTGGCCGGGCGCTGGGACCGCAAGGAATTTTCCGGCGTGGAACTTTCCGGCAAGACGCTGGGCGTGCTCGGCATGGGCCGCATCGGCGGTGAGGTGGCCAAACGCGCGCTCGCGTTCGGCATGAAGGTGGTCGCGTACGACCCGTTTCTCACCGAGGCCCGCGCGCAGGCGCTGGGCGTGGAACTCGCGACCGACCTGGATGCCGTCTATCGCGTGGCTGATTTCATCACGGTACACATGCCGGTCACGGACATGACCCGCGGCATGCTCAACGCCGCCGCGTTTGCCAAGATGAAGCCCAACGTGCGCATCGTCAATTGCGCCCGCGGCGAAATCATCGTGGACGCCGACCTCATTGCCGCGTTGGATTCCGGCAAGGTGGCCGCGGCCGGGCTGGATGTGTTCCACGAGGAACCGCTGGCGGCGGACCATCCGTTCCGCAAGCATCCGGGCATCATTCTGACCCCGCACCTCGGGGCCAGCACCAAGGAAGCGCAGGAGAAGTGCGGCATTGAAGTGGCCGAGGTGCTCACCTCGTACCTGCTCACCGGCGAGGTGCGCAACGCCGTGAACCTGCCGTTCCTGGACGCCAAGACCTACGAACAGGTCAAGCCGTACATGCTGCTCGGTGAAAAAATCGGCAAGCTGCTGGCGCAACTGGCGCCCGGCGCCGTGGACCGCCTGCACGTCACCTACGGCGGCAAGGCGCAGGAACTGCCCAACATTGACCCCGTCACCCGGGCGGTGTTGCAGGGCTTCCTCTCGCGCGCGGCGGTGAAGGATTTGAACAACATCAACGTGCGCAGCATTGCCAGCACACTGGGCCTGACGGTGGAGGAAAAACGCTCCAGCGAGCCGGTGACCTTCAACGAATGGCTGCACGTGCAGGCCTTCAATGGCGCCGAGAAAATCATTTCGGCCGGCGGCACTTTCTTCGGTTCGCCCAACAACCCGCGCATCGTGCGGGTGTACAGCACGCCGGTGGAGATTCCCATCAGCGGCACGCTGCTGCTGCTGGCGAACAAAGACCGGCCCGGCATTGTCGGATATCTGGGGACGTTGCTCAGCAAGCACGGCATCAACATCGGCAGCATGAGCCTGAGCCGCGAAAGCTGCGGCGGGCAGGCGTTGACGGTGTTGAACCTGGACAGCGCGCCGTCCGCGGCGGCGCTGGCGGAAATTGAAAAAGACCCGGACATCAGCAATGTGCGGGTGGTGGAACTTTGACCCAAACAACCGGCGGAAAACGATTAACTGAAATCAAAATCATGCAACACATCAAAACCATTGCCCTGATTGGGGCGTTAGCGGTGACCGCGCAGATGGCGCTCGCGGAAACGGCGGGCCCCGCGACCAATGCCCCCGCAACGAATGCGCCGGCCGTCAGCGCCGACAAGCTGTTTGCCGATCCCGTGATCGTCAAGGGCAAGGGGCTGGAAATCAAACGCAGCGAGCTGGATGATGCCTTCACCCAGGCCGTGGCCCGGGCCGCCGCGCAAGGCCAGCAAATCCCCGAAAGCGTCCGGCCCATGCTGGAAGCCCGCATGCTGCGCGAAATCATTGTCAGCAAGCTGCTGACGGCCCAGGCCACCGATGCCGACAAGGCCAAGGCCAAGGAGACGGCGGCCAAGTTCATTGCCGACGTCCGCAAGCAGCTCGGTTCCGAGGAGGCGTTCCAGGAACGGCTCAAGATGAACAAGCTGACCAGCGCCGACGAACTCCAGCAGAAGGTCGCCGAGGAGGCCCTGCCCAAGGAAGTGCTCCAGCGCTTCGTGGAATCCAAGGTCGCCATCACCCCGGCGCAGATCAACGAGTTCTACACCAACAACCCCTCCAAGTTTGAAGTGCCGGAAGAGGTGCATGCCGCCCATATTCTCATCGGCACCAAGACTCCCGACGGTAAGGACATGAGCGATGCCGACAAGGCGGAAAAGCACAAGCTCATCGAATCCATTCTCAAACGCGCCAAGGCGGGCGAGGATTTTGCCGCGCTGGCCAAGGAATTCTCCGAGGACCCCGGTTCCAAGAACAACGGCGGGGAATACACCTTCCCCCGCGGCCAGATGGTGCCCGAGTTCGAGGCCGCCGCCTTCGCCCTGGACAAGGGCCAGATCAGCGACGTGGTGACCACCAGCTACGGCTACCACATCATCAAGCAGATTGAGAAGAAGCCGGCCCACACCGTGCCGCTCGCGGATGCCTCGGATGACATCAAGGCCTACCTCACCAGCCAGCAGGCCACCAACTTCCTGCCGGAATACTTCCAGCAGTTGCAAAAGGATGCGGATGTCCAGATTTTGGACCCGGATCTGAAGGCAGCCGATGAAGCGGCCCAGGCCCAGGCGAAAGCCAAGGCGGCCCCGCCCATGATGCCGGGCATGTAACCGGCAGGCGCTTACGGCAAGCTTATCCCAGGCCCGGGGCAACCCGGGCCTTTTTTATTGCCCAATCCCGGAAGCAAAAATGCAGAGGTGGTGTCCGGCCCCGTGGAGTTTTGTGCGGCCGGCGCTCCCCAAGACAATCCCGGCGCCCCGGCTTAATAATGCGGAGCCACCCGGGCGGGAAGGGCTGGCGGGGTCACTTTTTTCCCGGTTGTCGCCGGAGTTCGGCCACCAGAAAGCGGATGAGATGGTTCAGGCGGCTTTCCAGGTTGGCCGTCTCGAGAATGGTCTGGCGTTCCGCCGCCTTGGGCAGCACGGCGCAGGACACCAGGTCGGCCACCTGGTTGGGGTCGGTGAGGTGGTCCAGAAAATTCAGGATTTCCTGGGCCTGCTCTTCATTATCCGGGGCGGCCGGATTCGCCGCCGGATTGAAGAGCGGGAAGGGGAACGGCAGGCCCAGCTTCATCCGCTGCGCCAGGAGGTCCCGCACCTGCACCACCAGCGGGTTGATCACGGCATCGTCGCTGGGCGGCACCGCGATGGGCCGGATGCGGTGGATGCGGTAGGGCCGGTAACGGACGGCCGGTTCCAGTTCCACCCGGGCGATGCCCTGCAGGACCAGGTGCGAGGTGCCGTCGGCATGTTCCACTGCGGCGCGGATCAACCCCAGGCCGGCCACCCCGGCGGGGGCTTCCCGGCGGCGGCCGGGTTTTTGCATGGCCACGGAGAACATCCGGTCGCTTTTCAGGGCGTCGGCCAGCATGCGGCGGTAGCGGGGCTCAAAGATATAAAGCGGCAACAACGCCTGGGGAAACAACGTGGCGTTGGGCAGCGTCATGACCGGAACTTCCTGCGGCAACTTCATGGCGATAACTTAAGGGGCGGAACGGGTTTGGCAAGCCCGGCCAAAACCGATTGAATAGAGTCATCAATCCGCTTGTCAAACCTCAAAATTGGCGGCAATGTCATGCTTATGAAAGAGAAGAATGGGATTTTACCAATGGCTGCGCTCGGCTTGGGGCTCGTCGTGGTGGTGCTGGTAATTACCCTCGTGTACCGGGGGAAAAAGGCGGCGGATGTCATCGCCGCCGACGAGGCGACCATCGCTTACCACTCCAACCAGTGGGCGAGTGTCAGCGCCAAGCTGGAGGAGCAGCAGCAGGTCAACCTGGCCCTCACCAACCAGATTTCCGAGACCCGCACCTTGGTGACCAACCTCAACGCCCAGCTCGCCGACATCACCGCTTCCCTCACCAATACCCGGACTGCGCTGACCAACGCCGAGAATGAGGTCGCCGAGCGCAACCAGAACATCGCCGGGCTCAACGACGAAAACGCCAAGCTGGAGGCGCGCATCAAGTCACTGGAAGACGAGTCCAACGAGCTCAACGGCGTCATCACCTCGCTCAACTCCAAGATTGCCGATGTCAGCCAGCAACTGGCCACCACCAAGGGCGACAAGGCCGCCCTGGAAAAGGAATTGCAGCGGCTCAACGCCGAAAAGGCCGATCTCGAACGCAAGTTTAACGACATTCAGATTCTCAAGGAACAGGTCAGCAAACTGCGCCGCGAGCTGAACATCGCCCGCCGGTTGCAGCGCATCCAGGAAGGCCTGCCGGCCAGCTCCGAACTCAAAGGCGGCCAGAAGATGATGACCAAGCCGGTCAACCCCGAGGATGCCAGGCATTATGACCTCAACGTCGAGGTCAACTCGGACGGCAGCGTCAAAATCATTCCGCCGCTGAATCCGGCCGATACCAATGCGCCGGCCACGACCAACAGCCCCGGTCAGTAACCTGGCCTGCTGATTCGGTTATTGGTAGCACTTTAACCCCCTTTCCTTGCGGAAAGGGGGTTTTCCCTGTCTCCACGGATAGCATCGCCGGCTGACCGGAAAAGTTCCTGTAACGTAATCGGGCCGCCGAACGTCCAATGTTTCAGTGAATACGCGGGAATGGTTCCCGTCCAAAAAAATTGTGACGCGTCAAAAAGGAAGCCCGGATCGCCCCTGCCAAACGCCTTTCCAGGCGTTTACGTTGATTGAATTGCTGGTGGTGATCGCCATCATCGCCATTTTGGCGGGACTGCTTTTGCCGGCCCTGGCTCGCGCCAAAGAGACCGCCCGCCGGATTTCCTGTGTGAACAATTTGCGCCAGTTGGGGCTGGCCTCCCAGATGTACTCGGATGACAACCAGGGCTATTATCCCCCGCGCTCAGATAACAACCGCTGGCCCAACCAGTTGTACAGCGACTATTCCGGCAGCCTCAAGATTCTGCTCTGCCCCACCGACCTGGCCCTGACCAATACGCCCGCCACCGGCGGTGGGTCCACCAACATCGCCGACAACGCCCCCCGCAGCTATCTCATCAACGGGGCCAATGACTACTTTCAGGGGCTGCCCATCGGCGGCCGGTTGAAACAGAGCTATGTCCTGTATCCCACCGATACCATCCTGTTTGGCGAAAAGGAAAGTTCCGCCGGCGATTATTACATGGACATCTACGAAGGCGGCGGCAACGACTTCACCGGGGTGGCCGAGCAGAGCCGCCATTCCGGCAGCCGTGTCAGTATCAACGGCCAGGGCAACGGCGGGTCCAACTATGCCTTCTTCGACGGCAGCGCGCGTTATTTGCGGTGTCCCAAGGCCCTGTTCCCGCTCAACCTCTGGTGCTTTGCCGACACCAACCGCGTGGCCAACGCGGTGGATTACTAGGGCTAACGCACTCCGGCGGCGCGGCCTTCTGGACCGCGGGCGCGCTCCCCGCCCGCAGCGGGCGTGCTCCCCTGAGCAGCCAACGCACCGCGTCCCGTCGCTTGTTCTTCCCAGGATTCTCCGCGATCCATTTTTGCGTTCTGATAAATCTTTTGCGTCGCCCGGGTCCGGAGCTAACATGCGGCAATGTCATCGGACTACGATCAACTGCTTGCCGCCACCATCCAGCACCTGGAAGGCCTGAAGGAGCAGGGCGTAAAGCAGGTGGCCGTGGCGCCGCAGACCTTGTCGGCGCTCAGCCAGCCCGTCCCGCGTGCGTCAGCGGCGCGGCAGGAAACGGCGCCCGCCCGTCCCGCCTCGGCGCCCTTACGGGCCGCGGCTGCGCCTGCTTCGGTCGCTTCCGCTCCGGCGCCGGTGACCGCAGCACCGGTCTTGATTGAACCCGCCGCGCCGGTTGCTGCGCCCTTGACGCCGGAGGCCAAGGCCGCAGCGTTTGCCGAACTCCGCGCGCGCGCACTGGCCTGCACCAAATGCCCGCACCTGGTGGCTTCGCGCCGCAACGTGGTGTTTGGCGTGGGCAGCCCGGACGCCGAACTGATGTTTGTGGGCGAGGCGCCCGGCGCGGATGAAGACCTCCAGGGCGAGCCGTTCGTGGGCAAGGCCGGCCAGTTGCTCACCAAGATTATTCAAACGATGGACCTGAGCCGCGAGACGGTGTACATCGCCAACATTTTGAAATGCCGGCCGGACACGCCCGGTCAGAGCGCCGGCAACCGCCCGCCCCGGCCGGAGGAAATGGAAACCTGCATTCCGTATTTGCACGAGCAGATTGACCTCATCCGGCCCAAGGTCATCGTGGCCCTGGGCGCCACAGCGGTGACGGGCCTGCTGGGCAAGACGGCGGGCATCACCAAATTGCGCGGCAACTGGCAGACGTATCGCGGCACGCCGCTCATGCCCACGTATCATCCCGCGTACCTGCTGCGCAACCAGGCGCTGGCCGAGAAGCGCCGGGTGTGGGAAGACATGCTCGCGGTGATGGAAAAGCTGGGAATGCCCATCAGCGAGAAGCAGCAGAATTATTTTTTAAAGGGCTGAGGCCAATAAAAAAGTAGCAGCCGCCGTGAGGAGGCTCTGATTGAACTCCGATTGCTGAGGGAGTTTGAGCCTCGCTACCTCGGCTGCTACGAAAAAATGTTCCGGGCTCCGCCCGCCGGGTTCATTCACGTCATGAGCACCAGACCAAAACTGCGGCGCCGGGAATTTTGGCTCCTGCTGGGAGTCTGTGTACTGGTGCTGCTGTTCATCCCAGTGGTGCGACATTACCAGTTGCGGGCCGCGGCGCGGGCCTACGTGGCCCAACTGCGCGCGCAGGGCGAAAAGCTGGACCTCGCCGAAGTCATTCCGCCTCCGGTGCCGCCGGAGCAGGACGGCTCGGCACTGCTGCTCCAGGCAAGTGCCCTGCTGGATGCGAGCCGCAATTTCCTATCAACCAACTTTCCGTCGGCAATGGATATGGTTGCTCCCGGCCGGGCGCGGATTGGCTGGCAACAGCCGGCGGTGGTGGACGACAAGGCCAGCAATTCGTGGGCAGACATCGAATTGGCCTTGGCCGAAGACCGCGACGCCCTGGATCGGCTGAATAATATTTTGGACTGCTCGGAATTGGATTTCAAACTTCAGTACAACGGCGGCCTCGATAACCTCAAACTACCACATCTTATCTCTGTGAAAAATGCGGCTCAACATCTGTGTGCCGCCGCGATGGATGAACTGCATCGTGGGAATCCGGAAGCGGCCGGTCGAAATATCCGGACCATGCTGGTGTTGGCCAATGGCTTGGCGCATGACCGGTTGGTCATTTCCGAACTGGTGCGGATCGCTGTTGCCGCCATTGCCACCGAAGCCACCTGGGAATTGCTGCAAGCCACCAACGCCACTGAAACTGAACTGGCCACCTTGCAGCGGGACTGGGTCGGTTTGGATTTCATCCGCTCCGGGGAAAATGCGCTGCTGATGGAGCGGGCGGCTGAGCAGGTCACCCTGGCTGAATGGAAAAGTCCCCGTTCGCCACTGCATGGGGCCCCGCTGGCGTGGGGTGATCTTTTAACCGGCGAAGGCCTGCAAGCCACCGGGCGACAATTAAAATTCCGGTTCGACCGCTTCCGGTGGCACTATTGGTGGTCGTATGCCGATCAGGTGCGGTACCTTCAGGTTGACCAAATGCTGCTGGAGACGTTCCGGAAGGCGCAGACCAATGCCCCGTTGCTGGCGCTGAAGAAACAACAGGAGCAAAAGATCAAACGCATTTTTGGAAGGGTGGATCCGGAGCGGCTGTCCCCCTTGTTTGCCGACCTCTAAGAGACCGACTTGCGTTATATTTTGTCGGCTTCAGCAGCGATGCTCAGTTTTTCTTTTGACAACACGTTTCAGGCGGAAACTGGCCGCCGGATGACGGTTATCGCCATCGCCCTGAAGCGCTATCAACTGAAACACGGACAGTTTCCGGAAACCTTGGAGGATTTGACTCCAGAGTTTCTGCCGGCAGAGCTGCTTGATCCCATGAGCGGGAAACCATTCCATTATCACCGGGAAGGAGCGGGTGACTTCCTCCTTTATTCCGTGGGCAACGACGGAGTGGATGATGGCGGCGATGCCACCAACGCCACCGGAGGCAAGTCCCTGTATTGGGCACACGGCAAGGACTGGGTCTGGCCGCAGCCGGTGCGATAAAGTGAGACGCCCTTAATTTTTTGGCGCATGAGTGCGAAACCTAAGCTGCGGCGCCGGGAATTCTGGCTATTGCTTGGAGCCTGCGTGCTTATCCTGGTGTTGGTGCCGGTGGTGCGACATTACCAGTTGCGCGCCACGGCGCGGGCGTATGTGGCGCAACTGCGCGCGCAGGGTGAAAAGCTGGATCTGGCGGAGGTGCTCCCGCCGGTGGTCGCACCCGATGCGGAGGCTTCGGCCGTTTTGCTGGAGGCAGCGGCGCTTTTGGCCACCAACCGGAATGTGCTGTACCGCAATCCACCACAGGCGTTGCAGATGGTGGCGCCCGGCCGGGCACAGATCGGTTGGCAACAGCCGGCGGTGGTGGATGGCCCGGTCAGCAATTCCTGGGCGGAGGTGGAGGCGGCGTTGGCGCAGGATGACGCGGTGCTGCCGTTGTTGCGCCAGCTTCCGCCGCGACCGGCATTTGATTTCAATCTGCCCTACGACCAGGGCATCGATAAAATCCGACTGCCGCATCTGGTGGCGTCCCGGAAAATCGCGCAGCGGCTGTCCGCCGCGGTGCTGGTGGAGTTGCATCGCGGCGATGCGGCGACGGCGGCAACGGATGTGCGCGCGATGCTGGCCCTGGTGCAAGGCCTGGCGCATGACCGGATGTTCATCACCGAACTGGTGCGCATGGCCAACACGCATCTGGCGGTAGGCGCGAGTTGGGAGCTGTTGCAGGCGCCGAACGTTTCCGATAGCGAGCTGGCGGCGTTGCAGCAGGACTGGGCGGCGCTGGAGTTTATTCGGCCCGGAGAAAATGCGTTGCTGATGGAGCGGGCGGAGTGGCGGCGGCAACTCGACAAATGGCGGGATTCCAGCATCGCCTTGCGGGAAGACCTCGGGTATTCGCCGCTGACGTGGGACGAGCTTTTGTCGGCGGAAGACCTGCAGGCCAACCTGCGGCGCATAAAGTACCGGATGGATCTGTTGCGCTGGCGTTATTGGTGGTCTTATGCGGACGAGCTTCACGCGCTCCAGAGCGAGCAGGTGGTGCTGGGGACGTTGCGCCAGGCGCGCACGAACGAGTCCATGTTCGCGTTGGCGGAGCAGCAGGACAAACAATTGGAGGCGCTGGGGAACGCCGCCACGAATAGCGGGGCGGGAATTGGCCCGGGCCGCTTTGATCTGCGGCATTTGCTTTCGGCCCCGGTGCAAGTTCAGGAACTGTTTTTTGGCAAGGTGATGCAGGCGGAGACCTCCCGGCGGATGGTGGTGACGGCCATCGCCCTGAAGCGGTATCAGCTTAAAAACGGACAGTTCCCCGAAAAGTTGGCGGAACTGACGCCGGATGTTTTGCCCATCGCGCCGATTGATCCCATGAGCGGGCAGCCCTTTCATTATCGCCGGGAAGGGGCAGATGGCTTTCTCCTCTATTCCGTGGGCAAGGACGGGGTGGATGACGGCGGTGACGCCAGTAATGGAAGTAGTTCCAAGTCAATGTATTGGCTGAAAGGGCGGGATTGGGTATGGCCGCAACCGGTGCGCTGATTTAAGACTTTTAAGGGAAAACACGCTTTTTTGGCGCCCGGCAGTCCTGCCTTGCCGCCAATTAACCATTGGCAAACCGCTCCGGGCCTGCTATAACCACCGTCCGCTTGAAACCGGCGGGTTTAACCATTAAACGTTAATTTATCTATGTCACAGCATCGCAGTCTCCGCGCCGCGTCCACTTTGGGCGGCAAACGCAGTGTGCTCAAGCGGTTTGAGCGTATCGAAATCCTCAAGAAACGTGGCCAGTGGAAGGTCGGCGACCGCATTACCGGCCTGCGCAAGACCAAGCCCGACGCATAAGGAAATGCAGAAGGCAGAATGAGGCCGGCTGGGCGGAACCACTCCGTTTCCCGGGGCTTCATTTATCATTCTTCGTTTCACCGTGGTCCGGCTGCAAAAATTTCTGGCTGAAGCAGGGGTGGCCTCGCGTCGCGCGGCGGAGCAGGTCATCTTGGCGGGACGGGTAGCGGTGAATGGTCATACCGTCACGCAACTGGGTCAAAAAGTGGACCCGCTTCACGACCGGGTGGAGGTGGATCACCGGCGCGTGCAGGTCAAACGCAAGCTCTACCTCGCCATCAACAAACCTGCCGGGTATATCTGTTCCCGCAACGACGAAGGCAAACGCCAGACCATCCAAGAGTTGTTGCCGCCTGAGTGGGCAACTTTGGTTTACACCGTCGGCCGGCTGGATTATGCCAGCGAAGGGCTGATCTTTCTTACCAACGACGGCGAATTCAGCCTGCGCCTGACCCATCCCCGCTACGGCGTCCGCAAGAAATACCGGGCCCGGGTGGAGGGGCGGGTGGAGCCGGAAATGCTGCAAAAATTCACCCGGGGCGTCCGGCATAACGGGGAAGTTTTGAAAGCCAGCAGCGCCCGGCTGGTTTCCGCCAACAACTCCCACAGTGAGGTGGAACTGGAACTGGCTGAGGGGAAAAATCGCGAGGTCCGGCGGTTGTTTGAGTCGCAAGGGCTGGTGGTGGAACGGCTGGCCCGCATTCAAATTGGCAAAATCAAGCTGGGCGAACTGCGTCCGGGGCGATGGCGGACATTGACAGAAACCGAGATTAAATCTCTACTAGTAACATTATGAAATTGAACCGTTGGTCCTTTGCATCGTTCACGCTGCTGGCGGGTTTGATGATACGCACCAGCTCCGCCGCCCCCGCGCCGGATACCAATGTTCCTCCCGTTTTGCCGCCGCTGCCCGGAGTGGTCGCGCCCGCATCCCCCGCCACTTCCGCCCCCGCGAACGCGGTCATGAGCGAACCGGTGGCTGCGGCGCCGGAAAAGGCTCCCGCCAAGCATCCGGCCAAACACACCGCCAAGCCCAAGGTCGCCAAAAAGAAGCCCGCCAAGCCGGCCAAGATGACGGATATCAGCACGCCGCTGAAGCCAGGTCCGGCCACCGTGGTGGTCAAGCACCTCAATGTGCGCGGCCAGCCCAATACCCGCAGCGAAGTGGTGACCCATCTCACCAACGGCGAGCCGGTGACGGTCATCGAGGAAATCACCCATGAAAACAACCAGCCCGATGAGCCGACGATTTGGGCCAAGATTGCGCTGCCCGCCGAAACCCACGTCTGGATCAGCAGCCTCTTCGTGAACACCTCCAACCAGACCGTGACTGTGAAAAAGCTGAACCTGCGCACGGGGCCGGGCGAGAATTACAGCGTCGCCGGTTTGCTCCTGAAGGGGGACACCTACCAGCCGTTGGATACCAAACCCGGTTGGATTCAAATCCAGGCCCCCACCAACGCCTTCGCTTATGTGGCCGCGGCCTATCTCAAACAAGAAGCTGCTCCTGAAGTGACGAATGCGCCTCCGGCCGTGGATCCGCTGTTGGCCGAACAGGCGCTCGTGACCAATGCCGTGCCTGAAACCACGCCCATTGCGCCACCGCCCACCGACGTGCCGCCCGGCAGCTTGATGGACACCAATACGCCGCCGCCTGCGCCCACTCCGGATGTAGCGCCGCCCGTTCCGGTGCCTCCGGTGGAAACCGCCCCCGAACCGCCGCCCGTGCGTATTGTGGAACGGGAAGGCGTGGTGCGCCGCACCATCAGCATCCAGGCGCCGACGCCGTTTGAGCTCGTGAACCCCGACACCGGCCGCACGGTGGATTATCTCTATTCATCTTCCATCGAACTTGACCTGCGCCGTTACAAGGGACTGCGCGTCATTGTCACCGGCGAAGAGTCATTGGATGAACGCTGGGTCAACACGCCGGTCATCACCATTTCCAAAATCCTTGTGATCGAGTAGGCATGGCCGGGGCAAACCTTATTGACGGCCGCGCCATCGCCGCGCAACTGCTGCAGGAAACCACCGCCCGCGTGACGGCCCTGAAATCCCGGGGCGTGACGCCCGGGCTGGCCTTTGTGCGTGTGGGCGAGGATCCGGCTTCCAAGGTCTATGTGGGCCGCAAGGAAAAGGCCTGCGCCGAACTCGGCATTGTTTCCGAAACCCACGTTTTGCCCGAAGCCACGACCGAGGCGGAACTGCTCCAGCTCCTGGGCCAGCTCAATGCCAACCCGGCACTGCATGGCATCCTCGTGCAGGCGCCACTGCCCGGGCACATCCGGCAGGAAGTGGTGTACGCCACCGTTTCCCCCGCCAAGGATGTGGACGGGTTTCATCCCGTCAACGTGGGCAAGCTGATGCTCGGCGACACCACGGGGTTCAAGCCCTGCACCCCCGCCGGTGTGGTGGAACTGCTGGTGCGTTCGCAGATCAAGACCGCCGGGGCGGAAGTCGTGATCCTGGGCCGCGGCAACATCGTGGGCAAGCCCATGGCCGCCATGCTCTGCCAAAAAGGCCCGGGCGCTGACGCCACAGTAACCATTTGTCATTCGCGCACGCGCGACATCGCGGCGCATTGCCGCCGGGCGGACATCATTGTGGCCGCCATGGGCGTGGCGCAATTTGTGAAGGCCGACATGGTCCGGCCCGGCGCCGCCGTCATGGATGTGGGTGTTAACCGCATTCCCGACGCAACCAGCAAGACCGGCACGCGCCTGGTGGGCGACGTGGATTTCCCGGCGGTGCAGGCGGTGGCCGGCTGGCTCACCCCCAACCCCGGTGGCGTCGGCCCCATGACCATTGCCATGCTTATGCAGAACACCGTCCGTGCGGCGGAAAACTTCACCAAGTAAAACCCAGCAAACTCCGAGAATTACCGTACCCATTATGAATCCCACCCGAATCCTGCCGGACCTCCAGTGCTCCCTGTTATGCGAAGAAGTGCGCCAGGAAGCCAACGGCAATTTCTTTCTCATCGGCGTCGTCAATTATATCCGCGTGCCGCAGGTGCCGGTAACCGCCTTCAAGTTGAGCGTGTTCAACCGCTGGACCGCCGGCATTGGCAATTTCACCGAAAGCGTGCGGCTCATCGCGCCGGACCAGACCACCGTGCTCCGCAAGAGCGAGGTGAAGTTCCAACTGCCCGAGGCGCATCTGCACTCCACCAATGTCACCGTCTTCGGCCAGGTGGAATTCAAGACCGGCGGGACCTACTATGTGGAAGTGCTCGTGGATGATGTGATGAAGCTGCGCTATCCCGTGCCGCTGCTCGTGGTGCCGCCGCCGCAACAGGCTGGCCAGCCGGGCCAGCCAGCCGCTCCTGAAGCCCCGGAAGCTCCGGCGCAATAAGATTTCCACCCGCTTCGGCTTCACGCCGGATGCTACCGGGTGCTTGAACCCCGGGACGAGATTTGTTAAGTGGGCGGCGCCCAATCGGAAGATGGCGCTGCTGACGGACCGGAGTCGCGTCAGGGAATCGCCCCCATTCCGCCGGCGCTCTGATGAAGTGGATGCGACTAACCGCAGTGGCTGCCTGGCTGCCATTGACCCCCCGCGGCGTGGTGGCGGTGGCCCGGACGGGCGGTGAGCGCCTGTTGGTATTACAACTCATCGTGGCCCTGCTGGGAGCGGCGGGCATGGGCTGGTTCTTTCACGCCACCTGGTTTCCTGTCATCCGTGAAGCCGCCCAAACCCTGCCCGCTCAGGGCAGCCTGCATGGCGGTCACCTGGTCTGGGAGGGCGATTCGCCCGTGCGGCTGGCTGCCAACCGTTTTCTCAGCCTGGGCGTGGATTTGTGGAGCGAAGGCGACTTGGGCAACGAATCGGATCTCTCCGTGGAATTCGGCCGGGCCGGGGTGCGCCTCCGCTCGCTGCTGGGCTATGTGCAGTTTGAGTATCCTCGGGAATGGAATATTGCCGCGAACCAGACCGAACTGGTCCCCTGGTGGGGTGCGTGGGCGCCGTGGCTGTTGCTGGGGCTGATGGCAGCCACCGGATTGGGGCTGCTGGTCAGCTGGGTGGTGTTGGCCACGCTCTATTGCCTGCCGGTGCGGCTGGTGGCGTTTTTTGCCAACCGGCATCTCGACCTGGCGGGCAGTTGGCGGTTGGCCGCCGCCGCCCTTCTGCCGGGGGCGTTATTCCAGACGGTTGCCATCCTGGCCTATGGCGCGGGGTTGCTGGACCTGCCGTATTTGGGCTGGAGCTTTATCTTCCATTTTATCATCGGTTGGATTTACGCCATGACGGCGGCATCGCTGCTGCCGCGCGATCCGGGCACGACGGCGCGGAAGAAAAATCCGTTCCGCGCGGAGTCCTGATTTTCCCGGGTCAAGCCTGGTGAACAAGTCCCGTGCGTAACAGCGTTGCGTGAACGGGTGGCTTTGATTAACGTGGGGCGTGCGTTTATTGCGGAAATTGGGTGCGGTTTTTGTCGCGTTGGCCGTTTGCCTCACGGTCAGCGGCTGTCTTCCATCCGGTTCCTATTCCCAGGATGAGCAGCGCGAGGCGCATTTCATCATGGGCAAGAGCCGGGTGCGCAGTCTGGATTACGACGGCGCCATCGAAGCCTTTGAGAAGGCGCTGGAGGTGAATCCGCGGTCGGCTTCGGCTCATTTCGAACTGGGCCAGCTCTACGAAAACAACCGCCAGGATTACGCCGCGGCCATCTATCACTACGAACGTTTCTTGCAACTGCGGCCGGACGACGAACGTGCCGGCAGTGTGAAACTTTTTCTGCTGCGCTGCAAACAGGAGCTGGCAAAAACCGTGTCGCTCGCGCCGATGACCCAGAGCATGTCGCGCGATCTCGAGCGTTTGACCGCGGAAAACAAGGAGCTGCGCCAGAAGTTGCAAGCCTGGCAGGATTTTTACAATGCCAATGCCGCGCGTTTCACCGCCGGCACTCCCGCGCCCGAAACGCCCGCCCCACAACCCACGCCGGCTCCGCAAACGGTGGTGACTCCGACTCCGCCGCCGGTTTCGCCTCCCATTGCGACCCCGCCACCCGCCCGTAACCCGGTGGTGCGCTCACCCGCACCCGCGCCAGCGCGTCCGGCGGCGGCAGTACTGGGCACTTATGCGGTGAAGCGGGGTGACACCCCGGCGGCCATTGCGCGCAAGTACGGGGTGAAACTGGAATCATTGCTGGCGGCCAATCCCGGTCTGGATGCCCGGCACATGAAGGTGGGGCAGACGCTCAACATACCCGCCCACTGAGCTTTCCTTCACCGGCCTGGGGGTTAATGGTGATGCCGGAACAGCCGGTTGCGGTTGAAGTACAGGTAGCAGACGATAATCAGGTTAACCACCAGCACGCAGCTCAGCGCCCACGAAGGCCGGCGCAGCAGTTCGAAAACTTCGATGGGAATGAAGAAGGCCGATTCGCCAATGGCCAGCCAGATGGCCCAGGACACCCGGAACAACAGCCCGCTTCCGCTGACCAGCAGAAAGGCACCGAACAGAAAGGCGCCGGATGCCACGTGCCGCACATTGGCCGGAGTGATGGTTTCCAGCCGGTCACCGATGGCGCCGAAGAATTTGTTTTCCGGGTCGAGATGTACCCAACGCAGGAGACTGTCAAACCCGCTTGCCAAATCCCGGTTCGCCAACGTAAAGAAGCCCAGTGCCAGCAGCACCAATAAGGCGCCTTTTACCAATTTTATGGCCACGATGAAATATAACGTGGGGGCGTGCTTCTTGGCGGTTGGGGCTGGGGCGGGCATGGATCTGAGGGCAATTCGGGGCCGGTCAGGCCGGTGCGGCGGCGGAACCGGTCACTTTGTTCCGCGATGCCTCCACCTTGATATAGTGCAATACGACGGGTGCCAGGATCATTCCCGGAATGCCCATTAATTCTTCGCCCAGCACCAGGCCGAGCAGCGTCAGCCACATCGGGTTCTTGATCTGGTCGCCAATGATTTTGCTGTTCAGGAAATATTCCAGTTTGTGGATGACCACGAGAAAAACCAGCGCTGTCAGGGCCATGCGGGGCGAAAGCGTGAGCCCGACTCCGATGACCAGTGTGTTGCTGGCGAGGTTGCCGATGATGGGCAGCAGGCCGCAGAGAAATGTCAGCATGATCAGCACCGTCGTGTAAGGGTAACCATTCCACAACAGGAACACCGCCGTTAGCACTGTGTTGATGACGGAGATGATGATTTGGGCGCCGATGACCCGGGCAAAGCTCGCAAAAAAAGTCCGGAAACGCATTTCGAGTTCGCGGACCACGGTGGCATAAAGACTGTCGCGCGCGACTTGCGGGTCGTCCTTGGTCCCCCAGGAAGCGTCCAGGAACAGGCTCACGGCCACCACCAGCCCCACCAGCAGCAGGGCAAACTGAAATCCGGCAGCCCGCAACTGATGGCCCACGTTGGCCATCCGGTTTTTGACCTCCTTCAAGGCCACGGTCCGGGCGCTTTCATAATCGGAGAAGGGCAGTTCGATCCCCTTTTTCTCGGCGAACTCGACCACGGTGGGGATGGTGGTATCGGCAATTTGCGGCAGGGTGATGTACGCCTGCCGGGAAAAATAAATCAGCCCCCAACCCAGCAACCCCACAGCAATCAAGTAAAGAACCACACCCAGCAGCTTGCTGCGACCGAGGCTGAACAGCCGCAGGGCGAAATAACCAAACAGCGTCGTGAGCACCAGCGTGCCCAGGTGCAGCCAGCCGATCAGCAGCAATAGCACCGCCATGAACCCATAAGAGATGCGAATCGGCTGAGTCATGGGTCGGGACGGGAGACCCTTGAACCGCTTACCAGTAACGCAGCACTGGGAATCCTCCGGGGAGATGGTTCAGTAATTCCCGGAGCTACGGACTCAGTTTGCGGTTTGGGGTTCATTCGGTTCACCGGATTCTTTCGAGCAGCCAGTCGCGGAGCTCGGAAATCTTCAGCCGTTCCTGCCGGCCATCATCGCGGTGCCGCAGGGTGACGGTATCCAACAATTCCGGCTTTTCGCCCAACGTGTCGAAATCCACCGTCACACAGTACGGGGTGCCCGCCTCGTCCTGCCGCGCATAACGCCGGCCGATGGAGCCGCCGTCGTCATAGAACACGTTCATCCACGGCCGCAACAGATCGCGGATTTCCAGCGCCTTCTTCACCAGCTCCGGCTTGTTCTTGAGCAGCGGCAGCACACCCAATTTGATTGGGGCCACGCGCGGATGGAACTTCATCACCACCGTGGTTTCGGTTTTGCCCTTCTCATCGGTCTTGGTCACCTCGGAATAGGCATTGGTGATGAGCGCCAGGATAAGCCGGTCCACGCCGGCCGAAGGCTCGATGACGTGGGGAACGTACTGGCCCTTGGCCAGGCCGTTGGCGTCGTCGGTGGCCTGCTGCGAGGCGGCCTCGGCAGCCACACCCGAACGGACCAGATAGTTTTTGCGATGTTCGTAATAACGGCGCCAGAGTTCGTCCTGTTTTTCCTTGGGCAGCTTGGCCCAGCTGGCGCGGAGTTCGTCGTCAAACACGCCCATGGGTTTGCCAGAGAAACGCGCGTGCTGGCTGAGGTCGAAATCGCTGCGGGCGGCGATGCCCTCCAATTCCTCGCCTTTCAATTCGCCGTTTTCATCGCGTTTGCTGAAGGGGAACTTGAACAGGATATCCACCGTGGCACGGGCGTAGTGCGCGAGCTCCTCCGGCTTCTGCCAATATTCCACCAGCGTGGTGCGCGGCAGGCCGATGCTTTCGTAGAAGGCGATCCGTTCCTCCACCCAGTATTGATGCCACATCTGCCAGCCCCAACCGGCCTGGGGTTCGCCCGGATGGCCCTTGGCTGCGGGCGCGGCCACGCTGCCGGAGATGGCTTCCACGGCCTCGTCAGGCTTGATGAAAAATTCCAGTTCCATCTGCTCAAACTCGCGCGAGCGGAAAGTGTAGTTCCGCGGAGTCACCTCGTTACGGAACGCCTTGCCGATTTGGCCAATGCCGAACGGGACTTTTTGCCGCGAGGTTTCCAGCACGTTTTTGAACTGGGCAAAAATCGCCTGCGCGGTTTCAGGACGCAGGTAGGCGATGGCGGAATCATCCTGCACCGGGCCGACGTAGGTCTGGAACATCAGGTTGAACGCGCGCGGGGCGGTCTTTTCGCCGTCACATTCGTTCACGCACTTGCTCGGTTTCTTGGGACAGGGGATTTCATCAATCTGGTCGGCGCGAAACCGGCCCTTGCACGTTTTGCAGTCAATCATCGGATCGCTGAAAGTGTCCACGTGGCCGCTGGCCTTCCAGATCTGGGGCGACATGATGATGGTGGCCTCCAGGCCGGCCACGTCGTCGCGTCGGCGGGTCATGGCATTCCACCACAGTTCCTTGACGTTGCGTTTGAGTTCCGCGCCGAGCGGACCGTAATCCCAAAAACCATTGATGCCGCCGTAGATTTCGGAGGACTGGAAGATGAATCCGCGCCGCTTGCACAGCGATACTATTTTTTCCATCAATTCATTGGTTTTTGGCTCGCCCATAAGGACGGGCAGTGTTTGCG
This sequence comes from Dongiaceae bacterium, assembly GCA_035492855.1. GTDB lineage: Bacteria > Verrucomicrobiota > Verrucomicrobiia > Limisphaerales > JAFMIX01 > JAFMIX01. The sequence goes on along the minus strand of DATJIU010000347.1, from coordinate 9,409 downwards.
ATGCGGCGGCGGCTGTCAAGGTGGGGCCACGCCGATTTCTGCGCGATACGAGCCCATTGGGCCGCACGAATGGCGCTTAAATTGGGCAGGTTGAGCTGCGGCAAACGGGAATTGGGTGGGTTGTGGATATCTTTTCTAATTTCCAAGTTGCAATCCTGTAATTGCTTTTTAAAGTAAGTGGCGGTTCCTGATCTTTTTTCACAAGTAGGGAATCGGCCCATGGAGGCGGTCTTTGAGCTCGGACCGCCTCTTTGTCTTTTTAGGGATAGGCTCATCCCCCTTGGCCTCAAGCGATGTGGCTGGTGATGTCGGCTCGTCACACCAGCCATCCGAACCACGTTTATTACCGAACCGGGTTTTCTGGCGGGACATTATGGCGCTTCCGATCTCAATGTTTTCCTCCTTTTTCTCGACAATAGCCGACAATGACCAGCGGTGAATATCTGTGCGAATAACTCATTAAAACGGCGTTTTCCTTGGGAAAATCACACCTCAAGACGCCGGAGCCGCAAATTATTTTGCCCTGCGACCCGGTTCCGCTTCAGAATGTCGCGAAAATTATGCATCGCGCCGTTTTTTTGGATCGGGATGGAACACTGATTGTCGAGAAGGAGTACCTGCACCTTGTGGCGGATGTGGAGATTTATCCGGCGGCCGTGTCGGCCCTGCTGCGACTGCAACGGGCTGGATTTCACCTGATCATCGTCACCAATCAGGCGGGCGTGGGGCGCGGGTACTATCCAATGGCGGACGTGGAAAAGGTGCATGCCCACCTCATTGCCGAGTTTACCCGGGCCGGGGTGCATTTTGCCAAAATATATGTCGCACCCGAAGCGCCGGACCAGCCCAGCCGCGGACGCAAGCCTTCGCCGCAATTCCTGTTCGATGCGCGCGATGAATTTGGCCTCGACCTCGCCCAATGCTTTGTCATCGGCGACAAGCTCCTTGACCTCGAATGCGGCTGGAACGCTGGGGTGAAAAAAAGCCTGCTCGTGCGCACCGGGTACGGCGCCAAATGGGAACGTGAGTCCCCCGAACCCGTATCTCGGGCCGTGGTGGTGGACGATCTTAACGGTGCCGCCGACTGGATTTTGAGCTGTAGGTGAGTCTGGCAGAAGGAGGTGGCAAAAGGGTCGCTTTTGAAGGCCAGGTGGGCAAGTGGTTGGGGCTGTATGCAATTGCCACAACTTTGCGGAGCGAGCGTGACTGGCAAACAATCCGAATCAGGGCTTCCTATTCGCTGGGTTCCAGTTAGACTTCCATTATCAGCGTCGGTTTCTGACGGAATCCTGCCGGGTGTTTTTGCGACACCTCTCGGTGACTCCCGACTTTCCTGCCGCGAGCCTTGCTCCTGAGGGAGAGGGCGCAGTTTGACCTATTATGTCGCAACCAAAAATTATTCAGGGCGGAATGGGAGTGGCCGTTTCCGGTTGGACGTTGGCGCGGGCCGTCTCGTGCCTCGGTCAACTGGGCGTGGTTTCCGGCACCGGCCTGGCCATCGTATTGGCCCGCGGGTTGCAAATGGGTGACCTTCAAGGACATTTGCGTCGGGCGCTTCACCAGTTTCCCATTCCTGGTATCGCGGAGCGGGTATTGGCCAATTATTATATCCCCGGTGGCAAACCAGCCGCCGCGCCATTCAAGCTCACCACCATGCCCACGCTCAAACCGGGGCGGGATGTGCTGGAACTGCTGGTCGCCGCCAATTTCGTGGAAGTTTTTCTGGCCAAGGAGGGACATAATGGGCTGGTAGGCATCAATTTTTTGGAGAAGATCCAGCTTCCCACCCTGCCGTCGTTGTACGGCGCCATGCTGGCGGGCGCCGACTATGTCCTTATGGGGGCCGGCATTCCCCGTTCCATTCCCGGCGCGTTGGACCGGTTGGCTGCCGGTGAACTGGCGGAACTCAAGATTGACGTTGAAGGCGCCCTGGCAGGCGAGGAGTACATTAATACCTTTGATCCGCGTCAGTTCGGGAATGACTGTCTTCCGACAGTCAAACGTCCCCAGTTTCTGGGTATCGTTGCCTCCGCCACCCTGGCCATGACTCTGGCCAAGAAAGCCAACGGGCATGTGGATGGCTTTGTGGTGGAGGGCGACACTGCTGGCGGTCATAACGCCCCTCCGCGCGGGCCGCTGCAACTCAGTCCCAAAGGGGAGCCGGTGTATGGCCCGCGTGATGTGGCAGATTTGGATAAGATTCGCGAACTGGGCCTCCCATTCTGGCTTGCCGGTTCGCATGGCCGCTGCGGCCAACTGGCAGCCGCGTTGGCCCGGGGCGCCGCCGGCATTCAGGTCGGCACGGCATTTGCCTTTTGCAACGAATCCGGCCTCCAACCCGAACTCAAACGTCGGGCGCTGGAGCTGAGTGCGGCCCGGAGCGCCCACGTCTTCACAGATCCTGTCGCCTCGCCCACCGGATTTCCTTTCAAAGTATTACAAATGGAAGGGACGCTCTCCGCCAAGCCGGTGTACGACGCCCGGGAGCGGATTTGCGATCTCGGTTATTTGCGCCACCTGTATCGCAAGGCGGATGGCACGGTCGGTTACCGTTGCCCGGCTGAGCCGGTGAAGGACTTCCTGCGCAAAGGGGGCACGGCCGAAGCCGCTGCCGGCCGCAAATGCCTCTGTAATGGCCTGGTGGCCAACATCGGGCTGGGCCAGCTCCGGCCGGAATCCAGCCCCGAACTCGCCTTGCTGACCGCCGGTGATGACGTTGCCCGAATCGCCGAGTTTATACCTGCCGGTTGCCACTCGTATACCGCCGCCGACGTGGTAAATCGCCTCTTGCAATCCACCTCGCCAGAGGTCTTGGCGCCGCCGCTTCCGGTTGCGTCCGCATAACTCTGCGGCAGTTCGCCCGAGGCGGGCCGAGTCAGCAGTGCGTCCACAAATCACTGTGGAGCAATCCCCAGTCAAATTTTCGGCGGGCGCGCAGCACAAATCCCCGGGCGCTCAAATAGGGATCCGGCGGAGTCAAATGGGACGCGGGTAATCGGGTGGTCTGCCGGAAAAACAGGTAGAGGCTGGCGAGAATGGCCCGGGCCCGCCATTTGGCCGGACCGGCGGCCGGCTCGCAAAAATCTGCCAGCAACCACCGCGCTCCGGGCGCGGCCGCGGCGGCCAGTCGCGGCACAATCTCCGTCAATTGGTCCGGACGGAAACAATCCAGGAAGAAATGCGTGACCAGCAAATCAAACGTTGCCGGAGGCGGGGACCATTCGAGAATGTTAGCCTGCACAAATTCAACCTGCTCCGGATTCAGACCGTGACGGCGCAGGCGTTCGCGGGCGCAATCCAACATGCGCGCGCTGGCATCCACACACGTAAAGCGGGCCGTGGGATATCCGCGCAACAGTTCCAGCAGACACCGGCCGTTGCCCTCGCCCAGCAGCAAAACATTTTGGGGAGCGGGAATGGCGTGCAGAAAGGCGGTGCGGCATTCCTGCATGATGCCTCCGGCCAGCACGGCTTCCATCCCGCGATAGTACGGCGCCAACCGGTCAAAGCTCATGCGAAACGCGGAAATACCGAGACCACCGGTCGCGGTGCCACCACAGATAGGCCAGCCCGCCCCCCACAGCATAGGCCACCACATCCCACGGGTCGCCCGTGACATGCCGCATCAGATGCGGCGCGATGACTTCAAACAGCACGGACCAACCGATGACGTGGGCGGCAATTTCTCCGCCGCTGGGGCGGGCGGTGGCGGGACGCAGCTTCAGCCAGGCATGAAGTTGCAGCAGCAACGGGAGCGCGGCGGGAATTAACAACAGGTCATTGAACCAAAAACGGAGGAAAGCGGAATGCACGTGCGGCCGGACCAGCCACCGGTTGGTTGCGTACAGAGCGCAAGCCAGCAAAAATAATGGGTCGCGCCAATACCGGAAAGGTTTCACAACAGTGCCACAATCAACAAGCCCGACGCCAGCCCCAAGCCCACTTTGAGCAAAAACTTCATCATGCCTGCAAATTAAATCTTCGTGCCATCCCGCACAAGCTTATGCTCCTGCTGGATATTATTAGTCGGGCTGCCGGCGAGGGTGGCCGCAAACGCCATTGCCAGCCGTGGCCGGCCCCTTACCATTCCGCCCACATGAGCGAGAATCCATCCCCAGTCATTGTCCCGCCCGGCTCTGGTCGGAGACTGTGCGCCTTTGGCGACGAAGTGGTGATACACCTTGGCGGCGCGGAAACCGGGGGGAAATACACCCTGTTCACCGACACCACTGCGCCTGGGGGCGGTCCGCCGCCGCATTATCACACCCAAGAGGATGAAACGTTCTACGTGCTGTCCGGTCAGGTCAGCTATTTTGCCAACGGTCAATGGCAGCCGCCGGTGGGGCCGGGCACGGTCACCTTCGCGCCCAAGGGTTCGCGGCACGCTTTTAAGAACACCGGCACCGTGCCGCTGGTGCAATTGATCAGCACCGCACCCGCCGGATTTGAAACCTTCTTCGCCCGTTGCGCCGCGGAATTTGCCGCGCCTGGCGGGCCGAGCATGGAACGCATCATTGCCATCGGCGCGGAACATGGCATCCATTTTCCGCAGGTTTAGCAATTGTCGTTGGCATGACTGAACCCACCCCTGAATCTTTGTCGGCTCCGGCGTCACCGCATCGGCGCCGGCCCCGTTATTCCGGCAAACATCCCCGCCGGTTTACGGAGAAATACAAGGAGCATGATCCCGCCCGCTATGGTGATACCGTGGCCAAGGTGCTGGCTTCCGGCAAAACGCCCGCCGGCACCCATCGGCCCATCATGGTGGCGGAAATTTTGGAAGTCCTCGCGCCGCAGCCCGGCGAACTCGCCGCCGATTGCACGCTCGGTTACGGCGGCCATGCGCGCGAAATCCTCGCCCGCCTGCAACCCGGCGGCCACCTGCTCGGACTCGATGCCGATCCGTTGGAATTGCCCAAGACCACCACCCGGCTCCGGGAAATGGGCTTTGGGCCGGAGTGCTTCAGTGCGCACCGCAGCAACTTCGCCGGTCTGCCGCAGGTCATTGCCGCCTATCATGTCGCGAACCCCACCGGAGGCGTGGCGAAGTCTGTCGGGGTGGATTTGATCCTGGCCGACCTGGGCGTTTCCTCGATGCAGATTGACGATCCGGAGCGCGGGTTTTCCGTGAAGTTCGCCGGACCGCTGGACATGCGCATGAACCCGCAGCGCGGTCAGACCGCCGCCGCCCTGTTGGCAAAAATCCGGCCGGCGGCCTTGCAAACCCTGCTGGAGGAAAAAGCGGACGAACCGCGCGCTGTCGCCCTGGCAGGTGCGCTGGCGGGCCGGAACTTCGCCACGACCTCCGAATTGGGCGCGGCAATCCGGGCTGCGTTGCCGTCCACCGGCCGGGATGAGGCCGACCTCGCGGTGCGCCGGGTATTTCAGGCCCTGCGCATTGCGGTGAACGACGAATTCTCCGCGCTGGATACCTTGTTGCGCCATCTGCCTGCTTGCCTGAATCCCGGCGGACGCGTGGCCATCCTGACGTTTCATTCCGGCGAGGATCGGCGGGTGAAAAAGGCTTTTGCTGCCGGGTTGCAATCCGGCGTTTACGCCGCGATTGCCGAAGAAGTCATCCGACCCACGTCCGCGGAACGCCACGCCAACCCGCGCTCCGCTCCCGCCAAGCTCCGCTGGGCCCGCCGGGCTGCGGACGCGGCATAAGCGGGACCTGCACTCAAGTTTCTCACCTGAGATTACGAGCTGGATTGAGATTGCGATTAAGGGTGTGGAGCTGCCGGAGGGGAAGTCGCGCCAGGAGAGTTGCGGTAAGCCACGTAGTAGAGCACCGGCACGGCCATGCGGCTGATGAGCAGCGAGGCAATTTCGCCGGCCATCAGGCTGATGGCGAGGCCCTGGAAAATGGGGTCTGCCAAAATGACCGAGGCGCCCACCACCACCGCAAGCGCGGTGAGCAGCATGGGCCGGAACCGCACGGCGCCGGCGTCCACCACGGCCTCGGCCAGCGGCATGCCTTCGCGCCGACGTTGCTCGATGAAGTCCACCAGGATGATGGAGTTGCGGACCACAATGCCGGCGCCGGCCATGAACCCAATCATGGAGGTGGCGGTGAAGAACGCGCCCAACAGGCCGTGCGCGGGCATAATGCCTACCAGCGAGAACGGAATGGCGGCCATGACGATGAGAGGTGTGAGGAAGGACCGGAACCAGCCCACCATCAGCACAAAGATGAGCACAAGGCACACGGCAAAGGCCGTGCCGAGGTCACGGAAGACTTCGATGGTGATATGCCACTCCCCATCCCATTTGAGCGCGGGGAAATTATCCGTAAAAGGTTGAACAGAGTTAAATATCGGGAGCGGGCTCCCGGTGCCGCCAAATTCCCGGGTATCAAGCTTTCGCAGGGCCTGGTTCATCTTTAGGATGGCATAGACCGGGCTCTCGACTTCGCCGGCCACGTCGCCGATGACATAGGTCACAGGCATGAGATTTTTGTGGTAAAGGCTTTTGTCGGTTATGGTTCGGTCAATGGTGACGAGCTCGCGCAAGGGGATGAGCGGCGGCACGGCGGTGGCGGTGCCGGGTTCGGGCAGGGCGTTGGCATCGCCAGAACGCACGCGCAAGGCGAGCAACTCCTCGGGGCTGGTGCGGCTGGCCAACGGCAGTTGCAGGACAATGTTCACGTCCTCCTTTTCGCGCGGCACATGCAGGAGGTCCACGGATTCGCCCCCCACGGCGATGCGCAGGGTTTCGGAAATGGTTTCGGCACTGATGCCGTGGAGCGCGGCCTTCTCCTTGTCGATGACGAAGCGGACCTTGGGCTGGTCGGCCTCAATGTACCAGTCGGTGTCCACCACGCCCGGGGTGTGGTGGAAGATATCAATGACCTTTTGAGCCAGGGCATGGCGATCAGCCTCGGTAGGACCGTAAATCTCGGCAACGAGAGTCTGCAACACCGGCGGGCCCGGCGGCACTTCGGCCACGGCCACGCGCGCGCCGTACTTGGCGGCAATCTCCGCCACGCGCGGGCGCACGCGTTTGGCGATGTCGTGGCTCTGCGCCCGGCGTTGGCCCTTGGGCACGAGGTTGACCTGGATGTCCGCCACGTTGGCGCCTTGGCGCATGAAATAGTGGCGCACGAGGCCGTTGAAGTTGAACGGTGACGCGATGCCGGCGTAAATCTGGTAATCGGTGACCTCGGGTTCGGTGCGGATGGCGGCGGCGATTTCGCGGGCGGCGGCGGCGGTACGCTCCAGCGCGCTGCCTTCGGGCATATTGAGGATGACCTGGAATTCGCTCTTGTTGTCGAAGGGCAGCATCTTGACCTTCACCCAGCCGAGGCCCACGAGTGCCATGGCGCCGAGCAGGAGTCCCACGATGCTCGCGAGAAAAATCCAGCGCCATTTGGCCTGATGGAGGAGGGGGTTCATTACGCGACGGTAGAGCCGCGTGAAAAAGTCTTCGGGGTGTTCGGAGTGGAGATGCGGTGCGCCGGCTGGAGCCGGGCGGGTGGCATTTGGGGTCAGACAGGAATATTTCCGGCCCCACTTCAAAATGCGGATGCTCGCCCACGGGGTGACGATGAAGGCAATCAGCAGCGACCAGAACATCGCCGCGCTCGAACCGATGGGAATGGGCCGCATGTACGGGCCCATCAGCCCGCCCACAAAGGCCATGGGCAGCACGGCGGCGATAACGGCGAACGTGGCGAGGATGGTGGGGTTGCCGACTTCGCTCACGGCTTCCACCGCAATGTCGCTCCACTGGCGGCCGCGGTTATAGGGCAGATTAAAATGGCGGACGATGTTTTCGACGACGACGATGGCGTCATCCACCAGGATGCCGATGGAAAAGATGAGCGCGAAGAGTGTGATGCGGTTTAGCGTGAAGCCGTGCAGGTAGAAGACCAGCAGCGTGAGCGCCAGCGTGGCGGGGATGGCCACGCCCACGATGCCGGATTCGCGCCAGCCCAGCGTGAGCCAGATGAGCGCCATTACGCCCACGACGGCGATGCCCATGTGCAGCAGCAGTTCGTTGGATTTCTCAGCGGCGGTTTCGCCGTAATTGCGGGTGATGCTGATGGTGATGTCGGCGGGGATGACCCGGCCTTTCAGGGTGTCAATCTTGGCAAGCACGTGGTCGGCCACGGAAATGGCGTTGGCGCCGGGGCGCTTGGCGATGGCCAGCGTGACGGCGGGTTCTTCAACGTAGGAGGCGCTGGTGGCCCGGCCTTCGCCGAACAGCACGTACTGCGTGGGCTCCTCGGCGCCGTCCGCGATGGTGGCGACTTCGCGGAGGTACACGGGTTTGCCCGCGTACACGCCTACGACGACGTTGCCGACGTCGGCGGCGGTTTGCAGGAAGGCGCCGGTTTCGATGACGGCCTCGTGATTCTCGCTGGTGAGGCCGCCCGCGGCGAACTGTTTGTTGGCCTGTTGCAGCATGGGCACAAGGCCGGCGGGCGAGAGATTGCGCGAAGCCAGCCGGGCCGGGTCCAGCAACACGCGGACCTGGCGGTGCGCGCCGCCAATAATGGTGGTTTCGGCCACGAGCGGCACCTGCTTGACGGCGTCGTCCACCTGGGCCACGAGCCGGCGCAACGTGAGATGATCGTAGCGCGCGCTATGAAACGTCAGCGCGAGAATGGGCACGTCGTCAATGGACCGCGCCTTGATCAGCGGGGTGGAAACGCCGTGCGGGATGCGGTCGAAGTTCTGCTGCAGCTTCTGGTTGAGCTTCACCACGCTGCGTTCCATGTCCTCGCCCACTTTGAAGCGCACGATGACCAGGCTCTGGCCGGGGCTGGAGGTGGAGTAGATGTATTCCACGCCGGGAATTTCCCAGAGCAGTTTTTCCATGGGCCGCGTGGCGCGTTCCTCCACCTCCTTGGCGCTGAAGCCGGGCAGGGACACCAGCACGTCCACCATGGGCACCTTGATCTGCGGCTCCTCTTCGCGCGGCAGCATGACGGTGGCAAACACGCCGAGCAGAATGGCGGCGATGACGATGAGCGGCGTGAGCGTGGAGTTGATGAACGTCCGCGCCACGCGGCCGGCGAGGCCGAGGGATTCGGGTTGGGGAGGGGAGGCGCTCACGGGAAGGATGAATTAAGAATGCGGAATGAAGAAATGCTGCTCGTTTGAACGGGCTATTTTTCGTTTTGCAACGTCAGCGGCTGTCCATCGAGCAGTTGGGCGACGTCGCTCACAACGACTTTTTCGCCGGCATCGAGACCGGAGACCACTTCCACCTCATCACCGATGGTTTTTCCGGTTTTGATGAGGCGCAGTTCGGCATGGCCGTTGACGGCCACAAAAGCAATTTCCATCTGGCCGCGTTGCACGATGGCTGTGGCGGGACAACGGAGCGCGGCGGTTTCGCCCACGGGCATGACCACGCGGCCAAACTGCCCGGTGCGCAGCCCGGTGACCGTTGGCAGATCGAG
>DATJIU010000346.1:0-12121 GCA_035492855.1 Dongiaceae bacterium | reverse complement strand
AGTCAGCACAAACCGCGCGCGCTCGGCGGCCACCAATTCGCCGGTCAGCTTCTCGCTCGTCCCATTCGTGTAAAGGTCGGCGGTGTCAATGAAGTTGCCGCCGGCGGCGGCGAACACATCGAACATTTTGCGACACTCGATAGCAGTGGCGCCCCAGCCCCAGTCCTCGCCGAAGGTCATGGTACCCAGTGCCACCTCCGAGACCCGCAATCCGGATTTGCCCAGCAGTTTGTAATTCATGCCAGACACCTTTAACCCCGTTCCGGTTGTGCGCAATCGGTAATTTGGTGCGGCCGCCAGTTTTTCTATGAAGTCACCATGTTGCAAACCGGATTGTCCGGGAGGTTTAAGTTGTTAAAGATTGGATTTCAATGTGTTGTGAATACCGAAGTGCACTTCCTACCGCTACCATTTTAATACTCTTCAACCTTTTTCCCGTTATTCCGGACAAGGTTGACCTTCGCCGGAGGCGGGGTAGTCTGGAGCGCGTACTCATTTGTTGCGTCAACCATATTATCACCATGAACTCTCGCACTGTATTCTCCCGCTGGCTCGTACTGACACTTGGCCTTGTTGGAATTGTCACTGCGCTGTCCGTCCGCGCGGCAGATACCGCCGCGCCGCAGTATTACGAACTGTGTGTGTATGTCACCAAAACCGATGCCCAGCGCCAGCGGGTGAATGATTATTGGCAGCAGGCCGCCATTCCTGCTTACAACCGCATGGGTGTGCAGTCCGTGGGAGTTTTCACCGAGCTGGAGGCCTCCGCCACCAACCAGGTTTATGTGCTCATCCCATTTGATTCTCTCGAGACCTTCGCCAGTGCTCCGGCCAAGCTTGTCGCGGACGCCGGGTATCAAAAGGCCGCCGCCGGTTTCCTGGATGCCACGAAGGATGATCCGGCCTATGACCACATGGAAACTTCACTGCTGGTGGCGTTCGATAGCATGAAGCATCTCGTACTGCCGCCGTCGGACAAGAAACCAAACGTCTTTGAACTCCGTACCTACATGAGTCCCGGCGAAGCCAAGGGGCTTAACAAAATCAGCATGTTCGAGCACGGCGAAATTGACGTCATGAAGGAGGTTGGACTCGCCCCGGTGTTCTACGGTCGCAAGCTGGTGGGCGACCACATGCCCTGCCTCGTCTATATGACCTGCGCCGAAAGCCAGGAAGCCCACGACCAGCACTGGAAGGCGTTTGGCGCCCACGCGGTGTGGAAACAATTGCAGGCCGATCCACAATACAAGGACAACATGGTCGGCATGATCCGCGTCATGCTGCGCCGCCTGCCGGCCTCGCAAATCTGAATCCGAAGCGGGTGACGGGTGGATGTTTGGTTGGGGGCGAGTACCGTTCCGAAAGGTCTACCGCCGCCACCAACCGGTTTTGGCTTTCGCGGAAGTGGCCGGAGACTGACCGGTGGATTGTTCGATGAGCAACTGGCTGCGCGCGGTGGTCAAGGCCAGGATCATTTCATCGTAGCTCAGGAACCGGTCCTGGGGCTGCTTGGCCAGCATGCGCATGAGCGCGGCATTGGTCGGTTCGGTGATGCCGGGGAGCACGAGATTGGGCGGGGTCAACGGCGTATGTACATGGGCGGCCACGACCTCGTTGATGGTGGGCGCCTCGAAGGGCACGTGGCCGGTAAGGGCATGATACAGGGTGGCGCCCAGACTGTACATGTCTGACAGGAAAGTCTCGGGTTCGCGCCGGATCTTTTCCGGGGCGACGTAATAGACGGTGCCCTCGGTAACATCACTCGTCTCGTGTTCGGCTTCGGCGGCTCGGGCCAGGCCGAAGTCCACGAGCTTGGGTTCATTGTCGGCGTTGAACAGGATGTTGCCGGGCTTGATGTCGCGGTGCAGCAGGTTGTGCTTGAGCGCCATGTCGAGCGCGGAGCCGATTTTGATGCCGACGTCCAGGACATCCAGTTCGGGCACACGCTGGTGCCGCTCAATGCGGCCATCAAGGCTGCCCTGGTCGGCGATTTCCATGACGATGTAGCGATGGCCCTCCCATTCGTCGAAAGTGTAAATGTGGATGATGTTGGTGTGGTTGAGGGCGGCGCAGGCGCGGGCTTCGCGGGCGAAGGCTTCGAGCGAGGGGGCATCGCCCACCAGTTCCTTCTTCATGAGCTTCACGGCCACTTCGCGTTGGAGCATGAGGTCGAAAGCCCGGTAAACATTGCCCATGCCGCCGGACCCGATGATGCCGCGCAGTTCAAACTGGCGCAGTTGCATGGGGACCATGAGCTTGTGCCCGCATTTGGGGCAGGGGGTGGTGGCCAGCGGGGGCAGATCGCCCGAAATGAACGCTTTGGTGCCACAACCCGTGCAGGCGACCATGCGCAGGGCTTTGCGGGGTTCCGAGGAGTCACTCATTGTCAGAATGATAGCACAGTTCCCGGGGGTCACAAGTTGGATGTACCCGGCCGGCATGGGGGCGGCCAACATTAGTCTTTCTTTGACCAGCGATATTTGTTATGCAAAAGTCCACTGTGCGTAAAATCTATTTTATTGGCATCATTTTGTTCCTGTGCGGTGGTCTGACAGGCTTGCTGCAGGCGGAAACTTACAAGTTGATTGGGGGCCAGGTGATTACCGGCGACGCGGTTTCGTTCAGCGAGCGGGGCGTGCTCATCAAGCTGCCAGATGACTCCTACTCGGACCGGATTTCGTGGGACAAGTTTTCGCAGGACGACCTCAAGAAACTGGCCAAGAACCCGAAGGCGGCCAAGTTTGCCGAAGCGCTGATTGAGCCCAGCGAAGAGGAGGCAACCGCCGCGAAGAAGGAGATTGTCGTCAAGACTGACTACGCCAAGCTGGACCGCCCGGCGGCCACCTCGCTGTTGAAGGCGCTGTTTTCCTCGGGCATTGGCGTGCTGGCCCTGTTGCTGATTTACGCGGGCAATATTTATGCGGGCTACGAAATCTCCATTTTCCGCGCGCGCGCGCCCCTGATGGTTTGCGGGGTGTCGGCGGTGGTGCCGGTGCTGGGCCCCATTATATTCCTCTGCATGCCCACACAGGTGGAATCGAAAGAGGACATCGTGCAGGAACCGGCCCGGGACAAGGAATCCTACCATGTGGGCGACATGCCGCCCGAAGGCGCCGAAGCCGAGGTTGGCGCTGTGTCCGAGGCCGAACTCGCCGCTTCCCTGCTGCCGCCCACCCAGACGTTTCCCCGGGGGCAATTCACCTTCAACCGCCGGTTTTTTGAGACCAAGTTCCCCGGCTTTTTTACCCTGGTGCGCCGCGATGCCGACAAGGACATGGTGCTGATATTCAGCACCGGCAGGGCCAAGCACGTGGTGCAGCGCATCACCCGCGTCGGTGCCGCCGAACTGCATTTGCAGGTGCAGCGGGGTAGCGGCTCCGAGGAAATTACGGTGCCCTTCGCTGAAATACAGGAGGTCGTGCTCAAACACAAAGACGCCTAAACCGGCGGCGGGTCACCGCTGCCAAACCGCGCCGCGCCGGAATCCGGGTCTGCGTGGCCTTAATTTATGAAATACCGCACCGTTCTGCTGTTTGGCGCTCCGGGTGCCGGCAAGGGTACCCAGGGCAAAATCATCGGCAACATCCCCGGTTTTTTTCACTGCGCCTCCGGAGACCTGTTTCGCAACCTCCCGGTGGACAGTTCCATGGGGCGGTTGTTTCTCGAATACTCCAGTCACGGCAAGCTGGTGCCCGACGAGCCCACCATCGAGCTGTGGCGGCAGTTCATCGAGGACATCACCCGCCAGGGCCGGTTTCATCCCGAGCGCGATGTGTTGGTGCTGGACGGCATCCCGCGCAACCTGCGTCAGGCCGAAATGCTTCGGGCTGTGCTTGATGTCCGCGCCGTCATCTATCTGCATTGCGCCGACTTCAAAAAAATGGTGCATCGCATGCAGACCCGGGCGCTGAAGGAAAACCGGCTGGATGATGCCAACCTCGCCGTCATCCGCAACCGGCTCAAGGTATATGAGAAGGAGACCAAACCGGTGCTGAACTTCTACGGCCGCAAGCTGGTGCATGACGTGGATTCCATCCTGTCACCGGTCAAGGTGCTGGCCCGGGTATTGCGGGTGCTGGACAAGATTTGAGCCGGGTGCCGCCTCATGCCTTTGCGCGTCATTTTCATGGGAACGGCGGAACTGGCCGGCGTCAGCCTGCTCGCATTGCGGCATCAGCCGGAGCTGGAAGTGGTGGCGGTGGTTACCCAGCCGGATCGTCCCGTAGGCCGGCATGCCCAGCTCCAGGCCTCGCCGGTGAAGCTCGTAGCCCTGCAAGAGCAATTGCCCGTCTTGCAACCGGAGCGGGCCCGGGCGGAGGATTTTGTGGCCGCACTTCGCGAGTTGCGTCCGGACCTGATCGCTGTGGCTGCCTACGGCCAGATTCTGCCTCCCGCCATTCTGGAACTGCCACCGCACGGCTGCCTGAATGTGCATACTTCGCTGTTGCCCAAATACCGCGGGGCTTCGCCCATTCAATCGGCCTTGCTGAATGATGAGCCGGAAACTGGCGTCACCATCATGAAAATGGACGTCGGCATGGATACCGGACCCATCCTGACGCAAGCCGTTACCCCCATCGCTCCGGAAGACAACGCCCAGACGCTGCATGACCGGTTGGCGCAGTTGGGAGCGGAATTGCTGGTGCGGACCATTCCGCGTTATGCGGCGGGAGAAATTAAGGCCCGGCCCCAACCGGAAACGGGGGCCAGCCACGCTCCCAAAATCAAGAAGACCGACGGCCAGTTGGACTGGACCCAACCGGCCCGGGCCTTGTGGTGCCGGCTCCGGGCCTTCACCCCGTGGCCAGGGGGGTTCACCTACCTTCCCGCCACTCCGCATCCACGGCTGCTGAAAATCTGGCGGGCAGAGGTGGTGGCCGCATCCGGTGCTGCTGGCACGGTACTGGCAGCGGATAAGGCTGGCATCGTGGTGGCGTGTGGCCAGCAAGCGCTGCGCATTCAGGAACTGCAACTGGAAGGGGGACGCCGGGTAGAGGCACATGATTTTTTGCTTGGCCACAGTCTGCCGATCGGGCAAAAATGGGCCTGACCCCGGGAACCATTCAGGGATGCATGTGTGCCAAAATATGTGTGACAGACCGGTGACGGCTTTGTTACCTTACCGGGTAGTTGGCTGAGTCCATTCTGAGACGTTTTTAAGGAAAGTGATTGGCGAATTATGTCCGACGACAGCAAAGGCGTATCCGGCAGCGATCTGGTGAAGAATTCGACGTTGTATCGCGAATTCCAGGCCGAGCGCGAGGAGATTTTGCGGCACAAGTGGATTGAATCGGAAAAGGCCGGATGCGACATCGGTTTTGAACGCGCGTTGACCGACTGGATCATCAAGCATCGCGCCAAGTGGCGCAAAAACCGCCAGTTGAGCGGGTCAGCCAGTTAATTTAGTTTGTCCTTTAACGCAGCCCGGCGAGGCTGCCAAGGAAACATGAGCATTGCACGGACGCAGGCCAGCGGCCGCGCCGATACCGGCGTGGGCTGCCCCATTCTTCCCCTGACCGTTTCCTTTGCGTCGCGGATTGTACTGGCTAATTCCGGCGATTTTTCCAAGCTCCCGAGGAATTGTACCGGTTATGCCTGAGACCATTTCCATCCTCAATGCCGCCGCCATCCAGCGGGCCCTCACCCGCATCGCCCACGAGATTGCCGAGCGCAACGACGAAAGCCGGGAAGTGGTGCTGATCGGCATCCCCAAGGTGGGGGACGTTCTGGCCCAACGCCTGAGCGTGGTGCTGGCGCAAATCTGGCAGCATCCCGTGCCGGTGGGCATCCTGGATGTCACCATGCACCGCGACGATTTGGATCAACTGATGGCGCCACACGTGCATCCCACCGTGATCCCCTTTGATGTCACCGGCAAGACGGTGGTGCTGGTGGATGACGTACTCTTCAGCGGGCGCACCACCCGGGCCGCCATGGATGCCCTTAATGACTTCGGCCGGCCGCGCCGCATCCAACTCGCCGTGCTGGTGGACCGCGGCCACCGCGAGCTGCCCATCAAGGCCGATTTTGTCGGCAAAAATGTGCCCACCGCCTTTAAGGAAGGCATCCGCGTGCGGTTGCAGGAGGACGGTGCGGCGGCTGACGAAGTAATCCTGAACCGACCATGAGCTGGAATCGCAAACATCTGCTCGATATCGAATCCCTCAGCGCGGAGGAGATTCTCACCGTGCTCGATACCGCCCGGGCCTTCAAGGCCGTGGGCGAGCGCGCCATCAAAAAAGTGCCCGCCCTGCGCGGCAAGACGGTGGTCAACCTGTTCGTGGAGCCCTCCACCCGCACGCGCATCAGCTTTGAACTGGCCGAGCAACGGCTTTCCGCCGATATCATCAATTTTTCCGCCGAAGCTTCCTCGTTCAAGAAAGGGGAGACCCTCAAGGACACGGCCCGCAACCTGGAGGCACTCAACGCCGATTTCATTGTCATCCGCCACAGCGCCAGCGGGGCGCCGCATTTTCTCTCCCGCGTGGTCAATGCCAGCATCATCAACGCCGGCGACGGCGCGCATGAACATCCCACCCAGGCGTTGCTCGACACCTTTACCATCCGCGAAAAGAAGGGCCGGATTGCCGGCCTCAACGTGACCATTCTGGGCGACATTCTTTACAGCCGTGTGGCGCGGTCCGACATCTGGGCGCTCACCAAGCTGGGGGCCAAGGTTACGCTGTGCGGGCCGTCCACCCTCGTGCCGAAAACCTTTGAACAGATGGGCTGCCGGGTCACGCATGACATTGCGGATGCCATCCGTGAGGCGGACATCATCAACCTCCTGCGCATCCAGCACGAACGCCAGCGCAAGACCATGTTTCCCGGCATTGGCGAGTACACCACGCTCTTCGGCCTCAACAAGGCCCGGCTGGCGCTGTGCAAACCCGATGCGCTCATCATGCATCCCGGCCCGATCAACCGCGGGGTGGAGATTGACAGCGACATCGCCGACAGCGGCCGTTCCGTGATCTTGGAGCAGGTGACCAACGGCCTCGCCGTCCGCATGGCCGCCCTGTTCCTGCTCAATGGCGGCAAGGGACCGCAGGAGATAGCGCCCTAGGCGCCAGCCCGCCCAACGGCATTTAACGCACAAAAGGCTTAAGAGTGTTTAATGTTAAACACCCACGGCTCGGGCTTTTTGTATTCCCAAAGTGTTAATTAATAACATTTTGCGTATGTATTTTCACAGTTAAAAGCGGAATCGCCCGGACGGACAGCAGGCGGAGCGGTTAGTGGTCGCGCCAGTTGCGGCGGCTGGGGTGGACGGAGAAAGCATTGAAATAGGCGGCGGAAAGGGGATTGCCAAAAGGCGCAGTTGGCGGCGCAATTGCGAAAGGAAACGACGCTGAGTTGGGCAGGGATAGCGCAGCGTTTGGTGAGGGGGCACGGGCGCACCGCCGCCAATGCCGCCCGGAGCCATTCCACCCAATGAAAAAGATACCATTAGTCATCTCTGCCCTCTTTAGTTAGAGGCTGCAACCAGTCAGGCAGTTTGGTTGGATACGAATCAACCTGGCCCGCCGGAACCTTGACGATCCTGCAATACTTTGATTTGTTCCGAAATCTGCGCCAGGCTGAGGTTGATCTGGCGTAGCGTGACGCGACGATTGAATATTACGAGCAGCAGTGTCAGGAGCGTCCCCAGTCCCAGCAAGGCAACGGCTCGAGACGTCACATACATGGCCTTCCCCAGCATAAGCGTCACCAGGACCTGACGGTCCACCGTTTTTCCATCGGATAAGGTTAACCGTGAATCAGTGGCGTTCGCGCCCGCCACCAGATTCGTATTGCCCGCCTGCGTCGTGCCAGATTGCTGGACCAATAATTGTACTTGGGGGAAAAGGAACGCCGAGTTGGCCCACATGAGCAAAATGCCGGCGGCAATGGAAAGTAATCCGACGCCGAGTGCCAGACTGGCCAGCGCCCGGCCTTTCCAACCATAAGCGTGCAATTTTTTCATGACGGCCTCGTTGAATTGATGGGATTGATTATCTTCATTCATATAGTTTTCCTTTCGAGCGCGTTTTTTAACGCGCGTTTGGCATAGTGAATCCGGGAACGGATGGTGCCCACGGTGCGCCCGGTCACCCGGGCGATTTCCTCGTAGCTCATCTCTTCAAAAAAGCGGAGCACGAGTACCTCACGCTGTTCTGGGGGGATGCATCCCAGGCCCCGATGCAGTTCCTCGGCGTCCAGGGCAACCGTTGCCTCCTCGGTGTCAGGCATCAGTTCCTCGCAGTCGGCTATTGGCTCCACGATGATTTTGCGCCGACGATATTCGCGATAGATGCGATCCCGGGCGATGCGAAAGGCCCATGGTCGGAATTTGCTCGCATCCAACAGGCCCGGCAGCCCGCGGAAAATGGCCACCCAGATTTCCTGCATGAGATCTTCCACCTGTCCTGGCGCCGACTCCATCATTCTGCTTGTGAAACGAAGCAAATGTGGCCCGTACAACGTCAGCAACTCCCGGAATGCGGCCTCGTCGCCGATCTGGCTCCGGAGCACCAGAGTCTCTTCATAAAGTTGTTGAGTAGTGGCGGACACGCGTACTTCTACACAATAGGCTGCCGGGGGGAGGCAAAAAGTTCAATCATGCTGCAATATATTCCGCATAAAGGGTTCGGGGATGACTATTGACGTGTTTTCGGGTTGCTGCGAAGGTGGCCGCACGCCGCGTCGGCTGCGAGTGGAATATGCCGGGTCGATTTACCACGCTATGAGCCTGGGGGGTCGCCGGGAGGCAATTTTTTTGAGATGCCGCAGACCGGCATTTGTTTTTGGCAGAAAGGGGATCGCCAAAAGGCGCAGTTGGCAGCGCAATTGCGAAAGGAAACGACGCTGAGTTGGGCAGGGATAGCGCAGCGTTTGGCGAGGGGGAACTGGCGCACCGTCGCCCGGGCATAGTCTGCTAAAATGATAAATATACCATTAGTCATCTCTGACCTCTTTTGACCTCTTTTCTGACGTGATGAATGCACCATATCTGCTCATCTGGTTCAAAGACGGTGACGCACACGCTGCCGAACTCTGTGATTTGCCACATGCCTTTGTGTATAGCGGGCAGACTTTCCATCGTGTTTCAGGATATTTTGGGGACGCAGATTACTTGCGCGACGCGGATAATCGGCTGGTCGGTTTTGGCTATGCGTTTGCTGTGGACAAAAGAGAGATGGCTCTTTACGAGGGGCTTCTTTCGCAAAGCACAAGTGTCAGGCGGGGGGATGGAATGTTGATGGTCCTATTAGCGTCCGGCCCCTTTGAAATCGAATGTGTTCAGGCGATGGGTTCAGAGCTGTATCGCAGTCAGGCTGGCGCGATGATGGTGGTGGTACCCAATTCGGGTTTTGGGAATTTGGCTTTCAAGCTTGCCGCAGCGGAGGTGCCTTGGCCGGAGAATTTTGAAGATCGAGAATAGTCGAGTGGGTTAGCTTTCCGAGCGCACGCGTTACCCCTTAACCGGGTAACGCATTTTTGTGCGCCGAAAGGCTGGCGGCGATCCGGTCGATGACCATTGGGCGTCCGGGCAACTTCCGGCCAATGTCCGGCCAGAGAACCGGCAACGTCCCGTCCGCATCCGGGCAACCCCCTTCGCTGCGCGTGACATCATGGCGGCTGCGGAACACAGGCCAGCCGTCATACCAGCCACGCGTACACATAAAGGGGGCAGGGATGACCATGACGTATTTTTTGGTTTTTGAGACGGTGGCCGCATGCCGCGCCGGCTGCGAGTGGAGTCTGAGGGAGCGATTTGCGGCGTGATGAACCGCGGCAATCAATCGAATTCGACGCCCACCATGGCCTCCGGGTTGCCCAGAGCCAACGAACGCTGAACCGGCCCCTCGGTTGCGAACGCCAAGCAAGCTCGCCGACATCCAACCAAACGGTTCTGTAGCCGCGATGTCAGTTCGCGCCATCTACCCCGCGAATTAGTCTGCGCCGCCTGACATCGGTGGCCCTGAATTATTTGAACTGCCCGCCGCTCGGGGGTGTCCCCCGGAGGTGAGGGCCGCAGGAGGCAGCCGGAGGTTGACAGGGGCCGCAGTTTTACGGGAAAGTGGCGGCGGCATGGCAACCTTTACCCGAGATCGCGGACCATTGGGCGCACTGGCGGCGCCGCCCGTAACCATGCTGGTCTGCTTTGCGGTGCGCGAGGAAGCCAAGTTTTTCCTGCCCCCGGAGGACGGCGATGGCGCGGTCCAGGTATGGCTCACCGGCATGGGCCGCCAAAATGCCGCCGAAAGCATCCGCGCCGCCATCCAGCATACCCAGCCGCAGCGGGTGCTCTCCTGCGGGTTTGCCGGGGGATTAAATCCGCGCTTCAAGGTGGGAGATTTGCTTTACGATTGCGATTTTGACGTGGGATTGGCGGCGGAACTGGAGGAGTTGCAGGCGGTGCCGGCCACATTTTATTGCGCCAAGCGGGTGGCCATTACCGCGGAAGAGAAGCGGCAGCTCTGGGAATCCACCGCGGCGGATGCGGTGGAGATGGAGTCCTCGGTCATCCGCACCATCTGTCAGGAATTCAAAATTCCCAGCGCCACCATCCGCGTCATTTCCGACGCCGCCAACGAAAATCTGCCGCTGGATTTCAACGCGCTCATGACCGGCGAGAGCCGGATTGATTATGTAAAGCTGGCGCGGACCATTTTGCTTTCCCCGGGCAAGATTCCCAAGCTCATCAAGTTCCAGCAGCAAACGGCCGCCGCCGCCCGAAATATGGGGCGATTATTGGAAGGCTTGATTGGCAAAGCCTGCCGGTGAGTGTTGGTGGCCGGCTTTACGGTGCGGGGTTCAGCCGGGCCGAAAATTCATAATGGCCGGCATCCAGTTGCGCGACCACCTTGCCGGCCTCATGGGACAGAGCCCGGATGCCGGGTGATTGTTCCGGCGATCGCCCGCCTTCAGTCAGTGAGCCGGCCGCCACCCCGGGCAGCCGCAGCGTGGCATGCGTATTGGGGGGTATGGTGGCTTGCAGTTCCAGCTTGTCGCCTTGTCGCGTCCAGTGCACCGCAATCCGGCCGTAGAGCGAATCATAGTGTGCGGTCACATTGGTCACGCTGGTATTTGCCACAATCCAGGGCGCGATGGTGAAGTGTTGAAATCCGGCCTCGCCGGGATTGCCAATGCCCGCCAGCCCTTCCGTGAACCAGCGGCCAATGTAAAGATAGGAGCTGTGCAGGCGCGACCACCGGTAGTGCCAGTCTTCGTAAAAAGTGGTGGCGCCATCGTTCAGCATTTGGCCCCAGCCGGGATAGTTGGTCTGGCTGGCCATGCGATAAATCAGGTCGCTGTGCTGGTGATCTAACAACAGCTTGAAGAGCAGGGCGCCACCGGTGATGCCGGCATGAATGTGACCTTCATCTTTCACCAGAATCTGATGTTCCAGCCGCTGCCACACGGCCGGGCGTAACGATTCCGGCGGCACGTCCGCCAACAGGGCCAGCGCCAGATAATTCTGCTGCCCGCTGACATAACTGTTGTCAGCGGGATGGAAGAATGCCTGGTGTACCGCCTGCCGGACTTCCGTAGCGCGCTGGCGGTATTGCGCGGCCTGATCCTCATGCCCGAGAACAGCGGCAATTTGCGCGGCCCGCTGCAGGCTATAAATCCAGTAACAGTTGTTGAAAAAAAGTTCGTCGTCAGTCTTGTCATTGCTGCCGCTGGCGCCGGGCCAGAGCCAGTCGCCCAGAAAATCCCAATCGCCGCCCCAACGCTGCAAGATGTTGTTGGTGGCCTTGGTGTCCATGAAGGCCAGCCAGCGTTGCATCATCGGGAAGTTTTCCTCCAGAATCCGCGTGTCGCCGTAGCGGTGGTAGATTTCTTCCGGCAACGTGATGCAATAGCCGCTCCAGCCGGGGCCGCCGCCGCCGGAGTAAGTTGGGGCGGTGTAGGGAATGTCGCCATCCGGTTGCTGCACATCCCGCCAGTCCTGCGCCCACTTGGTGTAAAACGCGCCCAGGCTGTAATTATCCAGCGCAGTGTCCATGGTGGCGTGGGCATCGCCGCCATAACCGCGCCGTTCCCGTTGCGGGCAGTCCACCACATAATCGCCGAGGCTCAGATTCTCAAACGTCCAGAGGGCGGTTTGGTAGATGCGGTTCAGGAGGGGATC
>DATJIU010000345.1:0-11704 GCA_035492855.1 Dongiaceae bacterium | reverse complement strand
GACCGCTTCATTTTGCGCGGCGGTTACACGGGCAAACAGTTTGACTATGGTGCCATTTGCATGGGGACCAGTTGGGCGGCGGTGCTGCCCGCGGCGGTGCCGTCTGGCGACGTGCCGCCGCTGGTGGAAAGTGTCGGGGTGTCTGCCAACCATTACCTGAATTTCTTGTTTCGCGGTGCAGCAGGGCAAAGCTATTCCATCCTGACCAGCTCCAACCTGGCGGTGCCGCCAGACGATTGGGCTCAAGTCGGCAGTGGCACTTTTGGTTTCGAACCCATTTCTTTCGGCTACGACATGCCTCAAAATGAGGTCTGCCGTTTCTTCCAAATAGCCATCCGGTAAGCGCGCTTGCTGCCCGTGAATCATCCCCGCCGGATCATACCTCGTAAGTTCATCGATCGGGCTCCGCCATCTCCCAAGGTGGAATGGCTGGCCAAATAGTTGGCGCTGTGGGAGGATTCAGCAGCAAGCCGGGCTGCTGCCGGAAGGCAGTTGCCTGGTGATTTGCTTTCGACCCGTTCCGCAACATAACCAAGGCCAATTCGAGTTCACAAGAAAGTCTGGTGTTCGTCATTAGTATGACACACGACCCGTCTAGAACCTTGCCGTCGCGATTATCGCAGTTTTCGGCGTCGTCCAAACAGGCCGCGCCGGAAACCGGGGACAACGAAACAATCACCAAGCAAATCCATGAAAAAGATTAGAACTCGTCATTTCCGCACGTTGGGCCGGTGGGGCGCAGTTGCCGGGGCGTCGCTGGTTCTGCACACGGCATCGGCCGATTCCGGTTCCGCATATCACGAGCCGCAGTGGCACCCCAAACCGCCGCCGCACCGCCAGGTGCTGCCGCAGATTGATCACTTCATCGTCATCTACCAGGAGAACTGGAGCTTCGATGGCCTTTACGGAAACTTTCCGGGAGCCAATGGCCTCGCTAACGCGATCGGCACCACGACGAACCAGCTGGACCGCGTGACCGGGCAGCCCATCGCATCGCTGGCGAGCTATGATCCGGCGTCCAGTACCATTCCCACACAGAATCCGCCGGTGCCGCTCAATGGCACACAGGACACACGGTTTCTTTCCGTCACCAGCAACCTGAACAGCCCCAGCCTGGTGAACACCTTGCTGCCTTATTCGCTGGAGCCGTTCAACCTGGTGGCCGGCGATTTCACCGGGGACATCATCCACGAATTCTGGCGCGAGATGTCACAAATTCACTTCGGTACGATGGACCGTTTCGTCACCTGGAGCGACAACCCCGGCCTGGTGATGAGCCATTTTGACGGCACCGACCTGCCGGAAGGAAAGCTCGCGCAGCAATTTACGCTGTGCGACAACTTTTTCCATTCGGCTTTCGGCGGTTCCTTCCTGAACCACCAATTCCTGATTGCCGCGCAACCGCCGGTGTATCCCAACGCCGCCGCGCTCATCCCCGGCAGCGTGGCTGCCCTGGACCCCAACGGGGAACTGTTGTTGAACCTCAATGGGGCGGGTGATGGCAGCAATAACGGCCGCATTTACCGGGGCGGCAACATCACTCCCATCGGTGGGGCCGCTTATATGAACCCCAGCGTGAAGTTTGACCAGAACTACGCCGTTAACACAATCATCTCCGCGAACCTCGCCAGCGGCAACAACCCCAACGATCCGAAATTCCTGCCGTCACTAAATGACAGCGACCCCAACGACACGACCCGGCCGTACACTGAAAATATCGGCGACCGGCTCAGCGCCGGGGGCGTGAGTTGGAGATGGTATTCTGGCGGTTGGGACCGGGCGCTGGCGGTTTCTTCCAGCAATCCGGCGAACAACGGGGTACAGGGTACGGACACCAGCCTGCGCCGGTTCCAATGGCATCATCAGCCGTTTGCCTACTTCGACAACTACGCTCCGTGGGTCAACGGCGTACGCAACCCGCTTTCCGCCGCGCATGTGCAGGATGAAGACAACTTCTTCGCTGATGTGGCTCACGGTAAGCTGCCGCAGGTCTGTTTCATCAAGCCGATCGGCGAAAACAACGAGCATCCCGGCTACGCGGACGTGTTGCAGGGCCAGGTGCATGTGGCCAACATTGTTGCCGCGGTGCAGAACAATCCCCAGCTCTGGGCGCATACGGCCATCATCATCACCTACGACGAACACGGGGGCCGTTGGGACCACGTGGCGCCGCCAGTCCGCGACATTTGGGGCCCGGGCAGCCGCGTGCCGGCCATCATTATCTCGCCGTTCGCGAAACGGCATTATGTGGATCATCACCAGTACGAGACCCTGTCGATCCTCAAAACCATCGAAGAGCGGTTCAACTTGGCCCCCTTGACCTCGGCCGACGGCTCGGCCAGTTCCTTGGAGCCCGCGTTCGATGCGGTCGCTTGCCGTCCTTGATGGCGATATGGTACAACGGCCCGCGCGCCGGTTTCCGGCGCGCGGGTCAATGATTTTTTATCCGCAAGTTTATCTGCACGGGCTATGAAATTGAAGCGGGGACTGTTGATGTTACCGGTTCTTTTGATTCTGCCGCACGCCGCGGTCGCGGCGGAGGCCGCCGGGCCGGCTGCGACGGACCCCCAGGCTGCGGTGGTGGCGCACTATGCGGACCTGATGTTTGCCGAGTATGAGGATGCGCTGGCGGCCGCGCGATCGTTGCAAACCAACATCGAGCTTTTTTTGGATCACCCCACCGCAGACAGTTTGGCAGCCGCCAAAAAATCCTGGATTGCCAGCCGGCAGTCGTATTCGCAAACAGAAGTCGCACGGTTTTATGATGGCCCCATCGAAGCGGTCGAGGGTTACATCAACGCCTGGCCGATCGACCAGAATTACCTGGATTATACCGCGGGCGCGCCCGATTCCGGAATCATCAACGACGTCAGCCGCTTTCCGCACATCACCCGCGACGTCATTGTGGGGGCCAACGAGCGGGAAGGGGAGAAGACCATCAGCACCGGCTTTCACGCCATCGAATTTCTGTTGTGGGGGCAGGACCTGTCCGCTGCCAGCCCGGGCCAGCGTTCTTACACGGATTATGTCGAGTCGTCAGACGGCCCAGGACGGCGTGCCGCTCGCCGTCGTGAGTATTTGCGGCTGCTGGCCCAATTGCTCGCGGACGATTTGCAGGTGGTCACCATCCAATGGACTCCCGGTCAGCCGAACAACTATCGCGCCCGGTTTCTGACGCAACCCGCCACTGTCGCGCTGGCCAAAATTATCTCTGGCGTGGGAAATTTGAGCAGCTCGGAACTTATGAATGAACGGATGCTCGTGCCCTTTGCCACCCGGAGTCAGGAGAACGAGCAATGCTGTTTCAGTGACACCACCCACCTGGATTTGATCCGCAACCAAATGGGGGTGCGCGACATTTTTCTGGGCAGCTACACCCGCACGGATGGCAGTGAGCTGGCCGGACCGGGGCTGCTGGCATTGCTCCAAAAAAGTGACGCCCCGCTGGCTGCGACCTTGCAGAAGCAACTCGCCGGGGCATTGCTTGCCATCCAGACCATTCCACAGCCCTTCGACCAGGCGATCCTGGGCGACGATACGGCGCCTGGCCGGACGGCAATAAAAACGGCGCTGGCCGCGTTGCAGGCCCAAAATGCGTCCATTGTGCAGGCCGCCGCTGCATTGCACCTGCCGCTGAACCTGAAATGAAACTGGCCGCCGGTTTTTTGATCTTTAGCTGGGCAGTGACCCTGAATGCCACGGATACCGGAACCGCACTTTCCGGTGGCGCCACTACCGCGTTCGATGCCTCGCGCAACGCCTTCACGCTTTCCGCGCGTAATATCCTGCCAGAGCACCGGACCGATTTTTACGTTGGCGATTCTTTCTTCAACGAGAACTGGCTGGCGGCAACGCCGGTGCACAGTGAGCGGGGCGGGTTGGGGCCATTGTTTGTCTCGCGCTCCTGTGCCGCATGCCATGTACGGGGCGGTCGCGGGGAGACGCCCGATGACAATTTACCGCCCGAAACCATGGTGGTGCGCATCAGCGTGCCGGGGCAGGGCGCGTATGGCGGTCCCAAGCCCGATCCCATTTACGGATTACAGTTGCAGACCCACGCGCTGCCCGGGTACCAGCCCGAGGCCCAGGTGCTCGCCGCCTACAAGGAACTGGGCGGAAGTTTCGCCGACGGGGAAAAGTATTATCTGCGACAACCCTGCTTTCAGGTGGCTGACTTTGCCTATGGCCCCCCGCAAACCAATCTGGTGGTTTCGCCTTTGACGGCGCCGGCGGTCATCGGGCTGGGTTTGTTGGAAGCCGTGCCGGAATCCAGTTTGCGCGCCCGGGCCGAACAGAATGCGCACCGCACGGATGGCATTGCCGGCAAGGTTAACCAGGTTTGGGACAACACTGATAAGAAATTCGCCATCGGCCGTTTCGGCTGGAAGGCCGAGCAACCCAGCGTGCGCCAGCAATGCGCCGCCGCGTTTGACGGCGACATGGGCCTGACCACCCCGGTTTTCCCGGACGAAAATTACACCGCCGCCGAAAGCACCTGCACCAATGCGCCCAACAACGGCCATCCGGAAGTCAGTGAACAAATCTTCCGGCAGGTGGTGTTGTACGCGCGCCTGCTGGCCGTGCCCGTACGCCGCGACGTAACAAATGCGATGGTCTTGCGCGGCCAGAAATTGTTTGCGCAGCTCAACTGCGCAGTTTGCCACGCGCCGGAATTGCAGACCGGCGATGTGCCCGGGTTTCCCGAATTATCCCAGCAGACGATTCATCCCTACACGGATTTGTTGCTGCACGACATGGGGGAGGGGCTTTCGGATCACCGGCAAGTTTTTGCGGCGAGTGGTCGCGAATGGCGCACGCCTCCGCTTTGGGGCATCGGGCTGGTCGGTACTGTCAATGGTCACAATTTCTTCCTGCACGATGGCCGGGCGCGCGGCATGACCGAAGCCATTCTCTGGCACGGTGGCGAGGCGGAGCATTCCAAGGAGCAATTCCGCCAGTTGCCGCCCGCTGACCGTGATGCGCTCATCAGCTTTTTAAAATCCCTTTGAGGGTGCGCGGATTCTGGCCGCGCTTACTTGGTCTGCAAATGCTTGGCTACGGCCTCGGCGCGGCACCGGACGTGCAGTTTCTCGTAAATTTTTCGCAGGTGGGCGCGCACGGTGTAGAAGCTGATGTTCAGCTTGGCGCCAATTTCCTTGTTGCCGAGCCCTTGGGCCACCAGGGAGAGGATTTCCATTTCCCGTTCGGACAGTTCTTCGGTCGGGGCGGGCACCGGCGGTTTGGTCTGGAAGGTTTCCACGACCATGCGGGCAATTTCACGGGTCATGGGGGCGCCACCGGAACGCGCTTCCGCGATGGCCTGAATCACTTCTTCCGGCGTGGAACGTTTCAGGAGATAACCACAAGCTCCGGCTTTGAGTGCCTGAAAGAGAAGATTCCGGTCGCGGTACACGGTGACCACGATCACCAGCAATCCGGGCATCAGTTCTTTCAACCGCGCGGTGCATTCAATCCCGGATTCCCCCGGCAGCCGGATATCCATTAACACGACGTCGGGGCGGAGCTTGGGGATTTCCGCGAGGGCTGTCCGGGAATTGGCGCAGGCACAGACGCATTGATGCTCCGGCGTGGCATTGATCCACTCGGTCAATGAAGCGCGAATGTCGGCATTGTCCTCGACTACGGCGACTTTTGTCATGATGCAGTTAGTTTCCGTACCACAGCAGCGGAAATATTGCCAGGTTGCGGAAACGCCGGGGAGCATTAATGCAAGGCCGCGCGAATACAAGTCAATTGCAGCTCTCCGGGCACTTCGGGGAAGAAGGCTTCGCAATTCCGGGGCGATGTGCTAATACCTGAGGCCATCATCATGCGGAAGACGTGGTCCATTCGGGCAAAAGTGCTGTCGGGGTTGTGGCGGCTGGTGTTGTCGTTGCTTGCCACCGGCAGCGTTGCTTCCGGGGTGCAACTGGACCAGTTGGTACGGGATTTTCCGGTGGCAACCAACCTGGCTGGACTGCGCCGGATGGTGAACCGTGAGCAGGGTTGCGTTTGCAGCTTCAACCTGGAGGGGACGGTGCTGGCGACGGATGACGCTTCGGGTACCCTGTTTTTCAAGGACACTTCGGGCACGGAGATTTTGGAAATGGATTTGCAGGGTCGGTCTCTTCGGCCAGGACAGAGCATCCGGCTACAGGGAACGAATTATGTGATGGCCACGGCCATTGGCCTGAGCCTCGGCAAAGTGCCCGTCGTGGACAACGACGGCGCCCATGCGGAGGCCCGGGTTGCAAACACAATTTCGCTGAAAGCGGGGCTCTATCCCTTTCAAGTTCGTTGGTTCAACTACACTTGGAAGCTGGCCTTATCCGCAGAGTATGCCGGACCGGATTTTGCCACCCGGCGCATTCCGGCGGCCAGGCTGTACCATCTGGAGACCGATGGCCAAACGCTTGCCCATGGTTTGCAATACCGCTGCTACGAAGGCGAGTGGCAGGAAATGCCGCGGTTTGAATCGCTCACGCCAGTGAAGTCCGGGATTGCCCGCACCATTGACCCGGCCTTGCGCACCCGGGACGAGAAGGTGAGCCTGACCTACGACGGCTTCCTGTTGGTGAACCGCGACGGGCCGTACACCTTTTATCTGCAATCCGACGATGGCAGCCAGCTTTTCTTATATCCCAACCCGGTGCAGTTGACGATTACCGGTGCCGCCGCGATACCGGCGCCGCGGCCCATCGCCATTCACCAACCGCTGCAGGACGAAGCGGGGGCGTTTTGGGCGGTCGTCGAAGGCCGGGTCTCCTTCGTGGGCCGGCAAAAAAATGGCGTCGTGATGGAATTGGTTTCGGAGGGTGCAACCATGCGGATCAAACTCTGCAACGCGGACGATGTCCTGCCAGTGTATCTGTTGGGCTGCAAGGTACGCGTTACTGGTGTTTGTCTGGATACGAGTGGACTGGGCGGCGCCAAGGTGGCTGATACCGTGGTGGCGCCGGGATGGGACAGTGTCCGGGTTCAAAAAACGGCGGAATCCTCCTGGGAAATGGGGCGGAATTTAAGCCTTGGCGATTGCGCGGTGGCAACCGCAGACAATCCCGTGGTTTGTGTGCAAGGAAAGATTTACACCTCCAATTCAGGACGAACCTTCACTTTGGAAGATGGGACCAACTCCATTCCCGTGGAGTTTCTACAGACGCCGCCCGGGGCTTCCGCCGCCGCAGTTCAGTGCGAGGGAGTGCTGGAGACCCGGAACGAGCAGCCGGTGCTCACCGCGGCCATTTGGCGGGAATTGCCGCTGGAAAAGGAGGCGGTTCAACTCCCGGTGCTGACCACCGCCGCCCAGGTCCAGCAATTGAAACGCGCGGAATCGCAGCGCGGTTATCACGCGAAACTCAGCGGCGTGGTCACCTGGGTGGCGGAAAACCGCGATTGCATTGTGCTTCAGGACGCCACGCGCGGCGTGTTTGTGGGACTCCAGCCCGCCTGGATTTGGGCCACCCCCAAGGTGGGGGAAAAGCTGGAAATCGAAGGCAGTTGCGTGTCCGGTTCGTTTTCGCCCTTTGTGGTGGTGAGCCAGGCCCGCCGGCTGGGCATGGGCGTGCTGCCGGCTCCCATGCATCCCACCTGGGACCAGTTGATCGGCGGCAGCATGGACTCGCAGTATATCGAGATTCGCGGGTTGGTTACCCGGATCCATGGCGATCAGATGGAACTGCTTCTGCCTGGGGGAGAAATTTCCATCGAATTTCATCCGCCCGTGCCGGCGGCGGCCTCCTATCTCAACTCAGTGGTGCGCATTCAGGGGGTCATGTTCGCCAAGTGGAATGAGTCCACCCTGCAAGTCACCACGGCACATCCCATGTGGTTTGGCAGTGCCACCATCTGTCTGGATACGCCCCCCGCTGCGGACCCGTTCGACGTGCCCAAAATGCAGTCCCAGGAACTGATGCAATACGACGTCCAGCGCAACACGTTTCAACGCGTGCGGATCTCCGGGCAATTCCTACAGGCCCATGCCGGCACCGGGTATCTGACGGACAATGGTTTCGGCGTACGGATTGAGCCGGTGCTGCCGGTGAACCTGGAGCCGGGCGACCAGGTGGAAGTGGTGGGACTGGTGGAGCTCGGCGGTCCTTCCCCAATTTTGCGGCAGGCGTTGGTGCGCAAAACCGCCCCGGCGGCTTTGCCGCCGCCGCAACCGCTGGATTTGGCACGGACCAATGTAAATTATGATTCCAGCCGGGTTTGGGTGGAAGGAATGTTGTTGGAAACGCGGACCAGCGGGGCGGAACGCATTCTGGAAATGCAGGCCGGGCTGAAACGTTTTGTCGCCCGGTTGCCGCAGGGCGCTGGCGTGGCCGGTTCGTTGCCGGTGGGCAGCCGGCTAAAGCTCACGGGAATTTTTTCCGACCAACGCAGCAACCGGCACGAAGGGCAGGGGATCAATGCCTTTGAACTGTTGCTAAATTCTCCGGCCAGTGTGGTATTGGTTTCCCGGCCGCCATGGTGGACGCTCAACCGGCTGCTGACCATGGTGGGGGTGCTGGCCACCGGCCTGGCGCTGGCATTCATCTGGATCACCCTTTTGCGGCGCCAGGTGGAACGCCGGAGTGCCCAGTTAAAGCGCGAGATTAGCGAACGGCAACGCGCCGAGCAGGAACGAGCCATCGAGCAGGAGCGTTCCCGGATTGCGCTGGATTTGCACGATGACCTGGGCAGCCGGCTGACCGCCATCAGCATGCTGGCCATGACCAATCAGGGAAGGAAGCTGACGGCAGAAGCCAGCCAGGAGCGCCTGCAATTAATTGGGGACAAGGCCCGGCAGACGGTTACCACGCTGGACGGATTGGTGTGGGCGGTGGATCCCAAAAACGACACTCTGGCCGCCCTGGCGGAATACCTGGCAAGTTTCGTGGAGGAATTTCTCGCCCGGACCGGGATCGCCTGTTATGTGGAGATGCCCCATGAATATCCCAACCAGGCCATTGCTGCGGAAGCCCGACACAACATTTTGCTGGCGGTCCGGGAAGCCCTGAACAACGCAGTGCGTCATGGACAGCCAGGCACCATTCGCCTGCAACTGAAGTTTTCGGAATCCGGCCTGTCCATTTCCATTCAGGACGATGGCCGGGGATTTGATCCGGAACAAAAATCTTCCGGAAACGGATTGCCCAACCTGCGCGAACGTATGCGCCAGGTGAACGGTCACTGCCAGATTGAATCGGTTGCGGGCAAGGGGACCACGATTACCTTGTCCCTGCCGTGGGAACGGCTGGCTGCCGCCCCGGGTGATCGGCAGGTCTAGTCTCTTCTCTTTCTGTCGGCCTGCATCCGATGCTGTTTTATTGTGGTATTGCTCTTCTAATTAATTGGTTGCGTAAATTACAACCAAAATAGGTCATATGACCTATTGAAGAAAATTCCCTGCGCGGAGAACATGTAAGCATCAACACCAGCATGAGTTGCCACCCGACATTTTGCATACTTTTTCGTCAACCAACCCCAACCCAAACCACCTAATGAAAACCTCAGCCGATACACTTGCAGTAATCCTTCCGGGAAAAAGAACCTGCCTTGGCCTTGCCGCCGCCGTCGTGACGGCTTTGCCTTTGGCCGCATTTGGTCAGAACAGCGTGGGTTTCAATTTTGCCGGCCGGCAATGGTCCATCGGCGGCAACACGGCAATGACCCTTTCCGCCGGCGACACCGCCGGCGTCGTGGGCCAGTCGCAATGGAACAATGTGTTTCTCGACGGCGCGGACTCCGGCGGATTGGCCCAGGTTAACTTGGGCGGGCCGAATGCGGGCTCCGTGCTCAACAATGGTGGCACCGCCACCAGCATGACTTTCACCTACACCAAGAATGGCAATGCCACGGAATGGGCGGTGGACCAGACCACGCACACGGGCAATCAGCAGTTGCTGGACGGATACTGGGATATCCAATCGGCGAGCGGTACGGTGAGCTTGGGGAATATTCCTTACAGTTCCTACAATGTGTATGTGTATGTTTCCGCCGACAGCAATGGCCGCACGGCTGGAGTGGATATTAACGGCGGGGCGCAGAAGTTCCTGCTTACCGATGCCAACGGATTTAACTATTCCAACCCCTTGATCGAGGGCACAGCTTCCAGCCAGGGTACTGCGGCTTCGGGACAATACTTCCTGTTCCAAGGAGTTTCCGGGTCGAGCCTGCAAATTGACCTGTCCAATTACGGCAGCGATGTAGGCCTGGCGGGCATTCAAATCGTGGGGGTGCCAGAACCTTCCACACTCGCGTTGTCCACAGCCGGGTTGGCCTTCGTGGGCTGGTTGCGGCGGCGGAAATAGCCTCACCGCATTTCACCTTTGATTGTTGCAAGCCGGCGCCTGGACGTGTGGCTTTGCCCCACGCCCGGGCGCTCCAATTTTTTTGATATGAAAACAAACATGACACAACCTGGTACGCTTCGGACCCTCTTGGGGTTGGGGCTGACAGCGATCCTGCTTGCGGGGGCTATCCCTGCAGCACAGGCCCAAAACGCCATTGGCCTCAACTTTGCCGGCCGGCAATGGTCCATCGGAGGAAACGTCCCCATGAGCCTGAACGCCTCCGCCACGGCCGGCGCCGTGCCGCAGCAAAACTGGAATAATGTGGACCCGGCGGGACATGATTCCGGCACCGAGGCGCAGATCACGGGGCCGAACCCTGCCGTCATCTCCGATAACGGTGGCACGGCTACCAGCCTAACCCTGAATTATGCCGCACAAGGCATGTGGGCCGTGAGCCAGACCACCTATACTGGCAACCGGCAGTTGCTCAGCGGTTATTCCGATGTGGAAAACGATGATGCCAACATTGGCAGCTATGCCATCAGCAACATCAGTTTCTCGGCCTATGATGTTTATGTGTATGTTTCGTCAGACGCTAATGGCCGGACCGCAGGCGTGAGCCTCAATGGCGGCGCGCAAACTTACTTGAAGACCGATGCCAATGGATACGATTTTTCCGGTCCGCTGATTGAAGGGCAGGCCAGTGTCCAAGGCGATGCCACGAACGCACACTACGTTTGCTTTCGCAATATCACCGGTTCGGGGTTTGAAGTGGAAATCCACCGTTATGGTGGCAACGTCGGCGCGGCAGGCATCCAAATTGTGGATACTTCCGGTTACAGTCCGGCAGGAACCATTCATCCCTCGGCCCTGACGCTCTATGCCGGCAGCACGGCGCAATTCGAGGTCGCAGCCACAGGAACGGCGCCCTTCGGCTATCAATGGCGCACCAACATGGTAGCTCTGAGCGACGGTGGCAATGTGTTCGGCGCGACCAGCAATGTGCTTACGATCTCCAATCTCTCCGGGGCCGATTCCGGCAGTTACGACGTGTTTCTGACCAATGGATACGGAAACGGGACCACCCCGGCGGCGCAATTGTCCGTAGTAGTGCCGGCCCCGGGTTCTTTCGCAGCGGCGGTCGTCAGCAACGCCCCGGTGGCTTATTATCGCTTCAATGAAACCGACGGGGATCCTTCCGTCACGCCCAACTTGCCGGCGTTTGATTACATCGGTGGCGACAATGGCACCTATGGCGTGCCGACGTTGAACTGGGTGGATTCCATCTTCGGCCCGCAGCCGTCCGACGGTTACCCCGGATTTGAGAGTGGCAATGGTGCGGTTTATTTCAGCGCGGGCTATCCCGGTTCGCAAATCAACATTCCTTCGTGGAACATCACGGGCAACAACGTCACCATGGTTGCCTGGGT
>DATJIU010000344.1:0-2784 GCA_035492855.1 Dongiaceae bacterium | reverse complement strand
GTTAATACCGATCCCATTGCGACTTCTGCGGTCACTCCTGCGGTCGCCTCTGCCGCCGCCCAACCCGTCAATGGGCTGTATCTGCTGCAATGCACCGCCCCGCCTACGCCGGAACAGCGGCAACAGTTGGAATCGCTGGGGGTGGCCCTGCTCCGCTATGTGCCGGATAATGCGTTCATTGCCCAGTTCAAAAATGTGTCCCCCACGACGGTGACCGCGCTGCCATTTGTGCATTGGGTGGGACCGTATGAAGCTGCCTACAAGATTCATCCCCGGCTGAATGCGGTCAGCGCCAAACTGGCCCCAGCCGCCCCCCCAGCCATGCTCAAAGTGAGCGTGATGCTGTCGCCCCGGGCGACGCCGCGGGAGATTTTGCAGACGCGGGCGCTGTTGACCACCGTGGCGCGGCAAAACCGGCTGCGCCAGGGCACGGTGCTGACGGGCAAGTTGACCGCGACGCAACTCAACACCCTGGCGCAATCTCCGGCGGTGCTATGGATTGAGCCGGCGGCCCAGCGCAAGTTGCTGGACGAGGCGGCGTCCAAGCTGGTGGGTGGCGATGATGGTCTTACCGGCACCCCCACCCTGACCCAGCAGGAAGGGTTTGACGGCAGCGGCGTGACGGTGGCCGTGGCGGACACCGGCCTGGACACGGGCGATACCAACACAATGACGCCGGACCTGTATGGCCGGGTGAAGGATTTGCTGTATTACGGCCAGCTCACCGATGCCGCGGATGAACACAGCCACGGCACGCACGTGGCGGGCATCATTGCAGGCAACGCCACACTGGGCGAGGCCGATGACAGCGGTGCGTTGTACGGACTGGGTGTGGCGCCGGGTGCGAGCCTGGTGGCGCAGCGCATTTTTGACGCCGACGGCGTGACAGTGGACCCGTTCCCGTCCGATGCCACCATCACGTGCGATGCGGTGCGGGCCGGAGCGCAGATCGGGGCTAACAGTTGGGGCACGGATGTGCAGGGGGCATATGACATTGATTGCGCGGCTTTCGACGAACTCGTGCGCGATGCGGACCCCACCACACCCGAGGCGGAGCCGTACATTTTGGAATTTTCGGCGGGCAATGCGGGGCCGGCCTCGCAAACCATGGACAGCCCGGCGGCAGCAAAGAACGTGCTGGCCACAGGCGCCTCGGAGAACGGCGGGCAACTGGATTTCGGCATTTACGATGAAGGCCCGGATACGATGGCGGATTTTTCCAGCCGCGGACCGTGCGAGGACGGGCGACTCAAGCCGGACGTGGTGGCGCCGGGCACGTTCATTGCCTCGCTGCTCTCGGCGGACGCCTCGGACCAGTTTGCGTGGCTGCCCATTTCGGCGAACTATATCTACATGGGCGGCACGAGCCAGTCCGGACCGCATGCGGCGGGCGCGGCGGCGGTATTTGTCCAATATTACAAAAGCCTGCACACCAATGCCGTCCCCTCTCCGGCCCTGGTGAAGGCGGCGTTGATCAATTCCGCGGAGGAACTGGACCAAGGTAACGGCGGCCCAGGTCCGATTCCCAACAACGACGAAGGCTGGGGCCGGGTTTACCTGCCGAACATCATCGTGACGAATCCGGCCACCGCCGACCGGATTTGCGAATTTGTCGATCAGACCACGACCCTGACCAACACCCAGGTGTATGAGCATCACGTTTTCGTGCAAACGGGAAACGTGCCGCTGAAAATTACGATGGCGTATACGGATGTGCCGGGATTTCCCGGCGCCATTCCGGCGCTGGTCAACGACCTGGACCTGGAAGTGGTCAGCCCAGACGGCACGGTGTATCGCGGTAACCAGTTGGTGGCGGGTGAATCCGTGCCCAACGCGCCCACAGCGGACAACCTCAACAACGTGGAAGCGGTGATTCTGGCGCAGCCGGTACCGGGCGATTACCTCGTCCGCATCCGCGCTCGCAACGTGGTATCCGATGCGCGGCAAGATACCCCGGCGGTGGACCAGGATTTTGCGCTGGCGATTTCCGGCGACCTCTCCCGCACGGGCATTGGCGTGGTGCTGCTGGACCGGGCGTTTTACACCGCGCCCGGCGTGATGCGGCTGACGGTCTTTGACGGAGGCCGCACGGGGCAGAATTCCGTGAGCGTGACGGTGGCCAACCTTTCGCACGCCAATCAGCTTGCCGTCACTCTGTCCGCCGTGGCGGGTGTGCCGGGCATGTTCACCGGCACTGTGGCCACGGTGGTGGGCAGCGGCCCGGTGTCGGGCATCCTAGCGATGCAGAACGGCGATGCTCTCCGCGCCCAGTACGTGGACATCCTTGGGGTCACCCGCACAACTACGGCCACGGCGCGGTTGCTGCCACCGGTCATCAGCGGTCTGAATGCTTCGGTGGATCTGGGATTGATGACGATCACCTGGCAGACGGATGAACCGGCCAATTCCGTGGTGCTGTACGGCACCAATCAGCCACTCACCCTCGCCACCACCAACGCCCCGCTTACCCTCAGCCATACCTTGCGGTTGTACAATTTGGTGCCGGGCAAAACCTACTATTTCGCGGTGAGTTCCACGGATGAAGCCGGCAACACGGCCAGCAACAACAACAGCGGTGCGTATTTCTCCTTTGTGGCCGTGCAAACCCCTACGGTGCTGCTGGTGGATGCATATGAGCAGGCCGACGGTTCGCAGTTAATTCCCGATGGGGCCTATACCAACGCGCTGGCGGCGAGCGGATTCAGTTTTGCGTTCTGGAAGGTAACCGACCGGGGCGGCAGCCCGGAACTGGCGGATTTGAAGCCGTTTCAGGCGGTCATCTGG
>DATJIU010000343.1:0-7597 GCA_035492855.1 Dongiaceae bacterium | reverse complement strand
AAAGCCGCTGAAAAAGCCGCCGCTGCCGATGCCGCCAAGGCGGCTGCCGCCACCCGCTCCCGCGAACTGGAAGCGGCCATTTCCACCATCACCAAAACGTTTGGCGAAGGCAGCATCATGCGTTTGGGCGATGCGCGGTCGCTGGTGAAGATCAGTGTCATCCCCACGGGCGCGCTGGCCCTGGATCTGGCGCTGGGCGTGGGCGGAGTGCCCCGCGGCCGCGTGATTGAGATTTACGGGCCGGAATCTTCCGGCAAAACCACGTTGATGCTCCACGTCATCGCCAACGCCCAAAAGGCTGGCGGCCTGGCGGCGTTCATTGACGCGGAACATGCCCTTGATCCCGCCTATGCCAAGAAGCTGGGCGTGAACCTGGACGATTTGCTCGTGTCGCAGCCGGACAGCGGCGAAGAGGCTTTGACCATTTGCGAAACGCTGGCGCGGTCCAACGCGCTCGATGTGATCGTGGTGGACTCCGTGGCGGCGCTCGTGCCCAAGGCTGAACTCGAAGGCGAGATGGGCATGGCCACCATGGGCATGCAGGCGCGCCTGATGAGCCAGGCATTGCGCAAGCTGACGGCCATTTTAAGCAAATCCAAAACCACCTGCGTTTTTACCAACCAGTTGCGCGAAAAGGTGGGCGTGATGTTTGGCAGCCCGGAGACGACCCCGGGCGGCAAGGCGCTGAAGTTTTACGCGAGCGTTCGCATGGACATCCGCCGCAAGGAAACTCTCAAGGATGCCGCCGGCAATGCCATGGGCAATCACGTGCGGGTCAAGGTGGTCAAAAACAAGGTGGCCCCGCCGTTTGCCGAGGCTGAATTTGAAATCATCTACAACCACGGCATCAACAAGGAGGGCAGCCTGCTCAACGTGGCGGTGGATAATGGCGTCGTGGACAAGAAGGGCGCCTGGTTCCAGTTCAATGGCGAGTTGATCGGGCAGGGCAAGGATGCCACCCAGAAGGTGCTCGCAGAAAAGCCGGAACTGGCCCAGAAGATCGTGGAAGCCATCATGGCCAAACGCGAGACGCCAGTGGCGGTGGCCGACAAATCTTAGTCGCGGGAAAATATTTGCTGGCCACCGGCTTTCCCAGGTCGTACGGTGAGTGCAGACCCCGAAACCAGAGAAACTTATGGATATTATCTTCAAATGCCCTGAGTGCGAACAGGAACTGGCTGTGGACAGTACCGGTGCCGGCACCGAAATTGAATGTCCCTCGTGCGGGGAGAAAATTGTAATTCCCGAGCAGACCGCACCCGGGGTGACCACCGCCAGCACCTCGGATTTGCCCACCACCGCCGGGGTGGAATTGGTCCAACCGGTAAACCCCATTGCCAGTTCCGCCGCCGCCAAGGTGGAGTTGCACCTGAAAGTCCCCACGGCGAACAAGCCCACGGCCAGCCTCATCACCAAGCCATTGCCGCCCCTGGAGGTGACCGCCAAGGAATCCGACAAGAAAGTCCGCGTCAAAACCATCCGGCATACCGACTGCATCGAGGTGGGCCACGACCGGTTTGATGAGAAGGTTTCCGAATTTTTGGCCAAGGTGGGCGAAGCCAACATCGTCAGCGTCACCCCGCTGACGTACACGTTTCTGGACATCGGCACGCAGAAGCTCATGACCGAGTATGCGTTGTGCATCCTGTACCGCGGCTGAGGGGCCGGAGCGTCCTGCATTTTTTTCGGGAAACTTTTTGACAAACGGGCCTGACTTAATATCTTGTCCGCCGCGTTGGATGGGGTCGTAGCTCATTTGGTAGAGCGCCTGAATGGCATTCAGGAGGTAAGGGGTTCGATCCCCCTCGGCTCCACCATCCTTCGCCGGCCGGGCCTCCGGCTGGGGCGGGGTTTTCCGCCCGCAGCAGTTCCCCTGTAGCACCGGTTGCCAAATGCGCCCGCTTCGCTCTCTCATTCTTTATATCCTGGCCGTATTTGTCGGCGGCGCCCTGCTGGCCCCCTGGCTGTATTCCCTGGTTCAGGCGGGAGCGGGGGAAAGCGGCTTCCTGCACCGGCTCGCCGCCAATCCCTTTCGCCGTTTTGTGGACCGCTCCTTCCTGGTGATTGCCCTGGCGGGACTGTGGCCGCTGGTGCGGAGCCTGGGCATCACTTCCTGGCGCGACTTGGGCCTGGTGTCGCCGCGCGGCCAAGGCCGCCGGGTGCTGGTGGGATTTCTGGCGGGATTTTTGTCGCTGGCCCTGGTGCTGGGCTTGGCCCTGGCGTTTCAGGCCCGGGTTTGGAATGCGGATCTTACCGCAGGTCAGCTCACCGGAAAATTATTGGGCGCTCTGGGAACGGCGGTGGTGGTGGCGGTGCTGGAAGAAATTTTGTTTCGCGGCGGCATTTTTGGCGGGTTGCGCCGGGTGATGCCCTGGCGGCTGGCTTTATTAATCAGCAGCTCCATTTACGCAGCGGTCCATTTCCTGGAACGGGCGGAATATGCCCCGCCCGTCACCTGGCTGTCCGGGTTGCAGGTGCTGGGGCTGATGTTCCGGGGCTTTGCCGACTGGCACATGCTGGTGCCGGCCTTGTTTAATCTTACCTTGGTCGGGCTGTTGCTGGGCCTGGCTTATCAGCGGACTGGCAATTTGTATTTCTCCATCAGCCTGCATGCCGGCTGGATTTTCTGGCTGAAGAGCGGGGGAGTTTTGACTGGCACCGCCTCCGGCGCCAACCTGAGGTTTTGGGGTTCGGGAAAACTCATTGATGGCTGGTTGGCCGGTCTCGTTTTGCTCTTGGGATTTCTCGGAGTCAGCTTCTGGCGGGCGGGGCAACCAAACAGGCAATCGCATGAAAGCCGGAGTTGAGGGGTTGACTGCCTGGGCCAATGCCGCCCTGAGTTTTCTGTATCCCGAAGCCTGCCAGATTTGCGGCGCGGAACGCGCCCCCGCGGCTGCGGGTTATGTTTGTAGCCGATGTTGGACGCAGTTGCGGTTTGTCCGGCCGCCGTTTTGCCAGCGTTGCGGGCTGCCGTTTGCGGGGGATTTGACCACGCCGTTTGAATGCACGAATTGCCGCGAGTTGGAATTACATTTTGTCTCCGCCCGCTCGGCGGTGGTGGCCCGTGGACTGGCCCTGGAGGTCATCCATCGTTTCAAATATCAGCAGGCATTGTGGTTCGAGCCGTTTCTCGCTGACCTGCTGGCGCGGGAAGCCGGGCCGGAACTGGCCCGCGAATCCTGGGATTTCATCGTGCCCATCCCCTTGCATCCCAAGAAACAACGCGAACGGGGCTTTAACCAGGCCGAACGGCTCGCGGCCCGGCTGAGTGCCGCCACCGGAATTCCTTTGAACAACCGGTTGCTGCGCCGCGTCGAATTTACTCAAACCCAGACGCGGTTGTCCCGGTCGCAACGGGCGGCCAACGTCCGCAGGGCCTTTGCGGTGGCGCCGCGGATCGCCCTGTCCGGAGCAAGGTTGGTGTTGGTGGACGATGTGTTCACCACCGGCGCCACGAGCAGTGCCTGCGCCCGGGCTCTGCAAGCCGCCGGGGCGGGTGATGTTTGTGTCTGGACAGTCGCGCGGGGATTGTAGATGATGTCAAACGTTGAAACCGGAATTTGCAAAAGTTACGGGCCGGAGGGACATTTCCCATCGCGGACAGCTTCACCGGGGCAGTTTTTGATCTGAAATGGCTACCACCACAATTGTGAAAAAGAATATCGGCACGGCCCTCTATGAACAGCCGGCGATTCCGCCGGCAGTGACTCCACCCCCGCCGAACACCCCGGGCACCACTTTTACCCACAAACAGAAGGTCACCGGCGGCAAATCCCGCAAGCGCGACATCCCCGAGGGGTTGTGGACCAAGTGTCCCAAGTGCGCCACCATGCTGTTCGACAAGGAACTCGACGAGAACCACAAGGTCTGTTCCAAGTGCGGCCATCATTTCCCCATCGGCGCCCGCGAGCGCATCAACTGGCTGGTCGAGACCTGCTCCTTCGAGGAAATGGACGCCGCCATGATCAGCGTGGACGTGCTGGAATTTACCGGCGCCGCCTCCTACAAGGATAAGCTGGCGTCCAACTGGAAAAAAACCGGGCTCAAGGATGCCGTGGTCACCGGCATCGGCCGCATCGGCAGCCACCGCGTGGCGCTCGGCGTCATGGATTTCAGCTTTCTCGGCGGCTCCATGGGTTCCGTTGTGGGCGAAAAGCTCGCGCGCCTGGTGGAGAAGGGCACGGAGAAGGAACTCCCGGTTATCATCATTTCCACCAGCGGCGGCGCCCGCATGTACGAAGGCATGTTCAGCCTCATGCAAATGGCCAAGACCTGTGGCGCCCTGGCTTATCATGCCCAGGCCCGGCTGCCGTATATCAGCGTGCTCACGCACCCCACCACCGCCGGCGTCATGGCCAGCTACGCCAGCGTGGGCGACCTCATCATTGCCGAGCCGGGTGCGATGATCGGTTTTGCCGGACCGCGCGTCATCAAAGACACCACCCAGGCGGAATTGCCGCCCGGGTTTCAGACCGCCGAGTTTTTGCGCGACCGCGGTTTGATTGACGCCATCGTGTCCCGCAAGGAAATGAAGGACCGGCTCGTCAACTACATGGATTTCATGATGGCCGGAAAAAAGGCTGCGGTCTCCGCCTGACGCCGCCGCCGCAACCGTTTCGTTTATTTGTCAAAACCCGCTGCAAAGCGGGTTTTGCGTTGAATAGCCGGCGTGAAGTTTCGTCTGGATACTTCATGAGTATCGGCCGCGGCTCCGCCCAAAACGAAAACGACGCTCCCCATTTTTACCGGCGCGGCGCGGCCTTCACCCTCATTGAACTGCTGGTGGTCATCGCCATCATCGCCATCTTGGCGTCGCTGCTGTTGCCCGCATTGGCTTCCGCCAAACAAAAGGCCCAGCGCATCGTCTGCCTGAACAATCTCAAGCAGCTCGGGCTCGCGACGCAAATGTACGCCAATGACAACCGCGATTATCTGCCGTATTCCAACTGGGGCATCTTCCCGTGGGCGGGCTGGCTTTACACGCCGGACAGCAGCGGGCCGCCGCCAGTTTCACCCGCCGGCTATGCCAGCGGGCTGTTGTGGAGTTATCTCGGCACCGAACGCATCTACCGGTGCCCGAACGATCCCACCAACACCCCCACCTTCCTCGCGCGCCGCATGCGGCTTTCCACCTACGTCATGAACGGCGCCGTCACCGACTATTCCGGACGCTACCCTGCCTATAAGCTGACCCAGATGAGCCCGGCAGGAGTTTTGTTTTGGGAGCCTGATGACCGGGATGACAAATCCTACAACGATGCCGGCAGCGTGCCGAACATGAACGAAGGCCCGGGTTCGCGGCACGGTCCCGGCAGCAATCTCGCCGGCATGGACGGTCGCAGTTTCTTTGTGCAGTCACCCAAATTGAACGCTGAAATCCTGACCGCCGGGCCCAACGAACTCTGGTGCGCCCCCGGCCGGCCGCAAACCGGTGGCTGGCCCAACGGCCTGGGCAATTGATCTTACCCCCGGCCTTAATCGTAATCATAGTCTTAATCGTTTTCCGCTCCAATTCTCTCCCCGCCTGCCTGCAAAACATCGGGAGCGATTTCGGTCCGGCTCACGTCTCTGACATTGCCCCGTTCCGGCGCTTGTATAAATTGGGCGCGTGAAATTGAAAGGTGCAGTTTATTTGGTGGGCGCCGGCCCGGGAGATGCCGGGTTGTTGACGTTGCGCGGGGCGGAGTTGCTGGCGCGCGCGGACGTGGTCATCTACGACCAGTTGGTCAACCCGGACCTGCTGCGGCTTGCGCCCCAGGCGGAGCTCATCCACCGCGGCAAGGGCATGGCCATGCCGCAGGCGGAGATTACCGCCCTGCTGCTCGCCCAGGCGCGCGCAGGCAAAACCGTGGTCCGGCTCAAGGGCGGCGACCCGTACATTTTCGGGCGCGGCGGTGAGGAAGCGGCGGAACTGGCCGCGGCCCAGATTGATTTTGAAGTCGTTCCCGGCGTGTCCTCGGTGGTGGCCGCGCCGAACTATGCCGGCATTCCGCTGACCCACCGCGACCATTGCTCCAGTTTCACCGTGTTCACCGGGCATGGCGACCCCGCCGCAGCGCATACCGATTTGCGCTACGAACAGATCGCCAAAATTCCCGGCACCAAGGTCGTGCTCATGGGCATGGACCGCATTGCGGAATGGACCCAAAATCTGATCCAGCATGGCATGCCGGCTGCAACTCCCGTTGCCGTGGTGGAGCAGGGGACCACCGGCCGGCAACGCTCTGTGGCCGGTACCATCGGCACCATCGCCGCCCTGGTGGCGGAACATAAAATTGCCCCGCCCGCGCTCACGGTGATCGGAGATGTGGTGAAGCTGCGGCCGCAATTGAACTGGTTCGAACGGCGCCCCTGGTTTGGGCGCCGGATTGTGGTTACCCGCACGCAAACGCAGGCGGGCGAGCTGTCCCGCAAACTCGCGGAACGCGGCGCCGAGGTGCTGGAAATTCCCACCATCAAAATCATCCCGCCCGCCAACCGCCAGCCCCTGGCGGACGCGTTGCTGGAGTTGAACGCCTACAACTGGCTGGTGTTCACCAGCCCCAACGGCGTCACCGCCTTTTTTGAATACTTCTTCAAGGCGTTTGAAGACCTGCGCGACATTGGCGGCGTTCGCATCGCCGCCGTGGGACCGGGCACCGCCGCGCGGCTCAAGGAACTCCACCTGAAAGTGGATTTGATGCCCGAGAAATTCCTGGG
Source organism: Dongiaceae bacterium (assembly GCA_035492855.1). Taxonomy (GTDB): domain Bacteria; phylum Verrucomicrobiota; class Verrucomicrobiia; order Limisphaerales; family JAFMIX01; genus JAFMIX01. Next base: position 898 of record DATJIU010000343.1, on the reverse strand, counting down.
CAGCGAAGTCGCCGCGGCCCTCGCCAAGTACGAGTCGGTGGATAATTTGAAAATCTGCCTGCTGCGCGCGGAGGTGGCCAATCCCGACCTGCCGCTGGCGCTGGAAGCATTGGGCGCCATCGTGGACGACATTCCCTGCTACCAGACCGTGCCCGAAACCGACGACCGCAACGGCGCCGTGGCGCGGTTGCTGGAAGCCGGCGCCGACTGGATTACCTTTACCAGCGCATCCACGGTGGAGAATTTTCACGCGCGCCTGGATTTGCCGGCGTTGCTGAAAGAATTTCCCCGCCTGCGCACCGCCTCAATCGGCCCGGAGACCAGCAAGGCCCTGGTCCGGCTGGGGCTGACACCGGGCGTGGAGGCCAAAGTGCATACTTTGGATGGCCTGATCGCCGCCATGGAAAAGGCCTGATTTCCCGAAATTGGCGGGAGCGGGCCGGCAAAAATCCCGAACAAATTCCCGCTGGCGGTGTCATTATTACTGTCCGGCTTGCGCCGGCTGGGAAATATCGCAAAACTGGTGTGAAACGATGCGAGAACTAGGATTGGGTCATCTGAACCGCCGCTCCTGCGCCGCGCCTTTCTGGCGCGGATTGCTTTTGGGGCTCGCCATGCTGGCGGTTGGGCTCGCGAGTGGGGCCCGCGCGGCCACGCTTCAGGCCTCGTTGGACCGCGATACCGTGAGTCTCGGCGAGAGCGCGGTGCTGTCGCTCGTCCTTGAAGGCGGCAAGCCGGATGCCGACCCGCAACCGCCGACGGTGCGCAATTTGCAGGCGGGGTATCCTGGGAAATCCAGCCAATACTCCTGGGTTAATGGCGAAAGTTCCTCCACGATCACTTATACTTTTCCGCTGACGCCGAAACAGGCCGGCACCTACACCATCCCGCCGATCAA
>DATJIU010000342.1:0-4427 GCA_035492855.1 Dongiaceae bacterium | reverse complement strand
CCTTGGCGGCCTCTTCCTTTTTGCCGGCCTGCACCAGTTCCAGATACTTCTTTTCCAGGGTTTGCAGCCGGGACTTGATGCTGCGGTTGCGGTTTTCCTTGCGGGCGCTGCCCCGCATCCGGCGTTCGGCTGACTTGGTATTCGGCATAATTAATTAAATTGCTAACGATTCAGGGGCGAAACAGTAGCGAAACCCCGGATTTTGTCAATGTCGCAGCCGGGTTAATTGGCCTGCAACTGGTAGAACGTCTGGTTGGAGCTGTTCGTGGTGGTCACGCGGAACCGGCTGTTGGAAACCACCGTCGCCACCGTCGCTCCCGGATCCGCCGTCCAACTGCCGGTCAGACTGGGGGATTGCAGCAACCGGAAAAGCGTGCCGGCGCGATAATTGGTCACGGTGAAATCCGCCTGGAACAGGTTGCCTGAGCGGATCGGCATGCCACTAAAGGTGACTGTAACTGGCGGCAGGTTTGTGGCGCTGACTTGCAGCGGCGGTCCCCAAGGCAGGGTACGGCCCGGCAATTGGGCGCGGACCCGCAACTGATAGTTCCCCGCATTGCTGGGCGAGAAAACGAAGGCGGTGCCTTCGGGGACATCATTAACCACGGGATTTTCGATCTGGCCGGCGTTTGCGACCGCAATGTCATCCAGGTATAAGCCAATGCCCGTGCTGCTCTGGGGGAAATACGTGCCGCCGTTGTAGTCGTAAACAAACCGGATTTGCGCGGTCATGCCGGCATAGGCTGCCAGCGAATTGGTGATCCGGACAAATGCCGCATCGCCGCTGCTTCCGGTGCCGGGTTGACTCCACAAATCCTGCCACGTGCTGCCGCTGTCGGTGGAGATTTGCACCCGGGCCACCTGGTTGGACGTGGCCCAGCCGAGCCGCTTGGCAAAGGTGACCTGGCTGTTGGAATTCAGCAAGAGGTCGGCGTTCAGGGTCAGCGACTGCGGCGCGGGGTTGGTATGGCAGAAATGGTAGGAGTAACTGCCGGAAGCGTGAACATCGCTGGCCAATACTGAATAGAGCGGCGAACTGACAATGGTCACGTCATTGGTGCCGTTTTCCGCTCCGGCCACAGTCGTGTAGGCCGCCACGGTCGCGAGTTCCCATTGATAATTGGTCGCTCCGCCAATCGGGGAAAACGCGTAATAATTGTTCTGATTCAGCGCGGCCGGCTCGGGGCCGGTCAGCGTCGGCGGCACATAAACGGGCAAATAGTCCACTTTGACATTGGCGAGGTTGCTGACGCTCGCCGTGGTTTGATAGGAGAGATTGGGCGCGGAAAAGGTCATGTCATAAACGCCGTTGGTGGTAACCGGCACGGTATAGCCGCCCGAGCTGGCGGTAATCGCGAAATACGTCGAGCCTGGCACCTGCACCGTCACCCCACCAATGCCTTCGCCCGGATCATAAAATCCGTTGCCGTTCAGATCGTAATAGACCACGCCGGTGATGAAAGGCTGGTCGGTGGTGGTGGTGGCGAAATCCTCGGTCACCAGTTGCGGGCCCACTGGCCCGTGGGTGCCGTCCACAATGCCGATGCCCACTTCGCGGAAGGTGCCGTTGTGAATGCTTTGCCGGTGTCCGGGCGGGTCCTGCATGCCGCCGGGGCCGCTGCCCCAATCCACTTCAAAGCCCGCGTGGCCGAAGTACACCGAGTCGGAATAGGCAAATACGTTTTCCCCGTACGTGAACCACGAGGTGTAACCGGCGGCGGTGATCCGGTCTCCGGGGCTTAGTATCGTCGCGCCATTGGTTTCGTAGTGCCCCTGATACTCGTTGGTGAACATATTGCCGCTGTGCAAGCGGGCGGCGGTGGTCAGTTTGGCGTTCAACGCCACGGGCGGCGCCGGACTGAGCGTCTCGAATTGAGACACCATCAGGTTGGTATCCACGCCAAAAAAGGCGTAGGCACTGAGCACCTCCGGGTCCGTCGTACTGGCCAGCCGCAACCCTTCGGCTGTCGGATTGGCGCGGGCGCGATTGATATATTCCAGGTACTGCTGCTCTTCATCCGTGGGATTGCCAATGGAGTAGGGCGTCAACCCCTCCGGCGGCGGCGTGGGCTTAAATGTTTTGGGCTGCAACGGATTTACCACGATTGGTGGCGGAGCAGGCGGGGCATGAGGAGTAGGCCCGGCCACGGGCTCGGGTATTTGCGCCCGGGCTGGAGCGGTCAATAAACCTGCCAGAAGCAACGTGCAAAGCCAGCGTTTGGAAAATCTTACGTCGAAATGGAACAGCATGGGCAAACTCGCAATCTTCCTGTTATATCGTGAGCTTAAGGGGCTCACTGTAGGGCTGTTTTGAATCTGTCGTGATGCGGGCAGAAGAGGGCTCCGACCATCTCCTGCGGCGACCGGGTTGAGGCCCGCTGCGTTAGTGTTTCATTGCGAAACGGTTGCGCCTCCGAACTTGGAGCGGACAAAGCGGAACGGGAAAAAATACACTGAAAACACCACCACATAGACCACAAATGACTGCAATTTCAGTGCCGCCGCGCCGGCAAAGAAGAAGATCAACAGGTGCATGCGGATGACGTTGACGTAGGGCGCCATCATGTTCGGTTTTTCCACCGCCTGCCGCAGGGCGACGCGCTCGCTCACGACCGCGGCGAGGATGAACGGCCAATAATTTGCCAAAACGATCCGGTACAGTGCCAGGCTGGGTGGACCGCGATGGCCATCTACCACCGGGAAAAATTGATTAAGAAAGAAGGAGTGCCCAAAATGAAACATCCCGAAGTGCACTGTAAAAAACGCCAGCACGAACAGCGCCCCCGCCAGTTGTAATCCCAGGACCGGTCCGGTCAAAGTTTTTCTTACGCGATAAATCGGTCCAAAAATGGAAAGCAGGATGGTCGTATAGCCCACCGTCAGGCTGCACAGCCAAAGACTCCAGATGAGGTCCTTTACCTGCCAATGAAACAGCCACGCCACCGCCAGCCCGTACCCAAACGCCAGCAAATCGGGCAGCCAGTTCCAGTGCGAGGCAGCGGAGTTGTCGGATGTCACGCCGGGGAGAAATACCGGAAGCCATCGCCCGGTCAACTTGGAACTTGGAACTTCGCCCCCGCAACTTTAGTTTGGCGGCATGTTCCGGCCCTGCATTGATCTGCGCGGCGGCAAGGTGGTCCAAATCGTCGGCGGTACGCTGAACGATTCCGCTGCAGCCGCCGTGCGCACCAATTTCATCTCCGCAAAGCCCGCCGCGTGGTTTGCCGAACTGTATCGCCGCGACGGCCTCGCCGGCGGCCATGTCATCATGCTCGGACCGGGCAATGAAGCCCCCGCCCGCGAGGCATTGGCGGCGTACCCCGGCGGCCTGCAGGTGGGCGGTGGCGTGAACGCCGGGAATGCACGCTCCTGGCTCGATGCCGGAGCGTCGCACGTCATCGTCACCAGTTGGGTGTTTCGCGACGGCCGGTTGGATGAGGCCCGACTCGCCGAGCTCGTCAAAACTGTGGGCCGCGAACGGTTGGTGCTGGACCTGAGTTGCCGCAAGCGGGGTGCGGATTATTTTGTCGTTACCGACCGCTGGCAAAAATTCACCGACCTCAAAATCAGCGCCGCCACGCTGCAAACTCTGGCCGGTTCCTGCGCCGAATTTCTCGTGCATGCCGTGGATGTGGAAGGCCTGTGCCGCGGCATTGACCGTGAATTGACCGAAATGCTGGGACGTTGGACGCCGCTGCCCACCACTTATGCCGGCGGCGCCAGTTCGCTCACCGACCTGGAAACCGTCACCAAGTTGGGGCAGGGGCGGGTGCATTTGACCATCGGCTCGGCGTTGGACATTTTTGGTGGCAGCGGGGTGCGTTACGCCGATGCCGTGGCGTTTAACCGGGCCTCTCAATAGGAAGCCGGACGTCGCACCCGCAGCACCCTCCCGAAAAACGACTGCCGTTCCAAGTTCCTGGCGCCGGCGGGACGCCCGCCTGATTTGGCATTGAAAAACCGCGCCATTTCCGCCAGATTCAAGGCATGACGAAATCAGTTTTTACCGGGCCGGTTTACGTGGTGCGCGACAACATTGACACCGATCAGATCATTTCCGCGCAGTTCCTGAACCTCGTGCCCACCATTCCCGAGGAATATGAGAAACTCGGCAGCTACGCGCTCGCCGGATTGCCGGATTCGCTCTATCCCGTGCGCTACGTCAAGGAAGGCCAGCTCGACAGCGAATATCCCATCGTCGTGGCGGGCCGGAATTTTGGCTGCGGCAGTTCCCGCGAGCACGCGCCCATCGCCATGGGCTCCGCCAACTGCGAGCTGGTCCTCGCCGAAAGCTTTGCCCGCATCTTCTTCCGCAACTGCGTGGCCACCGGTGAACTCTATCCCTGCGAAATCACCACCCGCCTCTGCGATGTACTCAAGACCGGCGACGTCGTGACCGTGGACCTCGACAAAATGACCGTCACCGT
>DATJIU010000341.1:0-4442 GCA_035492855.1 Dongiaceae bacterium | reverse complement strand
GGAACGAAACCGTCGTGATGAGCAGGATGTTTCCCTCGGCCATGCCGAGCTGCACCTTCATGAACGTGGTGGTGAACGTGGTGATGCCGCCATAGGCCACGGACCAGACCACGACCATCCAGATCAATTTGTAGAAGGGCGGAAACCGCAGCATCTTCAGCCACGGCACCGGCTCGCGCGAGGTGCGCGCGTGCTCGGGGATTTCCACGTCCGGCACGCGTTTGAGAAAAATCAGGCTGGTCAGTCCCATGAGCGCGCTGAAGGCAAAGATCACCGAGAACTGCCACGGGTGCGGCGCGGCCCCCAGGCAGAGCGAGGCGATCAGTACGGTGATGAAGCTGCCGAGGTTGGCCATCGCCGCGTCGCGCGCCACGTACCGGCCCCGGATTTCCTCCGGCACCAGGTGCGCAATCCACGGCAGCCACGCGCAACTGGAAATGCCGCGCACCAGGTTGAAGCCAAACAGCAGCACCAGGATCAGCACCAGTTGCGTGGCGGGCACCAGGAAGCCGGTGGCCAGCGGCACCAGGGCCATGCCAAAAGTGAAGAGCGTGCGCGTGCCCCAGCCGCCGATGACAAACCGCTTGTAGCCGACGCGGTTGATGTAGTTCGCCGCGGGAATTTGGAAAATCACCAGCAGCGGCATCATGCCCGCAATCACGCCCACCACCGTGGCGCTGGCGTGCAGCGTCTTGGCGTAGAGAATCATCGTGCTGCCGAGCACAATCTGGAAGGACAGCCCGTTGAAGGCGGCGAAGCGCCAGGCATCGTAAAGTCCGGGGGGATATTTGGGGGCGGGAGCGGGTTGGGTAACGGAATCAGCCATGAATCAAAATCTCGATGTGGCGCCGGTGCCGCCGCCGTTCCGACTATCCCGCGACTCCGGGAAAGTTGTCGAGTCCAAATTGCCTCCGCCCGCAAATTTGACAGGTTTGACTTGAGAAAATTGCGGCGGCTGCTATCCCGGTGCGCGATGACAAATTACGAGGCGCGCTTCGGCGGCATCAAGCGGCTCTACGGCACGGACGGGCAGGAACGCCTGCGCCGCGCGCACGTGTGCGTGGTGGGCATCGGCGGCGTGGGCTCGTGGGTGGTGGAGGCGCTGGCCCGCAGCGGTGTGGGCGAACTGACGTTGGTGGACCTCGATGAAGTGTGCATCAGCAACGTCAACCGCCAGTTGCACGCCGTCACCGGCGCGTTTGGCCAGCCCAAGGTGGAAGTCATGGCCGAACGCGTGCGGTTGATTCAACCGGACTGCAACGTGCATGCCTTGCTCTCGCTGTTCACCGCCAAGACCGCCGCGGAAATCCTGGCCGGGCCCTATGCCGGGCTGGTGGATGCCATTGACCAGACGCCCATGAAGGCGCTGCTCATTGCGCGCTGCCGCGACCTGAAAATCCCACTGGTCACCACCGGCGGCGCCGGTGGCCGGCGCGATCCCACCGCGTTGCAGGTGGCCGACCTCGCGCGCACCACGCACGACGGGTTGCTGGCCGCCACCCGCAAACTGCTGCGCGATGAATATGGTTTCCCCCGCGACCCCAAAAAGAAATTCGGCGTGGACTGCGTGTTCTCCCCCGAACCGCAGGTGTTTCCGGCGCCGGACGGTTCGGTGTGCACCACCCGCGCGCCGGGCGTGGATCTGCGCCTGGACTGCCGCAGCGGTTACGGCACCGCCAGCTTCGTGACTGGCGCGTTTGGTTTCGCCGCCGCCGCGCAAATGGTGCAGCGGATTGTGACGGCGGAACAATAATCTGTCGGCCTTTTACAGGGGCGGAGGTTGCATCGGCGCCGGCCGTTTGCACCAGGGCAGGATGCCGGTAAACGAGAGCGCCGCCGAGCCTACCAGCGACGCCAGAAACGACCCCAGCACGATGGCTTTGATATGGTCGCGGACAAATGCAGCACCCGCCTGCTGACCCGCTTCGGCGGCGGCCTGGGGATCGTGGTTCCCGGCTCCGGCCATGCCCCCACTGATGGCGCCACCGACAACACAGGTGCCGAGATAAACAACCACAAAAAGAAAAACAAAGAGTACGATGAACGTGATGAATTGTTTTAGGAAGGTCATATGCTGCGAGCCGAAGGGCGCGGTTTATTGACGCACTTCATTGGCTGGGGAACTCAACTATGAAAGCACGCTGACAGAATTCGGCAATTCAAAAAAACGGCTGATTGAGAAAGATGGTTTATCCCGCATAAGCACTGCTGGCGTGGCGAGTCAACCGGAGTCAAGGTGCGGGTTTGTTAGTTGCCAGATGAATGTTGAGCCATTCCTGTGAAAGCTTTTTCCCCTCCTGAATTTCCTCCGGCGTCATTTGTTGTTTCAGCTCCTCCAGCACATCGCGGATCTGCCATTTCACTTCCAGGCTGGAGCCGGATTCGGCGAGCTGGCGGGCGCAATCTAGCCACATGAACGCTTCGGGTAGATTGCGGTCCGGTCCCTCGCCCAGGGAGCAATTGACGCCCACATTCAGCATGGCCACCGGATACCCCTGTTCTGCTGCGCGACGGTAACATGTGGCCGCCGCCGTGGGGTCGCGCGGCACGCCAAGACCGTGGTCGTACATGTAGGCCAGGTTGCTTTGCGCTTCGGCGTAACCCTGGGCGGCGGCCTGCCGGTAGAGCACCACGGCCCGGGTGTAGTTGGTGGCTCCGCCGAGGCCGAATTGATAAAAGCTGCCCAGATTGTTTTGCGCGGCGGCATTGCCCTGTTTCGCCGCGCGCCGATACCATTTCGCGGCGGTGGCGTAATCCTGCGGGACGCCGGAACCAAAATCATACGCTTCGCCCAATTCAAATTGCGCGGCGGGGGCGCCCTGTTGGGCCTCCTGGCGCAGCTTCGCCATCGCGGGGTTTTCAGGCGGATGCGTGGCGCAGCCGGCCAGCAAAATGAGCCCCCCGGCGGCAAGAGAAACCAGCCGGCGCCACGTTGCGGGCTGCGGCAGGGGAAGGAATGTCAGTTGCGCCGGCTCCATCGCATTATGAACAGCAGCGGCATGGTGAATACCAGTACCGCAATCATTAGGCTGCCGTAAGCGTACCATTCAAAATGGGCGGGCGAAACGAAAAAGCCGGTCACTCCCGCCGCAATGAGCGGCAACGACCATCCGGCGAGTTGCCGCCCGCCGTAGGCATTGATGGCGTACCAGCGTTCCTCAGATTCAAAGGCCGCCGGGATGCGGATGCCGTACATCCGGTTCATGGGGATTTTCCGGAAGACCAGGGGCAGGCTCAAAATGAACATGAGGAGCCCGATTTGAAGGTCGCCCAACGCTATCAGTTTCAAGGTATCCATAGCCGGTGCGCCCGCAGCGCGGTTTCTGTTATTCCTGTTTTATTCTTGGCGGATGGTTTTGCGTTGACCATTACATTCTGGCGGCGTTTTTGGAAACAGCTAAACCCGCCGGGCATACCAGGCGTGGATGAGGCCGGTCTGGAGAAACACCACGGGGTTGGCGAATCCGGCAGCCTTTATCATGCCGCCAATCTGCGCCACCGATGAGATAGCCACGTCCCGGCCATAAGCCGCACGCATTTTCTCCACCTGCTCCGCGGGCCGGTCCGCCAGCAGCATCAACTGCAGCCAGATATCAAGGAGGGTTTGGTAGTCAGCCGAATTAAAGCCGGATGCCAGATCGGCGCTGGCCAGGTAACCCCCCGGGCGCAGCCGCGCGGCGATGTCGCGGAAAAACCGGGTGCGCGCTTCCGGCTCGAGGAGGAATTGCGAAACCAGCAATGCCGTGGCGGCATCATAGTCCGGCGCGGCGGGCAGGGTGTCCACGTAGCCCAGATGGAACTCGCAGCGGTCGGCGATGCCGGCCTCCGTGGTGCGTCGGCGACAGACCTCCAGCATTGGGCCGGAAGGGTCCACCGCAGTGAAGCGCCAGTGGGGGAAGCGCCGGGCGAGGGCGAGAATTTCCGCGCCGGTCCCCGCACCCACGCAGAGAATCCGGGCTTGGGCGGGCAACGGATAAAACACCGCGCCCAGGAGCAAATGCAGCGCTTCCCACAGGGGTGCCAGCTTGGCATTGCGCTGGTCGTATTCCGCGGCGTGCTGTTGGTTGAAAACTTCCTCGGGTGGTTTGGCGGGCATGAGCGTCAAAGGCAAACTGGATAATCTTTTACTGATTTCAGTGAGATCCTTTTCATGGTGTGTGATAGAGAATCAGGAGAGTTTCGGCGCCATCCGTTGGCTGCGTCGCGGAAGCCAGAGCTTAATCCAAGCTATTGCATTCCGGTGGCGGTACTGACGCCATCCCGGGTTGCAGGTGTTTCATGTGAATCCAGTCCCAGCAGGCGCAAACACCGCAATCCGTACCATGACCGGGCAAACATTAGCCCGCCGAAGAACATCAGGCCGGTGCTCAACACAAAATCGGCCGGGCCAACCGGGCCCAACATCGCCGAGAAAACCGGCAACAAAATAAAGGTCCAGCCAC
>DATJIU010000340.1:0-20836 GCA_035492855.1 Dongiaceae bacterium | reverse complement strand
CTGCCGCCAAAGATTTCGGCATGGCAGAAATTCTCAACCCAGTATGCTTCCGGGAAGTTGCGGACGGCCGGCCTGGCGGCGGCGGTGCTGCTGTTGCTGGTGTTCGGGGCGTTCCTGTACCAGCAGATTCTGCTGATGCGGTTGCGTGCGGAATGGAAACAAATGGAGACCGGAGTGACGGAGCTGAACACCACCCAGCAGCAGATTCTCCAATACCGGCCCTGGTATGACGAGACCGTGCGGGGGCTGACCATTCTCCAGGAGTTGACCACCGCATTTCCCGAGGACGGCGTGGTGACCGTGAAAACGCTGGAGATCCGGGATTTGAACACCATTACCTGCACCGGCACGGCGCGGGACAACTCATCATTGCAAAAAACGCTGGACCGCTTGCGGAAGCAGGCGGGCGTAACCGGTGTCAGCCTGGGACAGATTCGCGGGAAGTCGCCGATGCAATTCACTTTCAATTTTCAGTGGAGCGAGGGAGGCCAAAATGCAAATTAAAGACCGGCAACAACTGCTCCTCGTCATCGTGGTGGCCCTGCTGATCCTGCTGGTGGGCGACAAGGTGGTGCGCGCGCCGTTGTGGAACCTGTGGGTGAATCGCAGCCAGCAGGTGGCCAAGCTGCGCGACCAGATCAAAGAAGGCAAGGCCTTGCAGCGCCGGGCCGATGTGATTCGCACCCGATGGGACAAGATGCGCCGCGAGGCGCTGCCCAAGGACAATTCCCTGGCCGAACAAAAGCTGTTTGCGGCGATTGATGGCTGGACCCAAAACAGTGGTGCCACGGTCAACGCCATCACCCCGCAATGGAAACCCGGGGGAGACGAATATTTGACCCTGGATTGCCAGTTGGAAGTGGCCGGCGACATCGGGACGTTGAGCCGGTTTCTCTACGAGGTGGAACGCGAACCGCTGGCGTTGCGCCTGAATTCCGTGGAGCTCACCTCCCGCGACAAGGAAGGCCAGCAACTGGCCATGAACCTGCAACTGAGCGGGCTGGTGTTGAACCCGAAGACCAAATGAAACTGATGCGCACCCCACTTCATCTTCGCGTTTTGTCGCCCCTGCTGGCGGCGGGAATTGTTGCGGCGGCGGTATCCGCTTCCGCGCAGCAAACCAATGCCACCAACCGGCTGGATTACTCGGCGTTCAAGCTCATTGCCGACCGCAATATTTTTAATCCCAACCGGTATCCGCACAATGCCTCGTACCGGCCGCCGCGGGACCGGACGCCCAGCAAGACGGCCGAAATCTTTTCGCTCGTGGGCGTGATGAGTTACGAGAAGGGCACGTTTGCCATTTTTGACGGCACCAGTTCGGATTACCGCCAGATTTTGCAGCTCAACCAAACCATTGCCGGCTATCAGGTGACCGCCATTGAACCGGACGAAGTCAAGCTGGTCTCTGGCACGAACCAGGTGGAACTGCCCGTGGGCACCCAGATGCGGCGCGCGGAAGATGGCGGCTGGATGGTTTCCACCAGTACCGGGCCAATCTCCTCTCCCACCACCAGTTACGCTTCCAGCACCACTGGCGATGCCAGTACCGTCACCACCACCTCCAGCACGGACACTGCCGCTCCCGCCGGTGACAGTGCGGCGGCCAGTGCCGCCCTCCAAAAAATGATGCAACGCCGGGAACAGGAATTAAACCGATGAAAACCATCCTCACACTCATGCTGCTGGCCGGATTGCTGGCCAGTTCCAATGTTCGCGTCTGCGCCCAGCCCCAACCGGGCGATGAACCGAACGGGCCGCCCCCGGATATGCCCATAATCGTCGAATCCTCCGGCACCAATGGTGAGGCGGGACCGGGCCCGGTGTTGCAAGGCCCGCCGGGGGCCGACCAACCGCAGCCGGAAGCCGGCCCCTCCGGCAGTTCGGGCCAGACCAACGGTACTGATTCCAAAGGGAACTGGCGCGATTATGCGCGGCGGGGCAGCAGCACCTCGACGGGGCATGGGCCCATTGCCAGCGGCCCCATGCCGCCGGAAACCGGCACCAACGGCACGGACGGACTGGTGCTGAATTTCCGCAATGCGCCGCTGGACCTGGTGCTGAATTACCTGAGCGACGCCGCGGGATTCATCATCATTCTGGAGACCCCGGTGCGGGGCAATGTGGATGTCATCAGCAGCCATCCCATGACCAAGGATGAGGCCGTGGACCTGCTGAACGCGGTGCTGGGTCGGAACGGGTATGCCGCCATCCGCAGCGGGCGCACCCTTACCATCGTCAATAAGGATGAAGCCAAGACCAAGGACATCCCCGTGGTCTATGGCAGTGATCCCGACCAGATCCCCAAGACGGATGAAATGGTGACCCAGATTCTGCCCGTGCGGTATGTGGATGCCACCCAGTTGCTCAAAGACATCCAGCCGTTGGTTTCGTTGCAGACGACCATGACTGCCAACGAAGCCGGCAATTCCATTGTGATGACCGACACGCGGGCGAACATTCACCGCGTGGCCGAGATCATCAAGGCGATTGACGGCAGCGCCGAAGGCGAAACCGAAATTCGCGTGTTCCATTTGAAATACGCCAATCCCTCCGACGTGGCCACCGCGTTGGGCCAGATTTTCCCCTCCAATAGCAATGGCTCTTCCGGGAACAACCAGTCGCCCATCCGGTTTGGCGGGCCGGGCGGCGGCGGGCCAGGAGCGTTTTTTGCCCGCATGGCGGCTGCGACAGGTGGAAATAACGGCGGCCAAAATGCCCGGGTGCAGAAGCAGTCGCAGGTGGTTGCGGTGGCGGACTTGCGCACCTCGTCGGTGGTGGTCACTGCTTCCAAGGATTTAATGTCCGAGATTGGCAACATGATGACCCAGTTGGACATTCCGTCCACCCGCGACCAGAAAGTGTTTGTCTATCACTTGGACAATGGCGATCCGCAGCAGGCCCTGCAGGTGTTGCAGAACATGTTCCCGAGCACGAGTACCTCGCGTAATACCTCGAGCTCGTCCTCTTCTTCGAGCAGCGCCTTGATGAACCGCGAAACCCAGAATGCCTCATCCATGGGCAGTTCCTCTTCCACTAGCAGCACCGGCAATCGAAATACCGGAAATGGCAACAATCGCGGCGGCATTTCATTTTAATCCAACCCTTTGATTTTATGACGACATCCTTTGCAAACAAGATTCTGGCCGTGGGGGGAGTGTTCCTGCTTCTGGCCGTGGGAAGAATCCAGGCCCAGCAGCGGTTTGGCGGCTTCGGTGGCTTTGGCGGCTTCAACCGCAACCAGCAGAACTCCAGTTCCAGCAGCAGCGCCGCGTACAACTACAACGGCACCGTGGGCGGCGCTTCCTTTGCCATTGATCCGGACACGCACAGCATCGTGGTGATTGCCGACGAGGAAACCGGCCGGCAGATCAAGGAGGTGCTCAACAACCTGGACCGCCCGAAACCGCAGGTGCTCATCAAGGTGGTGTTTCTGGAAGTACAACATAATGATTCGCTCGACCTGGGAGTGGAAGGGGGTTGGAGCCGGGGCTTCGGCAATTCATTGACGGGCAATGTGGCCAACACGTTTGGTCTGTCCGGGCTGAACTCGGCTACCACCAACCTGAACGTCTTTGGCGCGCCGGTGGCAGGCGCGTTGACTTCGCAAAACAATTCCGGATTCTACCAGATCATCGGCACGGATTTTCAGGCCACGTTGCGGGCGGTGGCTTCGGCAGGTAAGGCCCAGTTGCTGTCGCGCCCGTCCATTTTGGCGCGGGATGGGCAGCCCGCCACGATCACCATTGGCCAGTCAGTGCCGTTGGTAACTTCAGTCAGTTATTCCGGTCTGGCCAATACGCCTATCAACAACGTGACCTACACCGACGTAGGCATCATTCTCAAGGTCACACCGTTCATCTCCGCCAATGGTACCGTGGAAATGATTCTGGAACCGGAAATTTCCTCGGTGGACCCTACGCAATCCACCCAAATTTCCTCGGGGGTGACTTCACCGTATCTCAATGTGCGTTCCGCCGATACCGTGGTGGTGACGCCGGACGGCCAAACGGTGGTCATTGGCGGACTGATGGAAGACAACGGCTCCTCCAGCGAATCCAAGGTCCCCATCCTGGGTGACATTCCGTTGCTGGGGAATTTGTTCAAGCACAAGACCAAGAGCGGGGGCAAGACCGAACTGCTCATCTTCCTGACCCCGCACATCATCAGCGCCCCGGGCGAGCTGACAGACTTGTCGGACACGGAAAAAGCCCATACCTTTACGCCCAAGTCCTATTCTGAATCAGACCTTAACCGGTTCCTGGAAAAAATCCCGGTGAAGAAGGATGCCCCGGGACAAAAATAGAACCCATCACAATGGAAACCCCGCGTCGCAGTGTGCTGGTCTATGCGTTGCTGCTGGCCGCCTGGGCTCTGCTGCTGGTCTGGCAGGGGGCCGAGCACATTCGCGTGCGGGATTCGGCGCGGGCGGCGCTCATCAACCGCGCCAAGGACATTTCCACCACACTGGGCATTGTGACCCGGTCGCAACGCCGGTTTGGCGGGGTGGTCTCCAAGGAACGTTTGGAATCCACGCTCACGGAACTGGTGCGTCCGGGGGAATTGAATTCCATCGCCCTGCTAAATGCCGCGGGTGAAGTGGTGGCCTCGGCCGGCGCCCCGCTGGATTTGCAGTCGCGGGGCGTTCCCCGGCCGGCGGAACAATGGGGGCCGGATACGGTGACGCTGATGAACCTGGTGGATTTGGGGACCAACGTCACGCATGACATGGAGGGCACCAATCCGCCCATTATTTTATCCCGGCAGAACTTCATCCATCCGCCGCCCACCAACCGGCCGCCGCCGCCCCCTGAAATGGAAGGCGGGGAAGGGGGGCCACCACCCGGCATGATGGCGGACAGCAATGCGCCGGGCGGGGGAATGCCCGAACGCGAACATTTTGAAGGCGGCTTCAATCCCAGCAATGCGCCCGGGATGGCGGCCACCAACCGCATCATGCATTGGCGGGAAGGCCGGCCGCGATTCAACCGGCCGCCGTGGATGGGCGAGGAGGAATTCAAGGCCATCATGGAAAAGCAGGGCGTTCACAGTTTTGTGATCGTACTCTCCACCAAATCGTTGCGGGAAATTTCGCGCAGTGATTTATGGGTCCGTTTTATCATTGCCCTGCTGGCCACCAGCTCCGTGGTGGGGTTGGCGCTGGCCTGGCGCAACCTGGGCAAGTCGGCGGAATTGCAAATCCGGCTGGTGCGCGCCAGCGAGCTGAATACGCATCTCAAGGAATTGAACCTGGCGGCGGCCGGGCTGGCGCACGAAACCCGCAACCCGCTCAACCTGATTCGCGGGCGGGCCCAGTTGATCTCCAAACAAACGGACAGCCCGCCGGAGACGCGGATCCAGGCGCGGGAAATCATTGACGAGGCGGATCGCGTGGCCGCCCAGTTGAACGAATTCATCAATTATTCCCGCCCGCGGGAAGTGCGGCGCACGGTGCTGGCCCTCCATGCCGTGGTGGGCGAAGTGGTGCGGGCCTTGAACTACGATCTCGAAGCCAAGCACATTCAGGTGCAGACCCCGGCTGATACCTTGCGCATCGAAGCGGATGAGCAGTTGTTGCGACAGGCATTGTTCAATCTGCTCTTCAACGCCATCCAGGCCGTGTCCGACCACGGGGTCATCCAGATTGTCGCCCAGAAACAAAACGCTGCCGAAGCCCTGCTGGAAATTCGGGATAACGGCCCGGGTGTGCCGCCCGAGCGGCGCACGGAAATTTTCAAACCCTACTTCACCACCCAGCCCAAGGGCACCGGCCTCGGGTTAGCGGTGGTGCAACAGATCGTGCTTGCGCACGGCTGGGAAGTGGAGTGCCTCGCCAATGCCCCTGCCGGCGCCGTGTTCCGCATTACTCACTTGAAGCTGGCTTGAGCTGGCAACTCTCCGTGGTCGGTCCAGGCGTCGCGGTGCAATTGCATCACGCAACCGCCTTTTCCCGGGCCCGCATTCACTGCTGGTTTCATTGAAGATTCTTTAACCGTTACGGATGTTTTCTGCCGGAGCCGGTAGCGGTTTTTATCCGCAGCTTCCCACCAGCTGTTCCCGCGGTGTTGGTTGAACCCGGATTGTTGCATCAGGCTCGTTATTTTCAAAGCTTGCGCGGCGCGCGCTGCCATCTGCCATTTTTCCCCCAATCCGGAAAATATTAATTCCCGCTTAAGTGTTTCGCGGAAGCTCCGATGAATGGTGCGTCGCGAGACAATGGCGGTCGGCAGCCAACAAGGGCCGGCGGGGTAAACGGTGAATCTCCCCCAAACGGTTCACCCGCAACAAGGACGTTGCGCTAAAAAAAGACCCTCTCACGGGGGTAACTCACGGAAAGAGTAAATATGGTCATCAATACTAACGTAACGGCCCAGAGCAGCGCCCGCCTGCTCATGGAATCCTCCAACCTGCTGAGCAAATCGCTCGCCCGTCTGTCATCCGGTTCGAAAATTGTTTCGCCCGAAGATGACGTCGCGGGTCAGGCGGTTTCGACCCGGTTCGACGCTCAAATCAGCCGGATCGGCGCAGCCCAAACCAACATTGAAAACGCCGTCTCGCTCAGTCAGACGCAGGACGGCTTTCTTCAGAAAACGGCAAAAGCCCTCAACCGCATGAGCGAACTGTCCGTCCTCTCGCAGGACGTGACGAAGTCCAGTGCGGACCGCGCGCTGTATCAGAAAGAATTCGCCACACTCGGGGCGTACATCAACGACCTGGCGACGAAGGATTTCAACGGCGTCAGCTTGTTCAACGGCGATGCGCTGAGCGTTACCATCGACAGCGATGGCAACAGCTTCAGCATGGACGGGGTGGACCTCAGTGCCACCACTTACACCACCGCCACCAGCGGCGACATCAGCACCACAGCGGGTGCGGTTTCGGCCCTGGCGGATGTGAAAGCGGCCATCACCCAGCTCTCCAACGACCGCGCCAGCATCGGCGCGAATGTGGCCCGGCTCTCTTACACGGCCGAACAGTTGGGCGTGCTGAATGACAACCTCACCGCCGCCAACAGCCGCATCAAGGATGTGGACGTGGCCTCGGAAAGTACGCAATACGCGCGATATAACATCCTGGTCCAGGCGGGCACGGCGATGTTGGCCCAGGCCAATTCGCTCCCGCAGACCGTGTTGAAACTGCTCCAATAAAGATCTGGTCGCGACAAGGTGGGCACGCCCGGGCGGCCCGTGAGCCGCCCGGGCAATCCTCCCAAACCTAAACCTAAAACCAAAAAAGAGGATTGAAAATGCAACCAACCCCTAATACCGACCAGACCCGAAGGAGCCAGTGTTTCGTCTCTCAGAATGCCACCCAAAACCTGGCGCGAGTGACAGGCGAGAACCTGTCCCTGCGCCGCAGCCCCACCCCCAACGACCGCCGCAACAGTCCGGGTTGCGCCTCCGGTGAAAGCCAGGCGACCGCTTTCACCCCAAGGACGCGCCACCCCCACGCCGGCAATTTTGCCCGCCTGTTGTGCGAAAAGTTGGTTTTCCCCGCCTCCGGGCCGGCCGCGCCGCACTGCGGCGCCGGCCGCCCGGCGCGGGCCGGGGGCCGAACCGCCGAAACCGGCTGTAGCAACGGATTTTTCCCGGCCTAAAGTCCTGGCGTAAATCGCCGATACGAAAGGGACGGGGATTAATGGCGGCTGGCGGCCACTGACGGCCAGCAAGGAATAAACGGGCGGGTGCCCTGGAAAAACCCGCCTCACGGCAGGGATGCCGTGCAAAAAAGAAAACCCCGAAAGGGGTGACTCATGGAAGGAGTCAGTTATGGTCATCAATACTAACGTATCAGCACAAAGCAGCGCCCGGTTGCTCTCGGAATCACAAGGATTGCTCAACAAGTCGCTCGCGCGCTTGTCCTCAGGCTCGAAGATCACTTCGCCTGAAGATGACGTCGCGGGTTTGGCTGTGTCCATGCGGTTCGACGCCCAGATCAACCGGATCGATGCCGCCAGCAGCAACGTGGACAACGCCGTTTCGTTGAACCAGACCCAGGACGGTTTCCTGCAGAAGGTTTCGAAGGCGCTGGACCGCATGAGCGAACTGTCCGTCCTCTCGCAGGACGTGACCAAGTCGAGTGCGGACCGCACGTTGTACCAGAAGGAGTTCTCCACGCTCGGGGCGTATATCAACGACCTGGCGACGAAGGACTTCAACGGGGTCAGCCTGTTCGACGGCGCCACTTCGGCGATCACGACCGACAGCGATGGCAACACGTTCAACATGAACGGCGTTGATCTGACCGCCGGCACTTACACCACGGCCACTGGTGGCGACATCAGCACCACTTCGGGTGCGGTTTCCGCCCTGACCAACGTGAAGGCGGCCATCACCCAGCTCGCGAATGACCGCGCCTCGATCGGTGCGAACATTTCGCGTCTGTCGATGTACAGCGAACAGCTCGGTGTGCTGAAAGACAACCTCTCTGCCGCCAACAGCCGCATCAAAGATGTGGACGTGGCGTCCGAGAGCACGCAATTTGCCAAGTACAACATTCTCGTCCAGGCAGGCACGGCGATGTTGGCGCAGGCAAACGCCAGCCCACAGTCTGCGCTCCGGCTCCTCCAGTAAGAGGACCGGTCCGGATTGAGGGAAGGGTGACATCCCCGGGCGGCGCGACGGCGCCGCCCGGGCTTTCGCCCGGTTGGTTACAGTCGCGCGGCGCGAGGCGCCATGCGACCCGGTGGAAACGAAAAAAAGAAAGAGAAAACGTATGTCAAGCACCTCAGGTGTGGATGTGTCGCTCTCCGGACTCGCGTCCGGTCTGGACTGGAAATCCCTGGTCCAGCAACTGGCCCAGGCCGAACGCGCTCCGGAAACGCAGATGCGCGCCGACCAGACCAAGCTCAACGATGCCAAAAATGCCTACAGCAGCATTAAGACCGAGCTGAGCGTGTTGCAATCCCGGGTGACCACGCTCCAGGACACCTCGTTGTACGACAGTCGCACCACCTCTTCTTCCGATACCACCGTGGCCAGTGCCACTGCCAGTGCCGGAGCCGCCAACGGCACCTATGCCTTTACCATCACCCAGCTGGCCACCGCTTCCAAGCGCACCGGCACGGCCGATGTGGGCAAGGCCCTGAGCAGCACCGCCGATGTTTCCGGCGTCACCTTGGGCACCGCCGGGTTTGCCACCGCCATCACCGAAGGCACCATTACCGTCAACGGGCAGCAGATTGCCATCGCCAAAACGGACACGTTGCAGGACGTATTTGACCGGATTGCCACCGCCACCGGCAATGCCGTGACCGCCAGCTACGACCCCGCTACCGACAAGATCAAACTGACCGGCACCGGCGAAGTGGTGCTGGGCAGCGCCACCGACACCAGCAATTTCCTCCAGGTTGCGAAGCTTTACAACAACGGCACGAACAGCATTTCCAGCTCCGGAGCCCTGGGCAGCGTTACCCTCACCGGGACCATGGCGAATTCCAACCTGGCCACCGCCGTCTCCGATGGCGGCAGCGGCGCCGGGGAGTTCAAAATCAACGGCGTTTCCATTTCGTACAACGCGACCACGGACAGCATGGCCAATGTGCTTGCCCGCATCAACAGTTCCGCGGCGGGAGTCACCGCCGCCTACGACGTGGTCAATGACCGGTTTACCCTGACCAGCAAATCCACCGGGGATATGGACATCACCATGGCGGATGTGACGGGCAATTTCCTGACCGCCACCGGGCTTTCCGGCAGCACGCTGACGCACGGCAAAAACCTGTTATACACCGTTAATGGCGGCGCGCAGCAGGTGAGCCAATCCAACACAATTTCCGATGCCAGTTCCGGCATTTCCGGGCTGTCCGTCTCTGCGATCAAGGAGGGGACCACCACCGTATCGGTGGCCACCGATACCAGTTCCATCAAGTCCGCCATCACCAGCTTTATTGACCAGTACAACCGGGTGCAATCGCTCATTGATACGAACACGGCCAGTTCCACTGATGCCAATGGCGTGGTGACCGCCGGCACGCTGGCGAGCGATGGCGATGCCAACGACATCGCCGCGACCCTTCGCCGGACCGTGTTTTCCCAGATTTCCGGTTTGACCGGCACCATCAACCACCTGGCGGATCTGGGCATTCAGACCAGTGGTAATGATAACAGTCTGACCCTGTCGGACAGCACCCAGTTGGATGCGGCGTTGAGTTCGAACCTGGACAGCGTCAAACAACTCTTTACCGACCCCACGAATGGCATCATGGTGGGCCTGTCCGGATATTTGGACCGGACCATTGGGGAAAACGGTACCCTGATTGCCAAGCAGAATTCTCTGACCAAGCAGGCGAGCGACATTGACACGCAGGTGGCGAACCTGGAAAAACAAATTTCAAGCGACTCGGACCACTGGACCAGTGAGTTCGTTTCCATGGAAACCACGCAACAACAGTTGAACCAACAGTTGTCGTATCTGACGAAACAATTTGGCAGCAGCAGCGGTTAGCCGCTGTTTTGAATCATGGACGGAGCCTACATCAAACGACGGCTTCACCAGCAATTGTTGCTGGCGGGGATGCTCACCTTCGCGGCGGGGGCGCCGACGGGGAAGGCTCTGGAATTATTGCCGCCGATCATTGGCCGCAGTTACCACCCGGAAAATGTGTATCAATCCTGGGAGGGAGTGCCGAAAGGAATTCGGCGGGTGGCGGTGTTGCCGCTGGCCTGCGACGCCAGCAACTCCGAACTGGCCGCCGGCAGGGAAGCACTGGAACCCATTTTACGGTCGGAACTGACGAAAACCCGGAAATTCGAGGTGGTGGCGCTTTCTGCCGATGCTTTGCGCTCAGCCACAGGCAAATCCGCCTGGTCCGGTGGGGAAGCCCTGCCGCCGGATTTTCTGGCCAAGCTGCGTAAAATCTCCGGAGCGGAGGCCGTTTTGTTTTGCGAGCTGACCGGATACCGGGCCTATGCCCCTTTGATGATGGGGTGGCGGCTGCGGCTGGTGAACCTGCAGACGGGGGAAACCTTGTGGGCGGTGGATGAGGTGCTGGATGCCAGCCAGGCGGCCGTGGACCGGGGCGTCCGACGGTACGAGCGGAAGGCCCACACCGATGTTTCGGGAGCCGCCGGCGACTGGGTGGCGGGCAATTCCCCCCGCCGTTTTGGCCAGTATGCCTTGGCGACGCTTTTTGCCACTTTGCCAGAACAGTAGAAAGCTGCTAAAGTTTCGCAGGATGCTGCCGATACACCGAGTGGTTAGTTGGTAAACTGTGTAATATTTGCCTGCCAGAAAGCGAGTTGGTTGTATGGAAATTGAGTTTAATCCTGGTCGCCTCGACAAGACCGGAGCCAATCAGCCGGAGCCGGTCAATCCGCGTCCGGCGGCGAAAGCGGCGGCGGAACCCGTGGCGTTTGAACAGGTGCAATCGCTGGAGCAGGCATTGAAAAACATCCCCGAGGTGCGTTCCGACAAGGTGGAACAAGCCAAGGCGCTGATTGCCAACGTTCAATACCCACCGCAAGAATTGATCTCCCGGATCGCCGATCTTTTAGCGATGTACGCCCAAAACCAATAAAATCCGGCTGTGACCGGAATTGTAGCCTGCCTGCCATGCATCTCTCCAATCCTTGGAAATCGTACCGTCAAGTCGCCACCCAAACCGCCCCGCCCGGACAACTGGTGCTCATGCTCTACGATGGCGCCATCCGGTCACTGGAACGTTCGCTCCCCGGCTTCAGCATGGAAGATCCGGCGGAAGCCAACATGATCATTCATAACAATCTTCAGCGGGCGCAGGACATTATCCGTGAGTTAAACGGGG
This sequence comes from Dongiaceae bacterium, assembly GCA_035492855.1. Taxonomy (GTDB): domain Bacteria; phylum Verrucomicrobiota; class Verrucomicrobiia; order Limisphaerales; family JAFMIX01; genus JAFMIX01. The sequence continues at coordinate 9,072 of DATJIU010000340.1, read as the reverse complement.
CCCTGAACATGGAGCAGGGGGGCGAATGCGCCAGCACGCTGCGCCGACTCTACGATTACTTTGAACGCCGCATTTGGGAAAGCAATATCAAGAAGCATCGCGCCGGCATTGATGAGTGCATCCGGTTGCTGACCGTTTTGCGGGACGCCTGGGCCACCATTCTGCGCAACGACGGGGCGGTGCCGCCTGAAGGGCAGGAGGCTGCCGTCGCGGCTCTGGCTGCGGCCTAACCCCATTCTGCCCATGAGCGCTGACAAAGATCTTTCCGCCGCATACGAAAGCTGGCGGGGTCTGGCAGAAACCGAAGGCGAAGCCATCCAGAAGCGTGATTGGAAACTGGTGTCGGCCTGCCAAAACGCCTTGCGGGAATTACAGAACCGGATTGTGGTGCTGACCGATCAGGCGCGGAGCGAGTGGTTGCAACTGGGGCTGGATGTATCGGCCCGGGAAAGGGCCTTTCGCGCCGTGATTTCCGATTTGATAGCCATTGAGCGCCACAACAGTACTTTGCTCGGCGTTATGCAGGAGGCCGCCCTGGTCCAGATCAATGATCTCGAACGCTCCGGCGCCAACCTCAAACGCATCCGGCGTTCCTACACGTCGACCCGGTCGGCGGTGTGGTCCTCATTTTCCTGATTCCGGCGGCAGGGGGTCGGGGGACCGCCGGTTTCCCGGACCCGGTTTATCGAGAATCTCCCTAAGAGTCCTTAACATCACGACGGTGTCGAACGGTTTGGAGATGATACCGTTTGCCTGGTCGGCCGAGGCGCGGCCCGGCGGCGGGTCGGTCTGTCCACCACTGAGTAACAGCACCCGCGCTGCCGGGTTTATCTCCAGGATTTTGTCCAGCGTATCCCAGCCGTTCATCCGGGGCATCTGGAGGTCGAGCAAGATTAGGTCAATCTGCGAATGGGCATCCCGATAACGTTGCACGGCCTCGGCCCCATCCACCGCCTCCAGCACCGTGTAACCGCGAAATGCGAGCATGGCGCGCATGACCGAGCGGAAGGGATGTTCGTCATCCACCAGCAAAATGGTTTCGCGGCCATCCAGCAGGCGGCTGCCGCCCAACCCGCTGTGGCGGCCGGACAGTTTCCCGGGGCCGGTGGTGGCACTGCGGGCGCGGGGTAGGAAAACATGAAACTGGCTGCCCTGGCCCGGTTGGCTGTCCACTTCCATCCAGCCGCCATGCTCCACCACCACGTGGTTGGCAATGGTGAGTCCCAGCCCGGCGCCCTTGCCAAATTCTTTGGTGGTAAAATACGGTTCCAGCAGCCGGGTCAGCAGTTCTGGCGGAATGCCACAGCCGGTGTCAGCCACGGTGATTTGCACAAAATCCCCGGCCCGCTGCGGCGGGTGCACGAGCGCTTCTTCCAAATGCCGGTTGGCGCACCGGAGCGTCAATTCGCCCCCGTCCGGCATGGCATCGCGCGCGTTGAGACACAAATTCATGAGCATTTGGCGGAACTGGTCCTCATCGGCCAGCACCGGCCAGGCCTCATCCACCGGCGGTTGAAACTGCACCTGGATGCGCCGGTCAATCGTCCGGCGCAGAATGAAGGCGGCTTCCTCTGCGAGCCGCGCGACGTTGACGGGGATGGGCTTGGTCTCGGCGTGCCGGCTGAAAGAGAGCAGTTTGGTGTTCAGCTCGCCGCCCCGGCGGGCGCTGTCCAGGGCCTGGGTGAGCCAGATCCGGGTTTCCTCGTGCAACCGTTCGTCCGCCAGGGCCAGTTCCAGCCGGCAGATGATCGCGGTGAGCAGGTTGTTGAAATCATGGGCCACGCCGCCGGCCAGGGCGCCGATGACCTGCTGTTTTTGCGCGAGGTAGAGTTTGTGTTGGTCGGGGCCGGGCCGTTGCACTTCGCGGATAACGAGCGTGAACACCCGTTCGCCGGGCGCCCCGGAAACCGTCACCGAAACCTCCACTGGGCGGGCGACGCCGGTGTGTTGCAGTTTGGCATGCCGGAGGGCGCGATGCGTGCCGGCGCCGGCAAAGGCCTGTAAGTGCAGTTCCTCCAGCAAACCGTGCAATTGCGGATGGTGTTCCGCGGGCTTGCCGAGCGTCAGGGGAAATTCGGACTCAAACATTTTTCCCGCGGCCTGGTTGAAGAAGTGGATCCGCCGGTGTTCATCCAGGCACACGATGGCGTCGGCCATGAGATTGCACCAGTGTTCGCGGGATAAGGCGGCGGCAGTGCCGGGCGGTGTCTCATCGTGGGGCAATCTGTCTTCCGGCAGGAGGGGGTCTTTCATGGATGGCGTTGCCGGCCGTGGTGCGCCTGCCGGGGTTCTCGGATTTAAATGGCTGATTGCAGGTTTATTTGAATTTCCGCTTCCCATCGCACACCGGCTCATGGCATTGACATTGCTTCTGAAGGTCCGGTGTCAGAGTGTGAAGGTATCGCAGAGGATAGAACCGGCCGGGCTGCGGCGGCAATTCTGATTTTGGCCTTAATAAACCCCAATTTCATTAATAAGCTTTAATAAGTGCTTGTCGCTCTACCGCGATTTTGGTAAAGAAATGCCATCGCCAGTACCATTGGCCAATGAAGCGGCTGCCGCACCGGCCAAGAGCATGGATTCATGGATGAGTAACAACACCAGGGGAAAGAATATGACTGCTGCCGATTGCGTTCCGGGTCGCCAGTTGAATCTTTCGGCCGCCACTAGCAATGGTCAGCCTGCTCCCGACCCGGTCAGTTTTCCCGTGGGCACCTGCGTGGATGGCGGCATGGCCATGCTCGACGCTGCCGGCAAAATCACCGGCGCCAATGACGCCCTGGCCATCTGGCTCGGGGCCACCACCGGTGAATTGCAAGGACTCTCGCTGGCCACCATTTTGGGCGAGCGCCATCCCGAATGGGGTCAGGCCCTCGCCGAAGGCCTCGCTCAGGCCGGAACGTTTGACCGGCTGGAACTGATTGCCCACGAAAACGGTCGTACCGACCGGCTGGCGGTGGAACTGGCCCTGCAAGGGAACTGCCGGTTTGTCCGCCTGGAATCCATTTTCCCGCCGTTGCCGGAACTCGAGCAGATGTTTCCCGACGCCTGTTGGGAACGGCTGGCCCTCAACAGCTCCTTCCAACGCCTGATCCGCACCGAGGCCCAGCTGGAGAATTTGAGCCATCGCTGGCCCGGCATCATTTTCAGCCAGCGGCCGGATTTCAGTTTTGTGTTTGTCAGTCCCAAAATCGAGGAGCTGACCGGCGTGCCCGCCCGCGAATGGCGGCGCAATTCCAAATATTTCTGGCAGGTCGTGCATGAGGCCGATGTGGAGCCGCTCATGGCCAAGCTGCGGGGCGGCAACCGTTCCCCCGCCGACATGACCAGCACCTACCGTATCCGCCACATTCAGACCGGCCGCGTCAGTTATTTGTGGGAACACCGGCAGCCGGTGCGCAGCAGCAACGGCCTGTTGCTCGGTTACGAGGGCATCTGGCTGGACATCACCCGGCAGACCATTGCCGAACGCCGGCTGCTCAACATGTCCTGGCGCGAAAACCTCGGCACGCTGACCATGGGCCTGGCGCATGATTTCTGCAATATCATGACCGGCATCGTATCGCTCAGCGAAACCTACGAGGCCGAACTCGATGTCACCAGCAGTTTACGGCAGGGGTTGAACCTCATCCGCAGCACCGCCAGCCAGGCCAGCCAGCTCGCCCACCGCATCCGCGCCCTGCACCAGGGCAGCCCGGGCGAAAAAAATTACCACGACCTCAACGAAATTGTCACCAGCATGGCCGAGGTGTTGCAGAAGGTCCTGCCCCGGCGCATCCGGGTGCAAACCCAGCTCGAACCCGGCCAGTTGCCCGTGTATCTGGACATGGTGGAGTTGCAGCAGGTCATCATCAACCTCGCGCTCAACGGCGCGGACGCCATGCCCAACGGCGGTCAGTTGACCTTCCGCACCACCCGTTACGAACAGTTGCCTGCCGTGGCCAACATCCAGGGCCAGTTGCCGCGGCTGCCCATCGTGGCGTTGTCGTTGCAGGACACCGGCACCGGCATTCCGCCGAGCCTGCTCAATTCCATCTTTGACCCCTTCTTCACCACCAAGCCGCTGGGCAAGGGGTCCGGGTTGGGGCTTTACAACACCCGCCTCTTTGCCGAAAAGCACAATGCCGCCATCTCCGTGGAAAGCGCCGAGCAAAAGGGCACCACCTTCCAGCTCTGGTTCGCCCAGGCGGATTTCACCGAGGCGGAGCAGGTGCTGCCCGGCGTCAGCTTTACCCGGCATTCCCTCCTGGCGGTCGGGCCCGTGGGTGATGCCTTGAACCAGACCGTGGACCGGCTCCGGCAGCACGGCTATTACGTGGCCGCCGCCACCACCGAGGCCGAGGCGCTGGAAACGTTGCACGCGCCCGAATTCAACTTCACCGGCATGCTGCTGATTTGCACCAACGGATTCCGCGACCAGCTCAACCTCTTTGCCCGCATCCGCGCCGAGAAGATGCCCATCAAGACCATCTGCCTGCTCAATTGCAACGAGGATGAACTGGACAGCACCCTCCTTCAGGGCGTGGATGCCATCCTGCCCCTGGACCGGCCGGTCATGGATCTGCTCAACCGGTTGAAGAACGCCCTGGACAAGACCGATCCTGCATGAACCCTGCGCCGCCCACCGCTCCGGCCAATCCCATTCATCCCATTTTGGTGGTGGACGACGAGGACATTGTGCTGGCGGCATTGCAGGAAACCCTGCGCCGGGCGCATTACAATGTCGTCACGCTCTCCAATCCGGTGGAGGCGTTGGAGGCGCTCAAGCACCGCCAGTTTTCCGTCATCATCACCGACCAGTGCATGCCCACGCTCTCGGGATTGGAGTTGCTCGCCCAGGCGCGCCAGATGCAGCCCTACGCCACGCGCATCCTCATCACCGCCGTCCTGAGCCTGGACACCGTCATTGACGCCATCAACAAGGGCGAAATTTTCCGGTTCATCCTCAAGCCCTGGCTTCGCGAGGAATTCCTGGCCACCATCAAAAACGGCGTGCAGCGGTATGAATTGATCTGCCAGAACGCGTCGCTTCAGGCCACCACCCAGTCCATGAACGAGCAACTGGTGGAACTGAACCGTTCGCTGGAGCACCAGGTGCAGCTAGTGGCCAAGCAAAACCAGCAACTGGCCGAGATGAACGGCGCCCTGGAACGCAATCTCGTCCGCTCCATGGAACTGTGCGTGCACACCATGCAGACGTTCTATCCCTCGCTGGGCAGCCAGGCCCGGCGGACGGTTTCGCTGTGCAAATCCCTTGCCAGCGTCCTGGCCCTCTCCAACGAGGAACGGCAGGTGCTGGAGAGCGCCGCGTGGCTGCATGATATCGGCCTGGTGGGCGTGCCCCGGCAGCTCATCCGGCAATGGCAGGAAAACATCCACTCCCTGCGGCCGGCGGAAAAGGCGCTGATTGAGCAGCACCCCATTCTGGGCCAGGAACTCGCCGCCTTCAACAGCGACCTCCTGAAAGTCGGCGAAGTCATCCGCGCCCACCACGAACGCTTTGACGGCACGGGCTATCCCGATCAGTTGGTGGGCGAAAACATCCCCTGGCTGGCGCGGCTGCTCGCGGTGGCGGTGGCTTATGCCTCCAGCCGCCTGTCCCATCAGGATACCGTTGAGAAAATCAAGATGGACTCCGGCACCGCTTATGACCCCGAGGCGGTGCGGGTTTTCCTCCGGGCCCTGACCGTGGCGCCCCTGCCGCGCAAGGAGCGGGAAGTCACCCTGGCCGACCTTCGTCCCGGAATGATCCTGGCCTCAGGAGTTTACACCGCCAACGGCCTGCTGCTGGTCCCCGAAGGGCAGAGCCTGAACGCCACCTTTATCGAGAAATTGCTAAATCACAACCGGATTCAACCGATAACCCAATCGTTGATTGTGTATTGCTAATGTATCCGGTTGGGTGAAGCATGAATGTCCTGCCGTTGTTGAAATCCGCACCGGATCAGGTGACCACCTGCCCGTGGTGGAACAGTCTTTTTAACGCCTCGGAAGATGCCCAAATCGTCTGCCGGACGAACGGTCTTACCACCGCCATCAACCCCAAGGCCGCGCGCCTGTTCAAGCTGAATCCCGGCCGGGACGAAGGCGAACTTTCCGTTTTCCAACTGCTCTCGCCGCCCGCCGACCAAAAGCTCGCCCACGCTTTGCAACACGGCCTGGCCCGGCCCGATACCCTGCATTCCGTCCCGACCCTCCGCCACGGCGCGCCGCATACCCTCGTGGATCTCGAGATCATTCCGCTCGATGAGGCCCACACGCTGCTGACGTTCCGCGATGCCAGCCGTCGGCTGCGCCTGGAATCCCACGTGCAACGGCTGGTGACGGCCATTGACGCCACGCCGGATGTATTTTTCCTCGCCGACGCCGACCTGCGGCTCACCTTCGTCAACCCCGCCTTCCAATCCTCCACCGGCTACAACATCGAGGAAGTGCTCGGCCGGCCCGATGAATTTTTGCGCGCCCCCGGCGAGCTCACCAAAGTGCGCGAATACCTGGCCTGTGTGGCCCAGGGCCAGGAATGGATTGGCGAACTGATGAACCGCCGGCGCGACGGCACCCTCTATCCCGTCGAGGCCACCATCTCGCCCATCTCCAACCTGGCCGGCCAGTTCATGGGTTATGTGGCGTGCGAACGCGACATCACCGAACGCAAACAGTTGGAAGCCGAGATTCGCAGCCAGCACGATTTTGTCCACAGCATCCTGCACTCGCTGGATGGCGCCATTTACAGCATTGACCGCGAATTCCGGCTCACTCATGCCAACGACGGCTGGCGCCAGTTGCCCACCGAACACGGCGGCTTCCGCTTTGCCGGCCCGCCGGACATGGGCCGCGCCCTGCTGGATTACGTGCCCGAACCCGCTCGGCGGGAGGAACTGCGCGCCATTTTTCAGGAAGTGCTCACCACCGGCCATGCCAGCGACAACCGCTTTCACGCACCGGACGGCCGGCACTGGCTCGTCAAGGTGTCGCCCTGGGTGGATGACCGCCAGAAGGTGCGCGGACTCATCTGCAGCATCGCCGACCAGACCCATTTTCACGAATTGCAGAACCAGTTGTTCCAGGCGCAGAAGATGGAAATCATCGGCACCCTGGCGGCCGGCGTGGCGCACGATTTCAACAACCTCCTGCAGGCCATCCGCGGCAACAGCGGCCTGATCCTCCTGCAGGCCGCGCCCGATTCCAAGCTCCGCCGCGAGGTGGAGCAGATTGACATCGCCGCCTCCCGTGCCGCCGACATCACCCAGCAACTGCTCTCCTTCAGCCGCGAGTCCGAGGAAAAACGGACCGTGCTGGACCTCAACCAGATCATTCAGGAAGCGGCCCAGCTCGCGCATCGCACCCTGCGGGGCAACGTCACGCTGGATTTGCAGCCCGCCGCCAAGCCGCTGCTGGTAAAGATGGATTCCACCCGCGCCAGCCAGGCGCTGCTCAATTTGTGCGTCAACGCCCAGGACGCCATGCCCGAGGGCGGCCGGCTCACCCTCACCAACCGCATGGTGATATTGCCGCCCGAACTCGCGCGGAAACACAGTCAAGCCATGGGGGCGCCCTTTGCGTTGTGCAGCGTGACCGATACCGGTACCGGCATTCCGCCCGAAGTGATGGCCCGCATCTTCCAGCCGTTCTTCACCACCAAGGGCAAGGGCAAAGGCACCGGCCTGGGGCTGGCCATCGTCCGCCGCGCCGTGCAGGAAGCCGGCGGATTTATTGAGGCCGACAGCACCGTGGGGCGGGGCACCACCTTTCACCTTTACCTCCCGCTGGCCCAGGAAAAAACGGCCACGCCGGCGGCCGCGGCCCCCCAGCCGCTCAGTCACGGCTCCGGTTGCGTCCTCGTCGTGGATGACATGGATTTGTTGCGCGACTTCACCTGCAGCTTCCTCAAGACCGCCGGGTTTACCGTGCTGGTGGCCGGGAGCGGTGCGGAAGCCTTGCAGGTGCTGGAAAGCGCCACCCACCCGGTGGACCTCCTCTTCACCGACTTCAACATGCCCGGCATGAACGGCGCCGAGCTCATTGACCAGGTCGCCGCGCGCTGGCCGCAGATCAAACTGATTCTCGTCTCCGGTTACCTGGAAGCCGCCATCGAGGAACGCGTCGCCAAGCTCAACGTCAGCGTGCTCGCCAAGCCTTACGACATGCGCAGCGCCACCGACGTCATCGTGCGCAAAATCTCCGGCTGCACCGGGTCCAAGTAAGCCGCCGCTGCCGGTTTCGGCCCGCCACCCTTCGCGCCAATGCTTCTTTTGACCCCCGAACGAAGCCAAACGAACCCAAATTGGTACGGCGACATTTTTATCTGCAAATTGCTTATCTAAAATATATTGTATCATTTGATCGTTCCCAAAAAATTGGGTTCGTTTCGTAATTTCGACTTTTGCCGGCGGTCCCGTGCCGGAGCGCGACTGTGTCCTGCCCCGCAGGATCAGTCGCAGCAACGGGGCAAATTGGCGCGCTGAAAAATATTGCTGGTGTCGTGCTGGCGTTATCGCTGCGGCTGGTCTGCGACCCAGCCGCGCTCCCGAGCGGGCAGGTCGGCATAATCTGGTAGGGCAAAGTTGCTGCTTTGCCCTGACCAGTTTTCTCAACGCGAGTCACAGACCGATAGAGGTTGGCGGTTTTCATGCGGGTGGACATAGTCAGGGCGGCGCACAACGCCGCCCTACCGAGCGATAATCGGGGGAGGCTCATAAAACTGGTTTGATCCGGTTTGATTGGCCTGGATTTCGTTGTTTTCGGAGGGACGACGCTGCAAGTCCCTGACTTTCCCGGAGCGCGAACGGCTCGTCCGCGCGTCCCGTAAAGCTGCGGAGCAGCGTACGATAGTAGCCCACGGCGCCAGCCGTGGGTTGGACCAACCAATCCTCCCAAGCCCCAGTCGGGGCGAACCAATCCTCCGGCGCTGATTGCGGAATTCGGAATGGGGACGGGTCTTGCCACGTCGGGCTGGCAGGCCTGCGTAATCCGGTAGGGCAAAGCTGCTGCTTTGCCCTGACTAGTATTTTTAACGCGAGTCGCAGACCAATCAAGGTTGGCGGTATTCATGCGGGTGAGAGAAGTCAGGGC
>DATJIU010000339.1:0-5226 GCA_035492855.1 Dongiaceae bacterium | reverse complement strand
TACCAGATGGGCGGGGAAACCATTCACGCCCTGCGCGAAATCACCCTGGATATTCAGCGCGGCGAATACGTGGCCATCATGGGGCCTTCCGGCTCGGGCAAATCCACGCTCATGAACCTGATCGGCTGCCTGGATACGCCGTCGTCCGGGCAGTACGAACTCAACGGAGTGCAGGTCAGCGAAATGGATGACAACCATCTGGCCGAAGTGCGCAACCGGGAAATTGGATTCATTTTCCAAACCTTCAACCTGCTGCCCCGCTCGGACGCCTTGCGCAACGTGGAATTGCCGTTGATTTACTCCGGCGTGCCGGCCGAAGACCGCCGCCGGGTTGCCTTGGAACTACTCGCGGATGTGGGGCTGGCCGACCGCGTACATCACAAGCCCAACGAAATGTCCGGCGGCCAGCGGCAGCGCGTGGCCGTAGCCCGGGCCCTGGCCAACAAGCCTTCCATCCTGCTGGCCGACGAGCCCACCGGAAATTTGGATTCCAAGACCGGCCGGGAAATCCTGGCCCTGTTTGACAACCTCTTCCAAAAGGGTCACACAATCATTGTGGTCACCCACGAGGAGGCTGTGGCCCGGCATGCCCGGCGTATCATCCGCATTTTGGACGGACTCATCGCCAGTGACGAACTCACGGACCACAATTCGTCGGCCTCCAGTTGACCGCCCATGAACCTGCTGACCGAACTGGCGGAAGGGCTGAGCATTTCGTGGGCGGCCATCTGCGCCAACAAAATGCGCTCGGTGCTCACCACGCTGGGCATCATTATTGGTGTGGTGACGGTGACGCTCATGGGCACGGCGATTTCCGGGCTGAACAAATCGTTTCTGAACACGGTTTCCTTCATCGCCCCGGATGTGCTGTTTGTGGACCGTTTTGAATGGGCGCCGCATTCGCGGGAGGAATGGCTGAAAATTCAGAAGCGGCGGCCGTTGACCCTGGAACAGGCCACCCAGTTGGAGCAGCGGTTAAAGCTGTCCCAGGCGGTGGCTCCCATGATTACCTCGCGGGGCTGGGTCCAGTACAAAAAAGAAAGTGCGGGCGGGGTGAACGTCATCGGCACAACCGACCAGTTCGTTTACACGGGAGGCATTGGCATTTCGCAAGGCCGTTTTTTCTCCCCGGCAGAAGCAGATGGCGGCCGGCCGGTGTGTGTCATCGGCTCGCTGGTGGCCACAAATCTCTTCAACGGCAGCGACCCATTGGGCGCGCGCATCCAGATCAGCAACCAGCCCTACGAGGTGGTGGGCGTGTTGCAAAAACAGGGCACGTTCATTGACAGCAGTTTTGACAACCAGGTGATCATCCCCATCCCGCAAATGATCGCCAACTTCAACCACACCCGCGACCTGGACCAAATCCAGGTGAAGGTAAAATCCCTGGCCGGGTTGGAGGAAGCGCGGGAGGAGTTGCACAGCGCCATGCGGCAGATCCGGCAACTGGCCCCAAGCGATCCGGATGATTTTGCCATCAACCAGCAGGAGCAGGTGCTGACGATGATTCACAAGGTGACCGGCACGATCGCCGCCATCGGCCTGTTCATTACGGGCCTGTCGCTGTTTGTCGGTGGCATCGGCATCATGAACATCATGTTTGTGTCCGTGAATGAACGCACCCGGGAAATCGGCCTCCGCAAGGCCATCGGCGCCAAGCGTCGCAGCATTCTGCTGCAATTCCTGATTGAGGCAGCCACCATCTGCCTGATTGGGGGACTGGCCGGGCTGGGCCTCGCCTGGCCGCTGACGCTGCTGATGCAACGCTTCCTGCCGGCCACACTGTCGCCCGCAATCGTGGGCGTCGCGCTGGGGGTGTCGCTGGTCACCGGCCTGCTCTCCGGCATTCTCCCGGCCTGGCGCGCTGCCCGCATGAACCCCGTGGATGCGCTGAGAAATGAATAGCCGCCTTCCATTCTTATCGTGAATTCTCCGCGAACATCCCGGCATATATTGACCCGCCTGCTCGGCGAGGCGCAGGAGAGTTTTTTCATGGCTATGAACGCCGTGGCGGCGCACAAGCTGCGCTCGGCGCTGACGTTGCTCGGCGTGATGGTGGGCGTATTTTCCATCATTGCGGTGATGACCACCATGCGGGTGATGCAGGCCAAGGTGGAGGAACAAATCAGCCAGTTGGGCACCCAGACCTTCATGATCAACAAGTGGCCCATGATTTTCTTCAGCCGGCCCAAGGGCATGGAAAAAATCTGGCGGCGCAAAACCATCACGCTACAACAGGGAATGCAATTTCAGGAAATGGCCACCCTGCCCCGTAGCGTCAGCCTGCAGGCCCGGTTCTGGGCCGGAGAAATCCAAACCCGACATGCGCAAACCACCCCCGACGTGCCCATGATGGGTGAAACGCCCGGCAGCCTGGCAACCCGCAATTGGAACGTGGGCGACGGCCGCTTCCTGATTGACTCTGATGTGGCCGGGGCCCGCGATGTCTGCGTGCTGGGTTACAGCCTGGCCACAAACCTTTTTCCCTCCGTCTCCCCCGTCGGAGAAAAGTTAAAAATTGACGGCTTCAATTACACCGTGGTGGGCGTGCTGGAATCGCGCGGCACCTCGCTGGGCGGGGACCAGGACAATTTCGTGGTCATTCCCGTCACCACGGGACTCGACCGGTATGGCGGCACTTCCTGGCGGAGCCTGCAAATTTTGGTGCAGGCGCGCGACCAGCAGAGTTTCGCCGCCTGCATGGAGGAAGCGCAAGGCATTCTGCGCGCCCTGCGCAAGGTGCCGCCCGGCGAGGAGAATGATTTTGAAATTTCCTCCAACGATTCCGCCATTGCCCAGTTCCAGGCGTTCACCCTGGCGGTGCGCATGGGCGTGGCGCTGATCAGCTCCATTGCCCTGCTGGCGGCAGGCGTCGGGATCATGAACATCATGCTGGTTTCCGTGACGGAACGGACCCGCGAAATCGGCGTCCGCCGGGCCATCGGCGCCAAAAAGCGGAATATCATGACGCAATTTATCCTGGAGGCGATCATGCTCTGTGAATTGGGCGGATTGATCGGAGTGGCCCTCGGCATCCTGGGCGGCAATCTCGTGGCGTGGTATCTGAAATTTCCCGTGGCCATCCCGTTCGACTGGGTCTGCCTGGGGTTGTTCATCTGCTCGCTGGTGGGCATCATCTTCGGCACCTATCCGGCGTATAAGGCGGCCAACCTGGATCCCATTGAGTCGCTGCGTTACGAATAGGCCGGCATTCGCCTCCGGAATTGAAAAGCCCGCCAGGATTTCCTGGCGGACTTTGTATATAACGGGCCTTTAAATCAGCGATTCAGTCACTGTACCTTGAATGATTTGGAAGTGAAATGGTAGCTGCCCGAATCCACAGCTAGCAGCACCTTGCCCGCTTCCTGTCGCAGGAATTTGATATCCTTTACCTCGGACACCGGCCGGCCGCTTTCGGTGATGTCACTCACGCTGGGTGCGGGCACCCACACCGTGGCGGTGGTATTGGCGGGAATGGTCACATCCAAGTTAAGCCGATCACCGACCACCTGCCACGCCGAGGCGATGCGACCCTGAATGGAATCAAATTGCGCCTGCGCCCAGACCAGTCCCTGGCCGATGTCCGGAGCGATGCGGATGGTCTTGAAACCCGGACTGGCCGGTTGAATTCCGGCCACGCCTTCAAACAGATATTCGCCACAGGACCCGAGCGAATAATGGTTGAAGGAATTCATGCCGGGATCCTGAAAGCCCTTCTCAGGCGTCCAACCGTCCCAGCGCTCCCAGATGGTGGTGGCGCCTTGCTTCACCGAGAACAGCCAGGAGGGGAAGGTGTCTTGTAACAACAGGCGGTAGGCCATGTCGGTTTTGCCCGCGTGGCTCAGCACCGGCAACAAATAGCTTACGCCCACAAAGCCGGTGGAGAGATGATCGCCCTTGGCCCGGATGTCATCCTCGAGGTATGAAGCGGCGCGCGCGCGCAAGTCGTCCGGCAGCAGATCGAACTTCAAAGCCATCGCGTAGTCGCACTGGGTATTGCCCTTGATCCGGCCGTCTTCCGCCACGTAACGCTTAATGAACGCCGCTTTGATGTCCGCAAAAAGCTTCTCGTACTTGGCCGCTTCCGCGTCCCGGCCGAGAGCCCGGCAGGACTTGGCCACCAGATGGGTGGAATAGGCAAAATAAGCGGTACCGATCAGGTCCTTGGGCGTGTGGGCACCGATGGAGAGCCAGTCGCCGTAGTCGTTACCGCGATCCCGGTCGCGGATCAAACCATCACTGTGCGCTTGGAGATAAGTAATCCAACGCTCCATCGCGGGCAGATGCCGTTCCAAAATGCGGCGGTCGCCATACATATCATAAATAGTCCAGGGACAAATCACCCCGGCGTCACCCCAAGCCGGAACGCCATCACAATTCATCGTGTTCGGATTCACATCGGCAAAAGAACCCGCGGCGGTCTGACCGTCATCCACATCCACCAGCCATTTGGTGAAGAAGGCCGACACATCGGAATTGTAGCTGGCGGTGCGGATGAATACCTGGGCATCGCCCATCCAGCCGAGCCGCTCATCCCGCTGCGGACAGTCCGTGGGGATGCTCACGTAATTGCCGCGCTGCCCCCACTGGATGTTGGATTGCAACTGATTGATGCGTGGATCGGAGCAACGGAATTCTCCCGTGCGGGGCGTATCCGTGGCAATCACAATGCCGGTCACCGCATCCGCCGAGGGCTTGGCAGTCACCCCGGTAAGTTCCACGTAGCGGAAGCCGTGAAAGGTGAACTGAGGCTGCCAGACTTCCTCGCCCCCGCCCTTGCAAATGTAGTGATCCACCGACGGCGCACCGCGGAGATTGGTGGTGTAAATCGTGCCGTCGGAATTCAACATCTCGGCATGCCGCAAGGTTATCTCAGTGCCGGCGGGCGCGGAAATCTTCAGGCGCACCACGCCCACCATGTTCTGGCCAAGATCAAACGTCCAGCAGCCGGGCTTGGGTTCAGTAACGGCCTTGGGCTTGAGTTCGGTAATCTCCCGCACCGGCGCCATCACCTGGGCCACCAGCGGCGGGGTGGATTCCGTTCGCACCGTCACCGGCAGCCACCGGCTTTCGTCCAGCCCCGGTTGGTCCCAGCCGGGCAGTTCCTTGCGGGCATCGTAATCTTCGCCCATCATAAAATCGGAGGATAGTACCGGGCTGGCTTGGGCGCGCCAGGAGGGATCGGTGACAATCCGTTCCGTGGTGCCGTCCGCATAGGTCACTTCC
>DATJIU010000338.1:0-4558 GCA_035492855.1 Dongiaceae bacterium | reverse complement strand
AATCCCTGCCACAACAGGGTGCCCATCATCACATAAGCCGGATAGGGAATTTCGGTGTCCCCCATTTTGAAGACCCCGCTGGAATGCAAAAATATGAAGGGCAGACTGGCGGCCAGCGGCGTCAGAATCAGCCAGAGGTAGCCCAGAATCGTTTGCCGGTAGAGGGCGCTGAGGTTGCGCTGGAACATGCGCCAGCCCAGTTCCCGGCCGGCCAGAAGATCACGGGCCATGCCTTGGATCAGGATCCGGGGATGCCGCAGCGGGGATTCCGGGGTATAAACCGCGGTGGTCGCCCGGGCGGGGGTGGCGGGAGTTTGGGTTTCAATCATGCAAGTTTGCGTTCTAAATATACCGGCCTCACCAAATCAGAAAAGCTCCGGGGCGTAAATTGAATTTAACCGCCGGGCCCATTATTCCTCCAGGGATTGACAGGGCTCCTGCCGTTGGGCCGGCACGGCCACCGGCGCGGTCAGGGCCTGCTCCACGAGCCGTTTCAAATGCCGGGCAAACCCTGCCCCACCGGCGGGGGAAAGGCTGTGCAAAAACCGTTCCCGGCCCGCGGCGGCGATGGCCTCGTACCGGGCGGGGTGCGCCACGATGTCGGTCAATTTTTCCTCAAAGTCGGAAAAGTCCCAGGCAAACGGCACGTAGGTGACATGGGGCTCGTAATAGTTGGGCCAGGTCTCCACGTGATCCATGTTCTGCTTGAGCAACACTGCGCCGGCGGCAAAACACTCAAAATCGCGGAAGCACAGTTCCCCATGACCGAACGGCGATGCCACCACCACCGATTCCCGCAGTTCCGGGAGATATTCCGCCCGGCGCAACAGGCCCGCGGTGGCCGCCACCCATTGCCGCCGCTGCGCCAGGGTTTCCACCCGTTCCAGGCAGTGCCGGCGCAGTTCATGCACCGGCGGCCGGCCGGGATGCAGCCCCAGCCGGCAATTGACCGCAACGGCGCGCTGCGCCAGCGCTTTGACCGGGGGGAACTCCGGATACGCCACCCGGGATTTCAACGTGCGATACCAGAGCGCCAGCCGGTGGCGCGACCAGTGGAGCATCCAGTCGGAAAAACTGAAACTCCAGCCCAGGGCAATCTGTTCCGCCTCCGCTGCGGTGACTTCTCCCTTGGACCGCCGGGCGGGAGTGGCCACGCCGAAAAAGTCGCAGTAATAATCCAGGAAAACCGAACCGGTGCGGGAAGGCCGGGTGTAAGCCGCACGATCACGCATCACCTGCGATTTGACATACCGGCCTGTCCGGGGCAGCAGATAAGTACGGAGGCAGCCGGCGGAATCCGAATCATCAAACCACGCGGTCCGGCAGCCCGTGGCGCGCAACTGTTCCAGAAACCGCACCTCGGCTTCGCGGCCGGATGCTGCGGCGGGAAAAAAATCCCGGAAATCCGCCTCCACCAGCACCAGCAGGTCGCAATCGGGCAATTCCGGGGCCGCCGCGTCGTGAAAGACGGCCACCTGCAAACCCTGCTCCCCCAGCTGGGGCGCAAAAACCTCCAGCGGAAAAGTGGTGTGCCGGGCCCGACCCTGTCGCTGGGCTAAAAAGTGAACTTTCACAGTTTTATCCAATGGCATTGCAGGAAGCGTGCCGCGCCACTTCATGGGCTCAGCGACCGGCCACCGCCGCCGGCCCCGCGTTCTGAACCTTGATCAGGCCGGGCAGTTGCTGGCGCAGGGCCTGCTCGGCGTCTTCCATGGAGGCATAGCCCTGCAAAATGAATTCCAGGCTTTGTTCCCCCAGGCTGCGGCGGCCGCGCCAGGCGGCTTCCAGGCGTCCGGCCTGTTTGGAGGAGTTGAGCCCGCCCTGGGCTTCAGTGCCATCCTCCCACTGGCAAAAGAACACGTAGAGCGTTTTGCCCTGGGCTTCGTAGGCGTAGCGGCTGAAAGGAATCTGCAAATCGTGCGCCGGATAATAGGCGGTGCCCCGGTTGGCCACCTGCCGCAGCCCGGCGGCGGGCAGGCAGACATCGGGCCGGTGCAGCCGGGCGGCAATGATGGACCGCACCGGACCGGGATTCCACCGGAAGAAGTAGGCGCTCCAGTTGGCCCCGTCGGATTCCGTCAACCACCGGCCGGCGTAACCCACGTCGCTCTTGAGAATGTTGCGCACGGTTTCATCCAGCTCCACATTTTCAAAGGTGGGGTTGTTGGTGGGGAAGCTGGCGGTCCAGTAAAACACCCCCTGCTTGTTGGTTTCATGCGCGCGATACCACAGGTCGGTGAGCCCCAACAGGGCCACGGCCCAGCAGCCGGCCACGAGCAGAAACTTGCGGGGAAATACGGCGGGCCGGCGGGCCGCCGGCGCCTCCGGGGTTTTGCCCCAGCGCGATTTCAACAGCACGGCCACCACCCAGAGCACCAGGAAGCAGGCCACGGCAATGGTCATGCCGGCGGGATCGTGCCATTTTTTCAGGCTGGCCAGACCGTTCTTGCTGACCTCCCAGGTGAGCAACAGGGTGCGGATGACATTGAAGATGAAGGCGAGCGCAATGCCGCTGAGCACCAGGCCCGCCCGGGGCAGCAGCCGCAACCGGTACAGTTCACCCATGAGAAAACCGGCCATCACGCTGGATTGAAACGAGCGGATGCCGCTGCAGGCCTCGCTCACGCCGACCATGCCCACGCTAAGTTCAATGAGGTTGCCCTGCTGCACCGCCGGGACTCCCAGCCAGCCCAGCAGTTCCACGGTCAGCCCCGCCACCACCCGCATCAGGTCTTGCGTCAGTGCATTCTCAATGCGCCACGGCCAGACCACCGCCAATAAAATGAGCGCCACGGGAAAGGCAAAATGCCGCACCCAGGGCCGGCCCCCGGCCAGCCAGAAGGGATACAGGGTGAAACCAACCAGCAGGAAGGTAAACGCCCAACTGATGAGCGGCCAGTCGGGGTTGATTTCATAAATGACTCGCAGGGGCAACAACACCCCCATGACCACCAGCACCAGGAATCCCACCGGTCCGACCAGCCATTGTCCCGGGGCGGCGGCCGGCAGGGGATTGGGCCGGTCCAGCCACCGCCGCAACAGCAGAATCACGGCAAAGAATGGCACGAACCAGCCGTAGGCATACTGTTCGCGGGCTTCCCACTGGCTGCTCAGGAGCCGGACGAGGTCCAGCCAGTACACGGCGAACAGCAGCACGGGCAGCCAGAGTTTCCAGTTGCCGGGCGACAGCGTTTGGGGGGCCGGGGCGGTCTGGTTGGCGGGGTCAGTCACAGGAGGATTTGAGCCGCTCCGCCGGCGGGCGGAGACACTTCGTGCCGGTCAATTCGCAGGCCCGTCTTTCCGGCCTGGAATCTACTGCATGGCTCAGTCGTTTTAGTTGTCACTGGTTTGGGGGGTGACGATTTGGGCGAATCCGTACGGCCAACGCCCACACCCACCTGTCTGGGCCCGCCGCACACAGCGGGGGCGTCCTCCCGGTCCGTGGCCCGTCTGACCCGGAGGTGATTAGGCGGTACAATGTTCCGGGCCCAACCTGGCTGCCGGCAGGGAATCACTGCCGGGCTCAGGTCTCTTCCGCGGTGTAATTGTACTCGTCATATTTGTAATAGTAATAGGAGCGGGCCGAGGCATCCACCTGGTTGTAAACCACGCCCAGCACCCGCGCCTGCCGTTGGTACAACAGGTCCAACGCCTCCTTGGAGGGGCCCATCCGGGAAAACCGGTTGCGCACCACAAACAGCACGCCGTCCACCCGCGGCGCCAGCGTGGTGGAATCGTCCGTGGCAAAGACCGGGCTGCTGTCCACCAGCACGTAGTCATACTGTTCGCGCAACGTGGCGACCAGTTTGTCAAAAGCCGGGCCCAGCAGGATGTCCGCGGAATTGCTGATCAGCTTGCCGCTGGCGATGAAGGCAAAATTGATGACCGGGTCGCGCTGGATGACCTGTTCGAGGGTGATGCCCGGCTGGCTGAGCAGGTCGGACAATCCCGGCGCACGTTGCATGCCCAGGAGCTTGTTCAACATGCCCCGGCGCAGGTCGGCATCAATCAAGATGACCTTGGAACCGCTGAGCGCCAGCGTGCGTGCCAGGTTGGCGGAGACCGTGGATTTGCCCTCGTGCGGCATGGCGCTGGTCATGAGGATGACCCGGGGCTTCTGACCATCCACTGTCAGGAAATGCAGGGCCGAACGCAGGCTGCGATAGGATTCCGCATAGGCGTGGCGTTGATCGTTCATTTCCAGTAACGGCAAGGGGGCATTGCGCTCGGCATTGGGGATGAGGGGCACCTGGCCCAATACACTCTGGCCGAGTTTCTCGGAGATTTCGTTGAGGGAGGTGAACTGGTCGTCCCGGAAGGTGATCAGTGCAATAATGAGCACGCCGACGGCAAACCCGCCCAAACCGGACATGGCCATCAAACCGGCTTCCTTGCTATAGGACCGTTGGGCCGGGCCGGCATTTTGCAAGATCTCCAGGTTTTCCTGATCAATGCTGCGGTTGATGCTCACGGAATCCACCAGCGCTTTCAACCGGTCGTAGATGTTCTGGGCGGCATCCACTTTCCGTTTGAGTTGCGCGGCTCCGGCGATGCGGGC
>DATJIU010000337.1:0-5133 GCA_035492855.1 Dongiaceae bacterium | reverse complement strand
CGGGAGCTTTCGGGCATCGGCAAACACCGTCAGCGCGCCCTCGCCGCGTGCGGAGCACTGACCTTCGGACACGTGGCCAGCTTGCCGTCCACGTTGCTCAAACAGAAGTTCGGCATCTGGGGACAGCAACTTTGGCTGTTTGCCAATGGCCGCTGGAGCGAACCACTGTTGCTGGAGGTAAAGGACCGCGCCTCCATTTCCAGCAACACCACCCTGCCCTACGACGAGCCGGATTACGAGGCCGCGCTCACCTTTGCGCTCAGCGAGGCCACCCGGCTGGTGGGCCAGTTGCGCCGGGAACAGTTGCAGGCGCGCGAACTCAGCCTGACGCTGCGGTTCAACGATTTTTCCGAGACCGGCGGCAGCCACCGGTTCGCGCATCCGCAATTCCAGAACTCGATCATCAACACCACGCTGACCGGAATCTTTGCCGGCTTGCGCGAGCGGGCGATCAAACCGGTACGGCAGATCCGGATCGCCTTCTGGAATCTCTCCCGGCTCGATACGCAGCCGACGCTCTGGGGCAAGACCGACGCCGAACGGTGGGGCGCGCTGGATGCCGCCGCCTCAGAACTCAACAACCAGTTGGGCCGGCCGGACAAGCCCGCCCTGATGACCGGCGCGCAACTGGCCTTGCGGCAACTGGACGATACCCACAAGCAGCCGAAGGCCAAGTGCCCCTTTGTGCCGCAGCGCGAAATGGTAAAGAAACTGTGGGGCACGGATGCCGATCCGCTGGCGCACAAGGGGGAATGGGAAAAGAAACTCGGTCGCGTGAGCAAGCAAAGCCAGTTTCACCATTAACCCGGATGCCCGGGCTGCCGGCGGATTACGGAATCACTTCTTCCCGTTCCTCAAGGAGCTCCAACTGGCCGTTGCGTTTCTCGTCCAGCAGGCTGATCTTGGCGGCTTCGATGACCCGCAGGAGTTCGTTGGCTTCGAGCAAGCGCGGAGCGCTCACATAACTGGCGCCGGCTTCGTAGAGCGGGGCCACTTCATTCAGCCGTTCGGCGTGTACGATAATTTGCGCCTTGGCATTCAACTCCCGGACCTGTCGCAGCAATTTGCGGTTGCTGGCGCCTTTCAGAATCATGTCCGGCAGGGTGCAGAGGATAATTTCCGCATGGGCAATGCCGGCGTGCAGCAAGGTGTCGCGCTGGGAGATGTCGCCATAAACCACGCGAACACCGCGCCGGCGCAGGCGTTCGATGACCTGCGGGTTGAAATCCACGATGCGCAGGTCCGGCAGCAGGTCGGGCTTCTGCCGCTGGATTTCCTCGAGCAAGGAACTCGCGGTCCAGGAAAAGCCGAGCAGGAAGATGCGCCCGGGCGTTTCCGGTTCAGCCGGGGCTTCCTGACCCAAACCCGGCAGATCGGCGAACCCCGCCTTTTTCAGCCAGGGCGAAGTGCGGCGCAGGATGAAATCGTGCTTGTTGATGGCGTAGGTGGAGTCAATGGCCAGCACAGCAAAGGCAAAGGCCGCGATGCTCAGCGTGCGGTCGGAGACGTCGCCGCTGGCTTTGCCCAGCGTGAGCAGCACCAACGAGAGCTCGCTGATCTGGCAAAGATTTACCGCCGGCAACAGGCTGGCGCGATGCCCCAGCTTCATGAAATGCAAAGTGGGAAAAACCGTGATCAGGCGGCTCGCAATCACAAACAGGCTGACGATGACGGTCCAGAGCGCAAAGTTCCAGGTGGGCACGGGAATGATCATGCCGAGGCCGACGAAAAACAAAGTCACAAAGAAGTCGCGGAGGTTGGTGACCTTGGCCGCAATGTCCAGGGTATAGGGAAAGGCGGAAACCATCACCCCGGCCACCAGGGCGCCCATTTCGCGGGAGAGCCCGAGCCAGTCGGCAAAGCCGCCCATGGCGAAGCACCACGCCAGCGCACCCACGAGCACGAGTTCCGGCAGCCGGGCCACAAACCGGAACAGATGCGGCAATATGAACCGGCTCACCAAAAATGCCACGCCCACAAGCAGCAGCACCTTGCCCAGGGCCAGTAGCATGATACTCACCGCGGGATTGTGCAGGTTGGGCTGCACCGCGAGGAAAAGAATGGTAAACAGATCCTGCAACACCAGGATGCCGAGCGTGATGCGCCCCCCGAGCGTTTCCAGTTCCCGTTTGTCGTAGAGAATTTTGACGATGATGACCGTGCTGCTCATCGCCGCCGCCACCCCCAGATAAAACGCCTCCAGCCAGCCCTTGCCCGGACCTGCCAGGCCGAAAAAAAGCCAGCCTAGTGCGGCGCAGCCGAGGATTTGCGCCGCGCCGGTAATGAAAATGAGCTTGCCCGCGGTGGCCATTTTTCGCAGGTCAATTTCCAGCCCGATCATGAACAGCAGCAGGACCAACCCGATGCTGGAAATGGTCTGGATGGTATCAGCGTCGGTCACCCATTTGAAGCCATGCGGCCCGATGGCGAAACCGGCGAGCAGATAGGCGAGCAACAACGGTTGCCGCGCCAACTGGCTGGCAACGGCAATCACCCAGGCGGCAATGATGCACACCGCAATGTCTGTGACCAGATTGTGTTCCACCTCGGCGCGCAGACTAACGATTCGCCCTATTGCCGTCTAGCGGGAATTCCGGCGGATATGTGGTTTTGGCCAAGGTGAATGCAGCGGAGCCGTCCCCCGCCCCACCTTAGCCCAACGCTTCCAGCGCGGCCTGGTCATGGGCCAGCTTGGCCTGCCAGTCGGCCAACCGCTTTTGATGTTCCTCCAAAACGGCGGGCGGCACCTTCTGGGTGAAATTGGGATTGGCCAGCTTTTGTTCCACCTTGGCGATTTCCGCGCGGTCCTTTTCCACCTCTTTCGTCAACCGGGCGCGTTCCGCTTCCACATCAATCAAGCCTTCGAGTGGCAGATAGAGATCCCCCAAGGTGGTGCGGACGGCAGGCGTGCCTTTCTTGGGCTCATAGGCAGACACGACTTCCACGTTTTCGGCATTGAGCAAAAGCTTGAGCACCTCCACGTCGTGCGCCGCGATGGGGGCCGTGGGATGAAACACGTATTTCACCTTCTTGCCGGCCTGGAGATTGCCGGCCCGGCGCAGATTGCGGCCCTGAACAATCAGATCGTTGCGGGCCTCCACAAACGCCACGGCCTCGGTGGACAGGCTGTAAAATTCCTTGATGTCGTCCTCCAGCGCCTTGGGCCACGGGGCGAACATGATGGTCTGGCCGCCCTGCTCCTCGGGCATGTCGGTGCTGTATCCCATGCCATGCCAGAGTTCCTCCGTGATGAACGGCAAAAAGGGATGGAACAGCCGCAGCGTGTGCGACAGCACGAAATCAATCACCGCCAGGGTGTTGGCCTTGCGGGCTTCATCCGGGCTGGAGAAGGCCGCCTTGCTGGCTTCCACGTACCAGTCGCAATACTCGTTCCAGAAGAAACGGTACAACGCGGCGGTGGCGTCGCTGAACTTGTATTCGGCGAAGGCGGCATTCAACTCGCGGATGACGGCATCCAGGCGCAGGAGAATCCACTTGTCGTCGCCGGTGAGCAGTTGCGGGTTGATTTCGCCCTGCACTTCGCCGCCCTGCAACTGGCGGAAGCGGCAGGCATTCCACAGCTTGTTGCAGAAGTTGCGCCCGAGTTCGACGTTCTGTTCATCGAACAAAATATCCTGCCCCAGCGGCGCGGCGCGCATCACGCCAAAGCGCAACGCATCCGCGCCATACTTGGCGATGAGGTCCAGCGGGTCGGGCGAATTGCCGAGGCTCTTGGACATCTTGCGCCCCTGCTTGTCGCGGATGATGCCGGTAAAATAGACGTTCCGGAATGGCATCGCATTAGGGAGGCCGAACTTCGGCTCGCCCATGTACTCGTAGCCCGCCATGATCATGCGCGCGACCCAGAAGAAAATGATGTCCGGCCCGGTCACCAGGTCGGTGGTGGGATAAAACTTCTTCAGTGTCTCCGTCTGCTCCGGCCAGCCCATCGTGGCAAACGGCCAGAGCCACGAGCTGAACCAGGTATCGAGCACGTCGGGGTCTTGCACCCAGCCTTCTCCAGCCGGCGCTTCAAGACCACAATGGGTTTCACCATTGCGATACCACACTGGAATCCGATGCCCCCACCACAACTGCCGGCTGATGCACCAGTCCTGCAAGCCACCCATCCAGTGGTCGTACACCTTGGCCCAGCGGTCGGGGTGAAACTTCATTTCGCCCGTGGCCACCACTGCCTGCGATTTTTCGGTGCTCGGATATTTCAAGAACCACTGTTCGCTCAGGCGCGGCTCGATGGGCACATCGGCGCGCTCGCTAAAGCCAACGTTGTTGGTGTACGGCTCTTCCTTTTCGAGCGCGCCAAGCTCCGCCAGTTTTTCGGAGGCAACCTTGCGGGCCTTGAACCGGTCCAATCCGCGCAAATCCGCGCCGGCGGCGTCATTCATGCGGCCGGCGGCATCAATCACTTCAATCGCGGCCAGGTGATGCCGCGCGCCGATTTCAAAGTCCGCCTTGTCATGCGCGGGCGTGACCTTGAGCACGCCGGTGCCAAATTCGAAATCCACGTGCTCGTCGCCCACAATGGGAATGAGCTTCTGTTCGCGCGGCAGTTCCGCCGGCAACGGCCGGATCACATGCTGGCCGATGAGCGCGGCATAACGCGGATCCTTGGGGTTCACCGCCACGGCGGTATCGCCCGGGATGGTTTCCGGGCGCGTGGTGGCAATGGTCAGGAACGTGCCGGGCGCCTCGGCCACCTCCACCTTGAAATAATAGAGCAGGCCCTTTTGCTCCTTCATGATGACTTCCTCGTCGGACAAGGCCGTGAGCGAGGCCGGGCACCAGTTCACCATGCGCTTGCCGCGATAGATGAGGCCCTTCTGGTACAGGTCCACGAACACCTTTTGCACGCAGCGCGAATACTCCGGATCCATCGTGAACCGTTCGCGCGACCAGTCGCACGAAGCGCCGAGCTTCTTCAACTGCTGGATGATGATGCCGCCGTATTTTTCCTTCCAGTCCCAGATTTTCGCGACGAGCGCCTCGCGGCCCAGGTCGTCGCGATGCTTGATTTCGCCGGCCTTTTTGAGTGCCTTTTCCACGGCATTTTGCGTGGCGATGCCGGCGTGGTCCGTACCCGGCAGCCAGAGCACTTCCTTGCCATCCATGCGC
>DATJIU010000336.1:0-4478 GCA_035492855.1 Dongiaceae bacterium | reverse complement strand
ACCAAGCGCCACCGCCCTTGGTCCAATGAGATGATTTTCCATGGCATGAGCCCCAAAAGACCCCAAAGACAACGCCAAAGTGTCACCCATGTCTAGGCCCTCAGGTGCCACCCATGTCCTGGCCTCATGCCGTGAGGGCGGGCTAAAAAACTGACTTCTCCCGCTGCGACCAGAGAACCAATCGCCTCCAACGCCAACATCATTTCAAATTCTGCCGCACCAGTTCGCGGGCCTGGCGGATCAAATCCAGGTCTTCCACCAGGTCGCCAAAGCGCAGATCCGGCAGGCCGCTTTGTTCCCGGCCCAGCAGGTCGCCGGGGCCGCGCAATTTCAGGTCGGCCTCGGCAATCTTGAAGCCGTCGCCCGTTTCCGCGAGCACCTGCAAGCGTTCCCGCGCGGCCTCGGTTTTGGCGCCGGAGATCAGGATGCACTGGCTCTCCCGCGCGCCGCGACCAATGCGCCCGCGCAATTGATGCAACTGCGCCAGGCCAAAATGCTCGGCGTTTTCCACGAGCATGACGGTGGCATTGGGCACATCCACGCCCACCTCGATGAGCGCGGTGGCCACCAGCGCCTTGACCTGATTGCCGCGAAAGCCGGCCATGACCGCCTCCTTTTCGGTGGGTTTCAGCCGGCCATGCAACAGCCCCACCGGAAACGGCGCCAGCGCCCGGGTCACGGTTTCAAATTCCTTCAGCACGGCCTTGAGCCCGGCCGCCCGGTCTTCCTCCTCCACGCGGGGATAAACCACATAGGCCTGCCGCCCGGCGGCCAGTTGCTCCCGGATGAATTTCCAGACCTGTGGCAATTTGTCTGCCGGCCGCACAAAGGTGCGGATGCCACCGCGACCGGCGGGCAGTTCATCAATCACTGAAACGTCGAGGTCGCCGTAAAGCGTCAACCCCAGCGTGCGCGGAATGGGCGTGGCGGTCATCACCAGCAGATGCGGATACGCGCCCTTGCGCACCAACTGCTCGCGCTGGGCCACGCCGAACTTGTGCTGTTCGTCAATGATGACCAGGCCGAGCCGGGGCAAATTGAAACCGCCGGTCAACAACGCATGCGTGCCGATAACCAGGGCGGGCAACGGCGCGTCCTTGGCCGCGGTCAGTTCTGCCCCGGCGTCCTTGCGGCTGCCGGTTTGCAGGCGCACCAGGATGCCGAGCGGGCCAAACCATTTTTTAAAATTGCGCGCGTGCTGTTCCGCCAGAATTTCCGTGGGCGCCATCAAGGCGACGGTGAAGCCGCTTTCCAGAGCCATGAGCGCGGCGCAGGCGGCCACGGCGGTTTTGCCGGAACCCACGTCGCCCTGTAACAACCGGCGCATGGGATGCGCAGCGCCGAGGTCGGCGCGGATTTCGCGCAGCACGCGCGTCTGGGCGGCGGTGAGCTTGAAGCCCAACGCCGCGAGAAACGGTTTCATCAGGCGGTTGTCGCCCTGACAGGGCA
The DNA here is from genome assembly GCA_035492855.1 of Dongiaceae bacterium. Taxonomy (GTDB): domain Bacteria; phylum Verrucomicrobiota; class Verrucomicrobiia; order Limisphaerales; family JAFMIX01; genus JAFMIX01. Next base: position 3,029 of record DATJIU010000336.1, on the reverse strand, counting down.
GCGCCCGGGTGCGCGCCTCAAACCGCTGGCGCCGCTCCTGAATGCGCTCCTGCAAGGTCACAAACTCATCCAGCGCCAGCCGGCGCCGGGCAATTTCCACGTCCGTGAGTTCCTCCGGGAAATGCAGCATGTGCACCGCATTGGCGCGGGAAGGAAGGAAAGCCTGCCCTACTTGGAGCTGCCCAACTCTGGGTTCGGCAATTTCGTTCTCGTAACGCGCCAGCGTCCGCCAGAGGAGGCCGCGTAGCCAGCGTTGCGGCAGGCCCTCGGTGAGGGGGTAGATGGGGACGATGCGGTTGATGTGGATGGAACTTTCCTCGCCAGCTTCGATGACTTCCGTTTCCGGATGATCCAAGGTGCGCGGCTTGGTTTCCACCAGCTTGCCGTAGGCAAAGACCTCGTCGCCCATGTTGAAATAATTCTGCATGAACGGCAGGTTCCACCAGCGGCAATGCAACCGCGCACTGCCGTCGTCGAGAATGATCTCGAACACGGAGCGGCTGCCACCGCGAAAGCGTTTCAGCCCCAATGCCACAATCGTGCCGCGCGTGGTGCCGGGTTCGGTGGCGGAAAGCTCGGCAATCTTGCGGAAGTGGCGGCGGTCCTCGTAACGCCGGGGCCGGTGCAGGAGCAGGTCACCGACGGTCTGGATTTTCAGCCGGGCCAGTTGCGCGGCGCGTTCGCCCCCCACCCCCCACTGGGAAGTGACGGGCTGTTGCAGGGCGGAAACCGGCGGTTCCCCGCGGGCGGGCGGGGCGGACGTAGGTTTCTGCGGTGACGGCGCCGGCATGGAGCGGACGATACAAACCGGCCCCGGTAACTTCAACGGGAAACAAAAAACTTGACGGCGCGGTTTATTGTATTACTATGCTAATACAATAATTCAAGTATGAGCGCTCCCGCACTGATGAAAGACTGGCGCATCGAGTTTCACTCGGGCATCCCCGCCTACAAGCAGATTGCCAACCGGCTCACCTCCGCCATGGCGGACGGCACCCTGGCCCGCGGCGACCGGCTGCCCACCATCCGCGAATTGAACCAGGCGCTGGGCGTCAACCCCAATACCGTGGCCAAGGCCTATCGCGAACTCGCCCTCAAGGGCCTGATTGACGGGCAGCGCGGCTTTGGCTCCTTCGTCAAGCTGGATGACCCGGTGGGCACCCTGCCCGAGGCCAAAAAAAAAGCGAAGCTCAAGGAACTCTACCAGCGGATGCTGACCGAGGCCCGCAGTCACGGACTGAATGAGGAAAACATCATTTCGTACATCACCCAAAGAAAGACCACATGAATAAGATCAAACGTAGTGTCCGGTTGCTGCAAGCATCATTCGCCGTCCTGTTCCGCGAGAAAAAACTGCTCTGGTTTCCGGTCATTGCCACCGGCCTGGCGCTGGTCGTGGCGCTGTTCTTCCTCACGCCCGTTGCGCTCTATCCCACCGGGCATTCCTATTCGTCCGCCGCACACTGGGAGGCTCTGGCTGACAAATTTTCGCAAATCTTTGCGGCACCGCACCCCGCTCCCGGCCAACCGTTGCCGGGCGGCAACACCGGCCTGCTGGTGATGGCTTCAGGTCATTGGGGGGTAACGGCATTTTTGGCCCTGGCCTATTTCACCTCCATGTTTATCGCCACCTTTTCCAACGTGGCGTTTTATCACGAAATCATGCAGGCGCTCGGCGGCAATGCGGTTTCCCTCCGGCGCGGCTTTCGTTTTGCCGCCACCCGTTGGCAATCCGTCCTGCTCTGGTCACTGTTCGCCGGCATCGTCGGCTATCTCATCCATGCCATCGAGCAACGGGTGGGGTTTCTGGGCAGAATCATCACCAGCGTGATCGGCTTCGCGTGGAGCGTCGCCAGCATTTTCATCATCCCCACCCTGGTACGGGAAACGGAGACCGTCAATCCGGTGAAATTGCTGCGCGCTTCCGCCGGCACACTCCGGCGCACCTGGGGCGAACTCGTCCTCGGCTTTGTGGGGATCGAACTGGCGTTTGGCCTCGTGTTTCTGGCGTTGGTCGGGGCCGCACTGTTGACGGGCGGGGTGGCGACGTATTTCCTCTGCTGGCATTTCCATTGGAGCATGTGGTGGATTCTCGCCGCAGTCGTCGGGGAAGTCCTGTTGCTGGTCATCCCGCTCAGCCTGATCGGCAACATTGCGAATCCAGTCTATCGCTGCGCGCTGTACGTTTATGCCACTGAAGGAATCATCCCCGGTTCGTTCGACCAGGACCTGCTGGATTCCGCCTGGAAAGTAAAATGATGTCCAGGCGCTGGGCCGCGCCGCCGGAGAAGTTCCCCTCCGTCAATTAATTCGCCAGCGGCTTCGGGACGACGACCATCGGGTCGTCGTCCTTTCCATTTTGGCAAACTCTTGCCCAGATTTCTCCCGCGCGAATAACTTAAATAATTCAATTGACGACTTTAGTTTCTTAATTTATAAACACATTTATTCAATGCCGAAGCCGTTAAATCAGTCTAAGAAGCTAATCACCCGCTGCCCCTTTTGCGGTGATCAACTCGGCATTACCCGGTTGTCCTGTCACGGCTGCGACACGCAGATTGATTCGCAACTGGAGATTCCCCTGTTCTTCCGCCTGCCGCCGGATTTGCAGGAGTTCGTCATGATATTTCTGCGCTGCCACGGGAAAATTCGCGACGTGGAAAAGGAGCTCGGCATTTCCTATCCCACCGTCTGCAAGCGGCTGGACCTGGTGAACGAACTGCTCGGCAACACCAGCACGCCGGTAAAGCGCTCGCAAATTTTGGAACAACTGGAGCGCGGTGAAATCACTGTTTCCGAAGCCACCCAACTGTTGAAAGAGAGATCCTCATGAGACCAGATTCTTTTCCGTTTTGGACCATCCTCATCGGCGCGGTAATCCTGATTGCCGCCGTCGCCATGACCGGCATCATTCTGTACCGCCGCTACACCGGCCTGAGTCAGGGCAAGGCGGCGCTGCTCTGGTTGCTGGGAGTGGCGCTGACCGTGGGATTTGTCATCTATGAGCAGCAACAAAACGAAACCCACAA
>DATJIU010000335.1:0-11166 GCA_035492855.1 Dongiaceae bacterium | reverse complement strand
GCATTCGTAGATTTTCTTTTTGGGATGCGGGTCGCCCTCGCGAGGCTGATTGCTCCGGAGCCCCAGCAACAAGCCACCTTCGTTGGCGTTGTCCACATGCCGGTGCAGGATGAAGGCATCAATGCCCGGCAGGCGCTCGACTTTTTTGTAAGCATAACAAAACGCCGCCGCCTGGATGGTTTCGCCATCCGGCCCCGGCGGGGTGTGAAATCCCTGTTCGCTCAAAATAATGTGCCGGGGTTTACCCTCAAACAGCAACTCGGGACGCCGCAGATATTCCGGCAGCAGCTCAATGTTTTTGAAGGTAATACGCGGGGAGGTGAGGACGTTGGTGGTGGCGGTTTTGTCGTTCCAAAACCGCGGCTCAAACAGGTTTTCCGGGTAAGGATGAAACGCCACATCCCAGTCAAAATCCCCGCCCACGCGGGCCTGGCGCGCAAAATAATCCAGAAAAGCCCGGCCGGGAAAGGCCTGATATTCATCGCCGGCGGCGTAGCGGATGTTCCAGTGATGTTCCAACGAAATGTAAACCCGCGCCCAACTGGATTCCCGGCGGATGGCGTCGTGCGCGAGCCGCACGGTACGCAGATAATCGTCGGCAAACGTTTCCATGCGCACCCGGCCCATGTTGGCCCACCACCAGTGGGAGTTGACCTCGTTGCCCATGATGTAACCGGCCACGCGGCCAAACTTCTGGTCCGGACGCGACCAGCGTTCGGCGCAAAATTCCAGCGTGGCGGCCAGCCACTGGCGGCCCTCATCCGTGACGGTGTTGAAATTGCCCAGATGATTGGGTGCATTGGTCACACATCCCGGGTGGATCAGAATCCGGTTCACCACCGGGTCACCCGACTGGTACGTGAGTACAATCAAAGTGATCACCACGCCATGGTCGGAAAGTTCCTTGATGCGACGATCCATTTCCTCCAGGTAGCCCCGCTGAAAGTGGTATTTGCGTCCATCCTTTTCCCAAACGGGATTGCCGGGGGCGCCCTGAGGATCGATGAGCTGGCCGAGGTTGAAATTGAGCGCGGCCTGTTTCACCCCCAGGGCAAGGGCGTCATCCACGATTTCCACCTGCAGGCCTTTTTTGGAAAGCGCCACGGGATACGGCTCCGTGTAACGAGACGCCAGCGCCGGGACCGGTTGAAAACCGGATACTCCCAGCAAAACCCCGACCGACAGCAGCAGATGTTTCATGCGTTGACCTTAGAACTGCTGCCGCCTTCCGGCAATCCCGGGCAGGGCGATGGCAGCTCCTAAGTGGACGGCTTGACATTCAGTTCGATTCACTTTAACTGCCCTTTGTGATTGCCGTCCGATTTTGCCACAGGCTGTTTCCGGTCACAGCCTCAGTTCTGTTTCTTTTTTGCGGGCACGCGGCGGCGGCTCAAACCAACACACCCAACCCAACCCCCGCGACGACTGCCATGTTGAAATCCATCTTGGAACAGCACCGTTTGTCCGGCCTGGCCGTGGTGGTGGTGAAGGACGGAATAATCTGCGACCGCGCCGCGGTGGGCGTGCGCAAGTGGGGCGACCCCACCCCGCTCACCACCAATGATGTCTTCCACATCGGCTCCTGCACCAAGTCCATGACAGCCACCCTGGCCGCGATGTTTATCGAGGCTGGCAAGCTGCGCTGGGACACCACGATTGCCGACGTTTTCCCCGAGTTGAAAGGCAAGATGGCGGCGGCGTATGAAACGGTCACTGTGGAACAATTGCTCACGCATCGTGGCGGGGTGCCGCAGACCCCGCCACCGGCCGCGTGGAAAGCCGCCTGGGCCGAAACCGGCACGCCCCAGGAACAGCGTTATGCTTTCATTCAGGCGGTGCTGGCGCAACCGCCGGAAGCCCCGCCAGGAACCAAAATGATTTATTCCAACCAAGGCTATTCCATTGTTGGCGCGATGTTGGAAAAAATTGCGGGGCAGCCGTGGGAAACACTCATCACCGAAAAATTATTTCAGCCACTGCACATGGACACCGCGGGCTTCGGCCCGCCCGGCACTCCGGGCCAGGTGGACCAGCCCTGGGGACATTTGCGAGAAGGGGACAAAATCATTCCGGTGCAGCGGGACAATCCGCCGGCCATCGCGCCCGGCGGCCGGGTGCATTGCCGCCTGGATGATCTGGCGCAGTTTGTGATCGCGCACCTGCAAGGCGAGCAACGCGGCGGTCTGCTCGCGCCCAGGACATTCCGCAAATTGCACACCGCCCCGCCGGGCAGCGACTATGCCTGCGGCTGGGTGGTGCTGCAACGCGACTGGGCCGGAGGCCCCACGCTCATGCACAACGGCTCCAACACCATGTGGTACGTGGTCATGTGGCTGGCGCCGCAGAAGGATTTTGCCGTCATCGTCGGCACCAACATCGCCGGACCGGATGCCGAAAAGGGTTGCGACGAGGTGGCCGCCGCCATGATTCAGCAATGGCTTGCTCACTGAACGCATCTATCGCGATGGAGAACAGTCAGTGAACCGCCCCTCGGCAAGCTATGCCAGCTTCGGCCCCGCACTCCACCAGTTGACCAGAACCGCCTCCCGGACTGAGATGCAGCGCCCCGCCATGGTCTGCAGCCGACAGCCAAACCCGCAGCAGTAAAGAAACTGATTCTGCACGCGGACAAACGTTCTTCCGGCAAGGGGCCGCTACAACCGCCGCCGCCGCCGCGGCGCTAACACATTTTTTGGAGTCGTTTTTTACAAATCGCTAGCTGCAAAATATTTCCCACAAAGTAACTCGCCAATTCCGGGGCAGTTTTTCGCAAAGAGGGTGGAGACAAATCAACCGACGGTTTGATATCAGTTAGGCATGAATCCCCACTTCGCTTCCCTTCGGATCCCGATTTGTGCCAAGTGCGTCCTGGTTCCAGTTATGCTTATGCTGGGAGTCATTCAGAGTTTGGCGGTGGAAACCCTCGTGAACGGCAACTTCAGCGCCGGACTTACCGGCTGGAGGCTGCATCCCGACCTCGGCATCTGGAATCCAGTGTCCGACGGCGCGGTGCATCTGAACCCCATCTCCTGGAATTATTCCGGACCGATCGTGTATCAAAATCTGAATGTCGCTGTCAGCGGCGGCACTCCCGTGACATTGAAAGTGCGCCTGAAAAATGCCAATGTGTCCACGACCCGGACGATCGCAATGGACCTGGATTACGTGTCAACCGGAGGTGTGGTGCAGCGGCTCCGGCTGTTGCAATCTGATGATGCCACCATCGCCGACTGGACCAATTGCACTGCCACCGTAACGCTGCCTGGAGACGCCACCAATCTGGTGCGTCTGGTGGTCACCAAGGCGGGTTGGGGTGATTTTTGGATGGACGATGTAAGCCTGACGGCTGCCGGAACGGTGGGCGCGGTCCCCCAAATTACCGGGGTGGACCCACTCAGCGGCCCCCTGGGTACCAGCACCCTGCTGACCCTTCGCGGCACCAATTTTGGCACTGCCACCGGCCAGGTAATCATCGGCACCTGGCCGGCGGGGATGATTGGTTATTTGTTCGGCCCCCCCCTGGCGCAAATTGCCTCCTGGAATAACACCCAGATTGTCGCCCGGGTGGTTGAACCGCTTCGCAGCGGCGGCATCTATGTCATGGCTGGAGGTGTTGAAGCCAACGGCGCCGCGGCGTTCACTGTCACCTCGCCCAACTTCATCGTGAACCCGGTACAAACTGAAATGACCGCAGTCAAAGGCACCACCGCCCAATTGCTGCTCCGCGTCAACTTCCTCAACGGTTTTACCAGCACCAATGGCGTGAGCTTCATGGTCGTTGACCCGCCGGGCATTGCCAGTTCGACCGACCTGCCGGTCAAACAGGACGGCGGTTTCGGTTTCGCGCTGGATACCAGCACCCTTGCCGCCGGAACCTATCGCGGCCTGGCCCAAAGCCTGGAAGACCATTCGTTCGCCCGTTTCATTCCCTTCAAACTCAAGGTGATCAATGTCACCAACATCAATATTTTCGAATACGATGACACCTATCAGAAAATAAGCGTGGCCAGCAAAACCATCACCAACCAGGGAGAATCCCCGATAAGTTTCGAGGCCATTGATAATGAAGGCAACATCATCACCACGGGTGGGTTTGGCCCGCCTGGAGCGTTGCCCATCAACGTAACGTCTAGCGATCCGGAGCGGTTGCTGGTTTTTGACACTGCCTTTGGCCCCCGGTTTCTCGCCCAGCAAAGCGGAACGGTGACGCTGACTTTCACGGCGGCGGACGGCTTTGTCCGCACGTTGCCGGTCACGATCAACCTCCCGGCCGCGCCCTACGTGGATACTGCCAGCCTCAGCGCCATTGCCGACAACTCGGGGCTCTTTACCAACACCTTTTATCTCCACGCCACGGAACCGCTGGGCTGGATTGGATACGAGGGTTTTCTCAACATTTCCTTCGATACCTTGGAGAGTGACCCGGCCAACCATTCCGCATCGTGGACCTTCCCCATTCCCGCCGGCACGCCGCCGGGGAATTATTTGTTTCATGGGGAAGCCAGCGGGGCCGAACGTTTTGCCGTGCTAACCATTGTCAACACTGCCACGCGGGGACAGATTACCGGCACCATGAAGGTCGCCGATAATGGCGGCCTGGGTGGTCCGCAAGATCTGATGGGGGCGTTGGAATGCTATAACGCGACACAAACGCTCGTGTCCTCCAACTGGGTGGAAAGCTACAACTCCGACACCTACCTCGCCGCTTACATTCCTCCGGGGACCCACCGGGTCCGGTTTGTGCCGGCCAGCATGGGGTATCCTGCATTGTGGTATCCCAATGCTGCCGACTTCGCCGCGGCCCAGCCGGTCACGGTTGCTGCGGGTACTACCGTGTCCAATATCAACTTCTACTTTGTTCGCACCAACGAGCCTCCCACCGGTTTGACCATGACCATGCCGCATTGCCAGCCGGGACACGTCGCGCTCCAGTGTGACACCTTGCGCGGACTGACCTATCATTTGGAAGCAACGGCCTCGCTGACCCCGCCCAATTGGGTCACCATCCAATCGCTCACGGGCGATGGCGGCGCCTGCATTCTCTCCGATCCCGCAGCGCCGGCGGATGGCCGTTTCTACCGGGTCCGCATCACGTCGCCATAGACTTTTGGGTGAATCCAAAACCAGGGGCATGCGGCTGTCACCCTAATTGGAGAGTCGCCACAGACTACTGGGCGGTTGGTGCCGTCCCGTCCGGGATGGCGAGCTGAGGCTGTGCATTGGTGGTAGCGGCGCCAGAGCGTACATCGGCAGTGGCCAGTTCTTCGGGCAAAATAACCACGGCGATGCGGCGGTTTTGGGCGCGGCCTTCGGCGGTGGCGTTGTCGGCAATGGGCCGGTATTCGCCATAACCCACCGCCGCAACCCGGTGGGGATCCACTCCTGCTTTTTCCGTAAGAAAATGCACCGCCGCCAGCGCCCGCGCGGTGGAGAGTTCCCAATTGCTGGCAAACCGGGCGCGGATGGGCACGTTGTCGGTATGCCCCACCACCTGGATGTTCAGCTTGGGATGTTCGGCCAGCACCGCGGCGATTTTTCGCATCACCGCCTCGCCATCCGGTTTCAGTACGGCCTCGCCGGAATCAAACATCACCCGGTCCAGAATGCTCACCGTCAGTTTGCCTTGCAGCTTGGAGATGGTGACGTCCTTCGATTCCAGATCGGTGCGCATCTCATCCTCCAGCCCCTTGGACATCTGGGCCGCCATTTCCTTTTCCTTTTCCAGTTCGGCAATGCGCTGTTGCTGGGCGGCAAGTTTGCTTTTGGCATCGTCACTGTCGGCTTGGGCCTGGGTCAATTGCTCTTTAAGCTGCTCCACTTGCGCCGGCAGAGCTTGCAAGCCGCGCATGCGTCCGACCGCCCCGGCCCACAGCAGCAATGCCGCAATCAACAACACTCCCAAAACGCCCGCCACCCCCCAGGGCAACCTGGAGGATCCGGCCCTGGCGCCGGCTTGAGGTTTCTTTGGGGCAAATGGATTGGCTTCGCTCATACTACGTTGCCGGGATATTTAGCCGCTTTGAGGTAAACATTCCAAGCGTAGAATGGCAGGCAGGAAGAAATGCCGTTCCTCGATTGCCCGCCGGGCTCAGGAGGCAGAACTATTTTCCCGCCGGTTGGGCTGCCGGGGGCGAGTTGGTGGCCGCTGCGGGCGGGGCACTTTCCTCAAGAAAAGCGTCGAGCACGGAAAGATAGCCGTCCAGCGAATCGTCGGCGTCCGGCCCCAACTCGCGCTTGAGGGCGCGGGTTTGGTCGGCCACCGACTGCGCTTCGCGACGGATGTCGGCAACGCTCAGCTTGCCGCTCATGTAGCCGGCCACCATTTCATTGAACTTCCCCGTCGCCTGGGGATTGCCCGCCAACAATTGGTCCCGGATTTGTTGGATGACATTCGTGGTGCCCGTCGCGTGGCTGAGCTCAACGGACCAAACCTGGTTGGTGGCGGGCGAAGCCGGGGCATTGGTGGCCGGCATGCTCGCAAATTCCGCCAGCCGGTTGGTGGCGGTGACCTGTTCGGTGCGGTTCGTGCCCAGGACCAGACTGGCGACATATTTCCGCGAGACTTTGATCCGCCCGAGCATTTCGCTGTCCAGCACCACGGTATCGGCCGATACCGATACGAGTTTGCCGAAGTAGCGGTCGCCGTTTTGCATCGCCACCTGATCGGCGGGCAGCTTCACCACCGCCAACAGGCAGCATAACAGCCCGCCCAGCATCCATGAAAGCCGGGGCCTCATGGCGAACAAGCTACTCCATCTCCCGGCCGGGTGCAAACCGGACCGCCCGCCGTGCAAATGCCGCGATAAAATTCGCCCACGGGCGTCATGCGGCGCGGGAGTTGGGCATCGGCAAAATCCACCGCCAGCAGACCGAATTTCTTGGTGTAGCCAAACTGCCATTCAAAGTTGTCCATCAACGACCAGTAGAAGAAGCCGCGTAAGTCCACCCCGGCGGCCAGTGCCTCCTGCAACACCTCCAGATGCCGGGTCAGGTCGCGGATGCGAAACTCCGGGTCGCGCGAGGCCGAGCCATGTTCGGTGAGGTAAATGGGCAGGCCAAACCGCCGGTGCAACGTGCGCAGTGCGATGCCCAGGCCGGGAGGATGCCGCTCCACCATATCATCGCATTCGCAGCCGAGGTCACTCAACTGGCGGGCGGGCGAGCCGCTGGCCGGGATCATCGCTTGGAAATGGTGGAACCGCACGCGACCATAATAATTCAGCCCCAAAAATGTGGAGGCCGCCCGCCGGCGTCCGCCCAGAAACGCGTTCAGCACAAATTGATTGAAGGCGTAATGGCTGGCCCGCGCCGTGGCCCAATCCCAGGGCGACCATTCGTGAAACGCCCGGAACACCGTCCAGTTTTTGGCGATGCCCACTTCGGGCGCTCGGCCTGGCCCCGCCTCACTCCGGATGATGCCCGCCGCCAATTCATGCGCCTGTGCCATGTGCCGGATGACGCGGCGAAACGAGCCCCAACGCCACCGGCAGTGCGGCGGAAAACCGCCGAGCAAATAGGCCAGGGACGCATAGGTGTCCGGCTCGTTGAAAGTGTTCCACAGATAGACGCGATGCTTTAAGGCCGGGACGAGTTGCCGCACAAAATCGGCAAACGCCGGGACCGCGGCGGGATTTGTCCAGCCTCCGGCGGCATTGAGCCAAGGCGGGTTCGCGAAGTGATGCAACACCACCATAGGGACAATGCCGGCGGCATTCAGCCGGTCCAGCAAATCCACATAGCGGTCCAGTTCCGCGCGGTTCAGCGGGGCCCGGGGCGCCGCCTGCAACCGCGACCATTCGATGCCGAAGCGATAGGCGTTCACCCCAAGCTGCGTCATCCACTGCACGTCTTCGGGATAGCGATGGTAATGATCGCAAGCCACCCGGCAGGTCCCCCCATCCGGCGCCACGAAGTCCGTCCATTCGTTGTGGATGTGCCCTTCCACCTGCGTTGGGGAAGTGGCGGTGCCCCAAAGAAAGTTTGGCGGAAAATTCAGGCTGCCGGACATGGTTGACGCGTGGCGGCCGCGCCGCCGGGTTGCAAATGGTTCGGGTTGGGTTTTCTCCGCAGCCGGCAATGCCGTCCGGCCTTCGCCGGACTGACGGCCTCACCTTAACCGCCTCCCGGCAATCAACTCAAGCCCAACCCATTTTGACTCGCAGCCCCGGGCCGGTTCCGGCATTTTGTTGGAAAGGGAAGCCATCATGCGCCGCGAAGAATTGCCGCGTTTGTTCGCCGAAGTCCGCGCCGTGTACGCCGAACTGGCCCGGCGGCCGGTGGCGCGTCAATGCACCGCGCGCACGGAGTGCTGCCGGTTTCAGCTCACCGGCCTCACGCCGCAGCTCACCCGGGGTGAGGCACTCCTGGCCGCCAAGGCGTTTCGCGCCACAGGCCGCAAGGAACTGCCCGAGCCAACTGATGGAACCTGTCCCCTGCTCAAAAGCGAGACCGGCCGCTGTCTGATTTACGCCGATCGCCCTTTTGGTTGCCGCACGCATTTCTGTGATGCCGCCGGGGGCCCGTACAGCCGCAAAGAAGTGCTGGACCTTATCCGCCGCCTGGAGGTCGTGGACCGCCAGCTGGGCGGCGATGGCCCCCGCGAAATTGAAGCCGCCGTTGCCGGAGCGTTGGAAGAATAGTTTTGATATTTTGGCAGCTCGCCCTACGCGTGTCCCGGAAGCCATTCGACCAGGCCAGCACTGGCATTCGCCCCGTTACCGCATAATTAATTGCTTGGCGGATTTATTGCGGATGGGATATCAACCCCTGGTAATCAAACCAGAATCCAACGACCATGAATGCCTATTTGTTTTGCGCCGGGTCCATCGTTACCGCAGTGGTGGCCCAACCCAACAGGAATGGTCAAACGGTGGAGACCGTTCAAACCTGGGATGGCGTCTCCAGCGCCATCTTCTATGGTCCGGATGCCGAGATCGCCCAGGAATGCTTTGAAGCCTGGCTGCACCGGTCAGAGGAAACCGAGCATCCCGCCCATATGGTAGTCAAAAAATTGGTCGCCGCCCAACTGGTGGACCAATTGCTAACCGAAGCGGGCAATCTGATCCTTGGGTGGCCGGAAATTGCGCAGCGAACTTGGGACCGGCTGCAGACCATCGAGCAGGATGATTTTGAACAGGGCTATTGGGTGGAACTCAATCATGTTTGTCCGCCGGAACAGCTCAGCGCCGATCTGGATTCGTTGCAACGGGAATTGTCCGACGACATCCGTTCCGGCCTGAACTGGGACCCGGAAAAACAATTTTACTTTCTCCTCACAGTTCTCAGCCCTTGGAGTCCTCCGGCGGCCGGCCCCGAAGTCCCGGATGAGCTCCCGCCGGATTCCGATGACACCGCGATGGAAACCGACAAAGCCGCCGACCTGGATTTATCCGTTCAACAACTGCCCGAACTCCGGGACAAGGAGGCCGCGGCTTTGATCCAGGCGCGTAATTCCGTGGTAGCCGCGTGGCTCTGGCGAAAATACGCCGCAGACACCCGGCTGGCCCGCAATGAAATTTATGTCACCGCCTGCTGCCCCATCCTGCCGACCAAGCCTTCGTGATCTTTGCATCGGCCGACACGCTTTAGGTCTCCGAATCAGTGCTTCACTTCCACCGTGGCCCCGAGGGGCTGGCCGATGTCCGCGAGCAGTTTCCCAAACCACTTGGTCTGAATGGCGAACGGCTTGCCGCCCTTGATGCGCTCAAATTCGATGGCGCGCAACTTGTCGCCCTGCTCCTCGTCCTCGCCCACCACGCCACCGGTGCCGGCCAGGGCGCATTGCACCGCTTTGACGGCGCAGCTCCGGATAAGTTTGCGGTCAGCGGCATTGGCCGCGGCGGCGCGGCTGTAATAACCGCTCTTCTGCACGAGCGTCTTCTCCGCGCCGATCATGTCGGCAAATTGCTTGGCGAACCAAGCCCCGACGTTCACCTTGTCCAGCCGCACGTGGCCGAAGGCATCGCGCGGCACTTCCTCGCCGCGGGCTTCCATTTGTGCGACGATGGAAGGCACGCAGGCGCCCTCGGAGACAAACAGGTTCACGCAATCGTGCTCATCCATGATCTTTCGCAGGCGGGCGGCTTCGGCGGCGATATCCAGGGCCATCTCGGGAATATAGATGCCGTGAACTTCGCGCCGCGCGCGGCTCAGGCCGAGGTCGGGCACGAAGTTCATTTGTGCCACCAGCTTCCGGTATTCCACCGCGGTGGCCGCCGTGAGCCAGCCGCAGTTGCGGCCCATGACCTCGTGAATGATGAGCATGCGCGGATTGGCGTTGTGCTCGGAAACCACGTTGGCAAAATAACGGGCGCCTTCCGCCGCCGCCGTCCACGCTCCCAGACTTTGCCGGATGGGCACGACGTCGTTGTCAATCGTCTTGGGCAAACCCACGACGGTGAGGTCATAATTGTTCGCCTTCAGAAATCTCGCGAGGTCCGCTGCGGCGGTGTTCGTGTCGTCGCCGCCGATGGTGTGCAGCACATCCACGCCGTCCTTCACCAACTGATCGGCAGCGACCTTTTGCGGATCCTGGCCTTCTGCCACCAAGCCACGCTTCACGCAATCCTTCACGTTGGTGAGCTTCACGCGGCTGTTGCCAATGGGGCTGCCGCCGTGTTCCACAAACGCCTTCCAGTTCTTGCGCACCTTGGTCGTCACCTTCAGGCTCTTGCCTTGCAACAACCCCATGTAACCATTGACGTAGCAAATGATCTCCACCTTGGGCGCTTTGGTGGTGTATTGCTCGATCAAATAACCGATGGCAGCACTCAGGCACGGGGCCAAGCCGCCCGCCGTCAGGATTCCCACTTTTTTTACAGTCTTGCTCATATAATTAATTTCATATCCGCCACCCTGCCCGGCCTAAACCGGCGCAGGCAAACAATTTGCGCCGGGATTCATTTTGAAAAACTCCCGGATATTTCCGGGGCCCGGGCTTCAAAACCGAGGGCGCGGCAACCCGGAAAAAGATGGCGGGTCCGCAACTGGAAGGCTCGTCTTGGGTTGCAAATTATTCTCCGGATTTTGTAGGGCACGGGGGACGCGAATGTCCGGCATCCATTATGGCGCCGGATGGCTGCGCTGATTGAATTCGGCAATGGTGTTCAGGGCGAGTTGCCGCATTTCGCCTTCGGGAAATTGCTTTGCCCAAGCCGTGGCCGCCGC
>DATJIU010000334.1:0-9829 GCA_035492855.1 Dongiaceae bacterium | reverse complement strand
GGGGGCTACTATCGCCCGCTGCTCCGCAGCTTTACGAAACGCGCGGCCGAGCCGGCCGCACTCCGGACCATTGCGGAATAGCGCCATCGCGCATCGGGTCATTCTGCATTTTGCCTTTGGCATTTTGCATTCCTTTCTCCTCGGCCCAAGGGCCGGCTCTGGTTGCGCTTTTTCGCATCCCAGCGAGCATTCTATCACGGTCACGGAACCCATGTGGTTTAATGGTTAACCAATTTTTTTGAGGCAAAAAACGAGCGTTTAAAAGTTTAAATCGTTTCCGGGAGAACGGGTTGTAAATTTGAGAAATCAAAAAAACGCAAAATCATTGTTAAAACAAAATGCAGGGTGAACCACCAAGCAACCAAGAAAACCAAGGCGGAGAAATACCTCACGCAAAGGACGTCAGGGACGCAAAGAAGCGATATTTTTTTGATGCCTGGAGATTCAAAGGCCACTTTGATGCTAATGCCATCCCTGACGCCCAATGGTTCGCCCCTGTCGGGGCTTGGAGCGGGAGGCGCTTTTCCCACGGCTGGCGCCGTGGGCTACTCCCGGACGCTGCTCCGCAGCTACCAAGGCAGGCGGCGGCATTGGCTATTTTATCCATTGGCGGCGGGAGACCGGGGGCCAGCGGGCGGTTGCCTTCCCAACGCCAGCGCGCTACCTTTGCCGAAACTAAGCGCGGCGCTGGGTCCGCCCAAGCAGGCGTGTCGGTCTGTCATGGACCTAATTCAATTATCAGTGCGCCATTCCAGCCCGGCCAATAGGAACCGCCAGATGTTATTTGCGTCATGAAAACGATATCCATTCTGTTCCTCGTGGTGCTGGCGGGTTGCAGCACGGCCCCCAAGGAGGACTACCAGCAAGCCTACGAGATGGATTTGGTTGACGGCAAGGTGATGCTGACGACTTTGCGTGCCTTAGACGCAGGCGATGTTCAAAAGGCCCGCCGGATTGGCATAACAGATTTGCACCTCACCTTGTCAGCCCTGGCGGACTACGGGGTCCGGGCTCACCCGACGGCAGAGCAGCAGCAAGAGGCGGTTACCCTTGCCCGAGGCGTTTTGGATTATATGCTGGCGCATCGTGAGGAGATCGATCCACGCTTGCCAAGCGTCCGGATAGGAATACGGGGCCTTCAGCAGATTTTGACGCAGCCAGAGGATGTTCGCCGGCTCACGGAATTGTCGCACTACCTGGCTGGCATCGAGCAGAGGATGTCAGCTGCCCCGAAGCCATGATACCGGGTCGCTGCCGTCTGTTGAGACCCGCCAATTGGAGTGGCAGTCTCAGCCTCCAACTATAAGAAAGACACCAATGAACCCAAAATGGGAATACACGGCACTGAAACTGACAATGGACCTCGGCTTTTTTTCCGGCACCGATTTTGATCCTGCCGAAATTGCCGGACAATTAAACGTCCTTGGCGCCGAAGGGTGGGAGCTGGTCTCCACTTTTCCCGCAGGCCTGCTCTTTGGGGAGACCAGATATGTTTGCGCTTTGCTCAAACGCAGAGTGCCGGAGGCGGGATAGGCTTGGTCCGCCAAATAAGTGTCGCGTCTCCTGTTGATCGCCATTTTATCATGTCCACCGAGGCAAGCTCAATTTCTCCAGCGCCATTATTCGAAGTGTTGCCCGGCCTGCCCGGAGTTGGCCCGGTTCCCGAGGCATTCAGCGCCACTGGTCGTGGAACGCACTCCGAAGGACTTGTCGTTTGCTTTCTCCCGCAGACTATTAATTCCTGGGTCGGCAATTTTCAGCCGGGGATTTGTCAGTACAATGCGGTGTTTATGCATCCGGATGGACGCACCGTCATCGTAATTTCAGGGGGGACGGCATATGTTGTTGAGCCGCAAAGCCGGACATGCCTCCGTCACTTCGGCGCCTGCATAACCTCGGCGGCGTGTGATCTTTCACGGAAGCTACTCGTTATCAGCGATTTGACTCACTTGTGGTTGTTTGACGACCGGGGCGAACGTTGGGTAAGCAAACGTATATCCCTTGACGGCATTCGCAATTTGCGGATTGAAACGGAAACAGTCAGCGGCGAGAGCTACGACCCGATGAGCGATCGCTGGTATTCGTTTTCCGTCACCTTGAAGTCCGGCGAGTTGCAGCATCGGATCCGGAGATTTTTTCAATTTTAGTCAAGCGAGCGAAGACAACAACGCCGGGGTCAACCATCATTAATTCTAGCACACTTCCTTCCGACCATTGACGCCCGGCCTCCGGGCTTTCCAAGCATCCTACCGGGAAATTATTTCGACACCGGTCAAGACACGCCGGGCGAAGAGCGGGGCTTCAAATGGTTTTTCGATGTAGTCCGCCGCGCCGAGGGCCAACCCTTGCTGCCGGTCATCCGCGGAACTCCGTCCGGATACGAAGATGACCGGCAGCGGGTCGCGTCCGGGGGTTTCCTTCAAACAGCGGCACAGCTCGAACCCGGTCATGCCGGGCAAATCAATGTCCAACACGGCCAGGTCGAAATGTCCCGCCAAAGCCAGTGCCAGCCCCTGCTCCCCGCTGGCGGCGCCGGTTACCGCGCAGCCGGCCCGTTGCAGCAGGGTCACCATCATCCGCAACAGCTCGGGCGAGTCGTCCACCACCAAAATGGCCGGTTTGAGTTTCATGGGCAACCGGGATGCCCGGGGGAGGCGTTGTGCCGGGCCAGTTTTTCGCGGATGGCCCGGCGGATGAACCCGGCGCGGTCCGTGCCCCGGCCTTTGGCGGCCTGATCGAGCCGCGGCAGCAGAGCCCCGGGCACCCGCACCGTCAGCCATTTTCCCCCGGCCGCTTTGCCCCCGCCGTTTTTCATCGCAGCGTATATATATCTGATATATATTATAGTCAACCGATTTTTTTGGTCTTGGCGCAATAATTTGATATATATGGAAACATGTCGAACCAACGCGCGCCCGGCCAGAAACTGTTACCCATAGCGGTGGACGAGGTTTTTCTCCGGGAATTGGATGCCGGCATGGCGCAGGCTGGCTATCGCAACCGCTCCCAGTTCATCCGCGACGCCATTGTCGAAAAGCTGCTGCGGGTGGGAATTTCCCTGCCCAAGGAACTCGCCCTGCCGCCGCAACGCGTCCGAAAAGGCGTGCCGTCCCCCGCCAAATTCCGTTATCCGCCCCCCCAGGCTTCCAGTTATGCGCTGAATGAGAAGCCGGTCACCAAAAGTCGAAAAAAATCCTAAGCGGGTCTCCGGGACGGCGGAACCAAGCTTTCCGGTTTCTTCCCGGCGGTTTTAGGCTATTTTCCCTGTATGAATTTGACGGAACAAATGACGCAACTGGCCCGGCAGGCCAAGGCCGCCTCGCGGGAGCTGGCGTTGCTGACCACGGCCGAGAAGAATGCGTGTCTCCGCGCCATGGCCGAGGCCTTGGAGGCCGAAGCCCCCGCGTTGCAGGCCGCCAACGCGCTTGACATGGAAGCTGGCGCGCAGATGGGCCTCGCGCGCGCCATGCTGGACCGCCTGCAGCTCGACGCCAAACGCATCGCCGGCATGGCCCGGGGGCTGCGCGAGGTTGCCGCCCTGCCCGATCCCGTCGGGAAAATTCTGGACGAACGCACCCGGCCCAACGGCTTGAAGCTCCAAAAAATTTCCACGCCCATCGGCGTGGTGGTCATCATTTACGAATCGCGCCCCAATGTCACCGCCGATGCCGCGAGCCTGTGCTTCAAATCCGGCAACGCCACCATCCTGCGCGGGGGCAAGGAAGCGCTACATTCCAACCAGGTCATCGCCCAGACGATGATTGCCGCCGGGCGCCGGCAGTTGCCGCATTTTCCCGAACACGCCATCCAGGTGGTGCCCGTGGCCGACCGCGAAGCCATCCCCGCCCTGCTCTCCCTGACCCAGTATGTGGACCTCTGCATGCCCCGCGGCGGCGAGGGCCTCATCCGCGCCGTGACGGAATGCAGCAAGGTGCCGGTGATCAAACATTACAAGGGTGTGTGCCACGTGTACGTGGATGCCGCCGCGGATTTGAAAATGGCGGAGGAGATTGTGCTCAACGCCAAGGTCCAGCGGCCCGGTGTCTGCAACGCTGCCGAAACATTGCTGGTGGACCAGGCCATTGCCCCGACGTTCCTCCCCGACATTGCAGCCAAGCTCGCCGCGAAGCACGTGAAGTTCTTTGCCGACGGCGCCGCGCAAGAAATTTTGTCGTCCGGAAATTTCAACGTGCAACCGGCTGCGGAACAGAACTGGTTCACCGAGTACAACGATTACATTATCAACGTGCGGGTGGTGTCCGGCGTGAAGGCGGCCATTGACCACATCAACCACTACGGCTCGGCGCACTCGGACAGCATCATCACGAAGGATGAGACGCACGCGCGGCAGTTCCTTGCCGGGGTGGATTCCGCGGCGGTGTATTGGAATGCCAGCACGCGGTTCACCGACGGCGGCGAGTTCGGCATGGGTGCGGAGATCGGCATCAGCACCGACAAGATTGGCGCGCGCGGCCCGATGGGCCTGGACGAACTGACCAGCTACAAATGGCTGGGTATCGGCAACGGGCAGGTGCGCAATTGATTCACCCGAACCACGGCAACGGCCAACCGGACAAAATCGCCAGCCGGGTGGAGAGCGGCACCGCCCGAGGCGGATGGCTGACGATGGAAGCCGGCAGGTTCATGCCGCGCAGTGTGGAAAAAAGTCATTTGCGGTCAATCTCTTTATCCTGGGCCAGCTTGGGTGCTGGCGTGGCTGGAGCCGAACCCTCACTTGCCAGCCGGAGCGTCCGGGGTTAGTTTCCCCGCATGAGTGCAACCGAAAACGTTGCGGGACCAACAAAGCTGTTGCTCAGACCGCCGGCCTCCATTGCCCGGAGCGGGTGGCACTTTTAACGGGCAGCACCAGCCTGCATTTTCATTTCCGGCATTCCAGTGCCGCCCTACCCGGATCTAATTCTCATGTCACCCCAGAAATCCGCCCAATTCATCCGTGATGCCCTGCCCTCCGGCGGCCTGTTTGCCGGCATGGAGTGGAAGGTCTCGCCCGCGCCGTTTTCACTCGGCGAAAAACTGGCCAAGGACATTGACTCGCTGGGGCGCGTGCTGTTGCAGTTTTATCGCGCGGTCAATCTGCTCTATCGCAAAAGCGTGGAAGGCAAGCAGCCGGAATGGGTGGCGCAGTGGCTGGACCTCGGCAAGCCACCGGAACTAATCGAGCTGCAACGTTCCGCCACATTCAAGAATGACGTGCCGCGCGTCATCCGCCCGGATATTTTGCTCACCGAAGACGGCTTCAGCATCACCGAACTCGACAGCGTGCCCGGCGGCATCGGTCTTACCGCCTGGCTGAATCAGACGTATTCCAAACTGGGTACACCGGATGCCGGCCCCAGGTTGCTCGGCGGCGCCACGGGCATGCTCGATGGCTTTGCAGGCATCTTTGGCGATGCCGCGCAGGTACACATCATCGTTTCGGAGGAGGCGGCCACGTACCGGCCGGAGATGGAATGGGTGGCGGCGCAATTGAACCAGCGCGGCGGGACGAAGTTTCACTTGCAGCCAGCCAGTTTCACCGCATTCAACCCCGGCGATGCGGTCTATCGTTTTTTCGAATTGTTCGATCTGGCCAATGTGGCAAACGCCAGACAGGTTTTCGACCTCGCCGCGAACAAACAAATCCACGTCACGCCGCCGCCCAAACCGTTGTTCGAGGAAAAAATGCTCTTCGCGCTGCTGTGGAATCGCAATCTGCAACCGTTCTGGCGGCAGGAACTCGGCGAAGCTTTTCTGGCGCGGCTGAAAAAAATCATTCCCTACACCTGGTTGGTGGACCCGGCGCCGCTGCCGCCACACGCCGCCATTCCCGAGCTAAATCTGACCGACTGGCAGCAGCTCAAGAGCCTGTCACAAAAGGAGCGCGATTTGATCCTCAAGGTGTCCGGCTTTTCAGAAAATGCCTGGGGGGCGCGCGGAGTCTTCCTCGGCAGCGATCTTTCGCAGGCCGATTGGAGCGCGGCGGTGGATGCGGCGCTGGCCAATTTTGCCACCTCACCCAGCGTGTTGCAGCGGTTTCACAAGCCCACGCAAGTGGCGGCACAATGGTTTGATTTTGCCAAGAACGAAGTCGTGCCCATGTCGGGGCGCGTGCGGCTGTGTCCGTATTACTTTGTCACCGGCGCGGGCGATGCCGCCCGGCCGCAGCTCGGCGGCGCCCTGGCCACGATTGTGCCCGCTGATAAAAAAATTGTGCATGGCATGACCGATGCCATACTGGCCCCCGCATCCGCATGACCGTGCTTGAATTCGCCCTGCTGGCGTTCAGCTCACTGTTTGTGATCATTGACCCGATCGCAACGGTGCCGGCGTTTCTGGCCATGACGCCGGACAGCACGGCGCAACAGCGGGAACGCATGGCGCGACTGGCCTGCCTGGTCACGGCGGGCGTGTTGATGCTCTTCGGATTGCTGGGGCAGTCGCTGTTCAAGATTCTGGGTATCTCGCTGCCGGCCTTCCAAATCGCGGCCAGCCTGGTGCTATTTCTGGTGGCGCTGGACATGCTCCGGGCGCAACGCTCGCGGGTGCATGAGACCAGCGAGGAAACCGAGGCGGGCGCGGAGAAAACGGACATTGCCATCGCACCGCTGGCCATTCCCATGCTGGCCGGGCCGGGCGCCATTTCCACCGTCATTTTGCTGGAAGCGCAGGCAAAAACCTGGGAGCACGTGGCGGTGCTCTACGGCTGCATCGTGGCCACCTCGTTCCTGAGTTATGTCATCCTGAGTTTCTCGGGGCACGGCGCAAAATGGCTCAGCCCCATTTTGCTGCGGGTCATCACCCGCATCATGGGCTTGCTGCTCGCGGCGGTGGCGGCGCAATTTGCGCTTACCGCCATCAAGGAATTCTTGGAAAAGCGCTGAACCCGCCGGCGGCTTACGCCCCGAGTTGCAGGCGGCTGTCCGAGTCGAGCATGGCGGCCAAGTTCGGCCACTGGGCTTCGTTGAGATCGTTGAAAGCGCGCAGGTACACAGCCACCTTCTCCGGCGGATGCTTGGCGAGCAAACCTTCCACCGCCGCCTTCAATTTTTCATCATCCATGGTCTTGGGCAGATCATCCACGGTGCCCTTCTCGTGGGGAATGCCCAGTGCCTCGAGAAACCCGGTAAGCATGGGCGTTTCCACCTTCAACAGCCAGCTCTGCAGAATACTCAGGGAGAGCATGTCCAGCCGGGGTTTGCTGAGGGTGGCAATCATCTCGTGATGCCGTTCGGCGCGCGGTTTGCGCTCCAAGAAAATCGGGCGCACCTTGCGGGCCTCGGCCACGGCGTTGAGGGCGCCGCGATAGACGGGTTTGTCAGTGTTATGAACGGCTTCCAGAATTTCCAGCGCCAGCGCCGGAGACATGAAGCCGATGAGTTCATGAGCAGTCAGCATAAATCAGTGTTCCGTATGAAATCCAAACGTGGACCCAAAAAAATCAACTTCCGCCGGGGACCGCCGCAGTTGTCAAAGTCAGTTTATGTTTCGTAGCCAATTGTTTTACTTCGTCTGCGTCCAACAGCAAGGTTTTTCCGGCCTCCAGAGCGAGCACGGCCACGCCGGCGGCAGCGCAGACTTCCACGGTTTTCAGCCCCACGCAGGGTATGTCAAAGCGCATGTCGTGATCGAGTTTGGCCACTTTCACCGCCACGGCGCCACCTTCCTTGCCGGCCAGTTCCCCGCCCCGGGCCAGGCATTTGTCCGTGCCTTCCAACCCTTCCACTGCCAGCACGGTGCCGTTTTTTACCACCACGGTCTGGCCGATTTCCAGCCGCGAAATCTCCTTGGCCAGGCGAAACCCGAACTCCACATCCGCGCGCTGTTCCGCCGAAAGTTTGGGCCCCAGCGCAAACCCCGCGCCCAGCATCAACGGTTGCAGCCAAGGGGTGGCGGCAATGAGTTCCACGCCGTCCTTTTTCAACTCGTCGCCGATGGCGCCAAAAATCGTATGGGCGTTTTTTTCCTTGAGGCGCAGCAAGAGCGCCATGGCCCGCAGGTCGGGCCGGAGATCGAACAGGTTCTTGGGCGCAATCTGGCCCACCATGACGCAATGTTTTACGCCGCGGTCGGTGAACGCGGCGATCATTTTGGAAAGCTGGCCCACCTTGAGCCAGACAATGTCGTCCACCAACCCCGCCAGTGCCGGATCGGTTTCGTTATCAAACGCCACCGCCACGAGCTTTTTCACGCCCATGGCGCGCGCCTGCCGGGCCAACAGCAACGGCAGGGAACGGTTGCCCGCGATCAGGCCCAATGTATCGGGTAAATTCATTTCCGCAAACGGGCACATGCTAGGGGAGCCGGGCTGGGCTGACAATCAATACCGCGCGTTGCTCCGCAGCATTCGCAAGCATCACCAGCGTTCAAGATAATGGAATTTTCTCCGCCAATTCCTCTGCCGGATAGGTCCAGATTTCCGCCAAGGTGGGATGATAATGCGGCACGACGGCAAATTCATGCACAGTCATACGTTTGGCCATGGCCACGTTGATTTCATGGATCAATTCGCCGCCCAGCGGGCCGACGCAGCAACCGCCGATGATTTCGCCGGTCTGCGGGTCGGCCAGCAGTTTCACAAAGCCATGCAGCGCCTCCATGATGAGCGACTTGCCGTGGTCGTTGAAGGGATAGCTCGCCGTGAGGTACGGGATGTTTTGCACCTGGGCTTCCTTTTCGGTCAGCCCCACCACTGCGAGCTGCGGTTCGGTGAATACCACGGAAGTCAGCAACCGGTAATCGGTGTGCCGGGGCGTTTCGGGCCGGGCAATGTTGTGCGCGGCAATCTCTCCCTGCTGAATCGCAATGTGCACAATCTCATGCGGCCCGGTGCAGTCGCCCACCGCATAAATGTGCGGGACGGAAGTCTGCATGGTATCAGCGGTCACGATCCGCGTCTTCTCGGTGGCCACTCCCGCGGCGGCGAGGTTGAGGCCGGCGGTGTTGGGAATCCGGCCCAGCGCAAACAGGATCTCCTCGGCGCCCACCTTGACCATCCGGCCGTCCGATTCAAAGGTGACCTGCTTCATGTCCCCCACCCGTTCCGCCGAGACCAGCCGCGTTTGGGTGTGAATGGTAATCCCCTCTTCAGTCAGCGCCTTTTCCACTTCCCCGGCGGCATCGGCATCAAAATCCCGGAGCAACTGGCCACTGCGCTGGATGAGCGTAATCTTGACATCAAACCGCGCCAGGAACTGCGCCAATTCCACGGCAATGGCGCCGCCGCCAAGCACAATCAGGGACTTCGGCAACCGGGTCAGCGTGAACACGTCGTCACTGGTGAGATAGCCCACCTCGTCCAGTTCCGGCAGCGGCGCCGGGGCCACCACCGAACCGGTGCTGATGACAAAGTGCCGCGCGGTTAGCTTGCTGCCATCGCTCAGCGCCAGGGTATGCGAATCGGTGAACCGGGCGGTGGCGCGGCGGAACGTAAATTTGCCCTGCTCCAACTGCTTGCGGCGGTGGTCGGCAAAATCCCGGATCATGGCCTGCTTGCGGGCCATCACCTCACTGAAGTCGAAATCTGCCCGTCCGGGGTGAATGCCCCAGATGCCCGCGCGCTGGATGAGGTGGCGCACCTCGGCGGCATACAGCAGGGCCTTGCTGGGCATGCAGCCGCGCAAGATGCACAGGCCGCCCACCTCCGCCCCGCCTTCCAGTACCACCGGCTTCAACCCGGCCCCGACGGCGGTGCGGGCGGCGGCAAACCCACCACTACCGGCGCCGATCATGGCGACATCAAAATCATATTCAACAGGTGTATCACTCATGGCTCCAGCATGGTTGGGGAAAAAAGGGCTGACAAGTCTGTTGCACCGTCAATCGGGGGGAA
>DATJIU010000333.1:0-22085 GCA_035492855.1 Dongiaceae bacterium | reverse complement strand
CTTGACTGCGGGTTAATCTTGGGCCAAACCAAGCATGGCCGAAAGGAAATCGCCATGATCCGCCAGATCAAACGTTATTTCGCCATCCGCAAATACATGCGGTCGTTGAGTCACGATTTGGGACGCCGGTTCGGCAAGCAGGCCTACTATTCGGTCGAGCAGGTCACCCAGGCGGTGCAGCGGGGAAAGTATTCCGTCGCCTTCATCGCCTACGCCCATGCCGCATTTTGCCGGCAGACGGATTTTGACGCGCACTACGTGCCCTTGGGCGTGGCCTGCAACTACTCCGGCTTGCGCCAGGTCATTTCCCGGCGTTACCTGGGTGGGCAGTTGGACTTTGATGCCGCCACGATTGTGCAGCAGTTTCGTCACCTGGATTTCAGCGGCGACCGCTTTTATGAAAGCGATCAGGGCCAAAACCTTCTTTAAGGTCAGGCACAGCGGTTCGCGAGGACGCTCGCCCCACCAGGTCACCGCCAGCTTCCCCTTGGTTTTCAGGGTGGTTTGGTGGTTCACCCTGCATTTTGTTTTAACAATGATTTTGCGGTTTTTCGATTTTCCACTTTTTGCAATCCATTCTCGCACAGCCGGTTTAAACTTTTAAACCCGCATTTTTCCCCTCCAAAAATAGGGTTCACCATTAAACCACAGGGTTTCCGGAGCCGTGTTAGAATGCTCGCCGGTATGCGAAAAACCGCAACCAGAGCCGGCCCACGGGCCGAGAGGGAGGGAATACAGAGTGAAGAATCGGCGCACCTCTGCGCCAGGACGATATTCCGCACTCGGCAATCATCGCAGGAGGATTCGTCCGCCCCGGTTGGGGTTTGGCGGGATGGGTTGGCCAAAGCCCACGGCTGGCGCCGTGGGAAAAAGGTTTCCCCTTCCAAGCCCCAGCCGGGGCGGACCCTGGGAAACTCCGGGACTCACAGCGAGTCTGGGCGGCGAGCCCCTGCCCTTCCGGAATCCGAGGAAATCCAAGCCAATCAAACCTAATCAAACCAGTCGGCGGCGGAGCCGGAGTGTGCCCGGCCCCGGGCACAGCAACGGGAGACCGAAGACGATATCGCATTACCACCCGTCCCGCCCGCGCCAAAGGCAACATCCCCCGCCGCCGAGCCATTCACATCTCGCGAAAACGGCGAAATCCAGCCCGATCCAACCGAATCAAACCAGTCGGAGGCTCGCTCATGACATCATCATCATCCGGTAGAGCGGCGTGGTGCGCCGCCCGGACTTCCCACATAGCTGCGGAGCAGCGTCAGCGAGTAGCCCACGGCGCTAGCCGTGGGAACCGCGCCCTCCATCTCAAGCCCCAGCGGGGCGATACACCCAGCAGAGGATTCGTTCGCCCCGTCCGGGGCTTGGGGGTGGGTTGGCCAAAACCCACGGCTGGCGCCGTGGGCTACTATCGTACGCTGCTCCGCAGCTTTACGGGACTCGCGGCCGAGCCGTCCGCGCTCCGGGAAACCGGCTAAATCCGGCTAAATCAAACCAGATCAAACCACTTTTATGACTGGTCGTCAGATCACCTTCCAGCCCGGTAGGGCGCGCCACTCCGGGCGCGCCGTTGGGGACATCTCCGGAGGCTACAGCTCATCAATGGCGCGCAGTCTCGCGACGGGCGACGCCGCGGCGGGCAGAGGACGGCCCGCCCTACCCGATTTCTGCAATGGTTGGCTGCCGGGAAGCAGTGCCAAATTTCGACCGGTCAAGATGTTGACGCGCCGGGGATTTTCAGGAAAGCTGTTTGAACCAAGCCTTGACCTGCAGCAGATCAATTGCCGGGCCCAAAATGGCGGGAGCATCCGGCCGATTTTGGCGCCGAAGATTGATCAGGGGGCTGTGGGGATCGCTCCAAATTGAAACTATGAATACCAAATCATTGATTAACCGAATTGCCGGAACGGCGGCGCTGGCCGCTGTGATTGCCGCGACGGGTTGTGCCTCGAGCACTTCCAAGTACAGTAGCGCGGTGCAAAAAGAACCCTTTGGCGTGGCCCCGGACGGCACGCCGGTGAGCCTCTACACCCTCCGCAACGCCAATGGCGTGGAAGCGCGCATCTGCAATTATGGCGGCCTGGTCATCTCGCTGAAGGTGCCGGACCGCAACGGCAATCTCGGCGACGTGGTGCTCGGTTATGACAACCTGGCGGATTACGTGAAGGACAGCCCGTATTTCGGTGCGTTGATTGGCCGGTACGGCAACCGCATTGCCAAGGGGCATTTCACCCTGGATGGCAAGACTTACACGCTGGCGGTGAACAACGGGGTGAACGCCCTGCATGGCGGCTTGAAGGGCTTTGACAAGGTGGTGTGGCACGTGGATTCCGCCACGGGCAATACGCTGGCCTTGAGCTACGTGAGCAAGGACGGCGAGGAAGGTTATCCCGGCACGCTGACGGTGAAGGCGGTTTACCAGATCACGCCGGACAACAGCCTGCGGCTGGATTACACCGCCACCACGGACAAGGATACGGTGGTGAACCTGACGCAGCATTCGTACTTCAACCTCGCCGGGCATGGGGACATCCTCGGCCATGAGGTTTACCTTCCCGCCGACCGTTACACCCCGGTGGATTCCACGCTCATCCCGACGGGTGAACTGGCGCCGGTGGAAGGCACGCCGTTTGATTTCCGCAAGCCCACGGCCATCGGCGCGCGCATCACTGCCGACAATGAGCAGCTCAAGTTCGGCGGCGGCTACGACCACAACTGGGTCATCAACAAGAAGCCCGGCGAACTCGGTTTGATGGCGCGGGTGCATGAACCCACGACCGGCCGCATCATGGAAGTGTATTCCACCGAACCCGGTTTGCAGTTCTACTCCGGCAACTTCCTGGACGGCACGCTCACGGGCAAGGGCGGCTGGGTGTACCAGCATCGCAACGCGTTCGCGATGGAACCGCAACACTTCCCCGACTCGCCGAATCAGCCGAACTTCCCGTCGGTGGTGCTGCATCCGGGCGACACGTACCACAACACGATCATCTATCACTTCACCACGGATAAATAATCCGGCAGGCAAAGAAGTTTAAACACCGGCGGCGGATTCGCATGAATCCTCCGCCGGTTTGTTTTTGGAGAAATCAACGTGCGGGGGCCACGGCCACGGCGACGAGCGAATCGGCGCAGCCATAATACGCAAAGTATTGGTCATGAAAGAGAACCAGTCCTTCCATAAAGGTGGTGCCGCTGGCGTACTGGCCGGTGCGCTCAAATGCAGCCTCGGGCTGGAACACGGGTGAGTCCGTACGCGCAAGCAATTGATCGGGATGTTGCGGGTTAAACAATGCTTCACCCACGGCGTAAGCATTGGGCGCGAGTCGGGAGTCACCGTCATGGGCGTCGTTCTTGCCGTTGTAGAGGAGCACGATGCCCTTGGACGTTACCACTGCGGGAGGACCGGCCTCGGCCAGGGCGCTGTCGAATTTCCCTTTCCGCGCGGGCAGCACCCTGGGACCGGCGTCCCAATGAATCAGGTCCACGGAGCTGGCGCAGGAGATGGCGCCTTCGCCCCAGTACATCCAGTACTTGCCGTCAATCTTGGCGGCGACCAGCTTGCCGTTCAACGGCCGGCAGAGAATGGCGCCGGACTTACAGAAGCCATCGAAGTTGGTCAGCGCCGGGCCGTACTTGGTCCAGTGCAGGAGATTGCGCGATGTGGCCACGGCAAGCCGGGCGACCTTGCGGTTCCATTGCGTGTACATGAGCACGTAGGTGCCGTCCTCCGTTTCAACCAGGCGCGGGTCTTCGCAGCCGCCGTCCCATTCGTTGGCCTTCTGGTTGTCCTCCGCCGGATAAAAGACTGGTGCGGGCCCGCGCTCAAAATGCAAGCCATCGCTGCTGATGGCGAGGCCGAGTCGCGACGTGTGCTGGCCAATGGCCATGGCGCCGCTGTCGTCTTCCGCGCGGTACAACACCCAGACCTGGCCGTCCTTGACCACGGCTGCGGGATTGAACGTATGCAGCGCTTCCCAGTGCACCGGCTGGCCGCGCATGGGACAATAAAAAACCGAATTGGTGTCTGGCCGGATGACCGGATTCACTTCCGCCGGCCGGATCAACGGTCCCAGCCCCCAATCCGGCAGGTTTCCCGGCTGCGCCGAAAGACCGGCCGCCGCAAGGACCAGCGAGGTCAGCCCCACGAATAGTTTGTGATGGGATTTCATGATGCTTTGGTTCCAAAGGGATGACCGGCCGGCGGCCGGTCCAACCACCAATCACTGATTAGTGGACAAAGGCGTAATGGGGATCGCCGGGGCACTGTTCGTGCCCGGCTGCGGTTCCGGTTCGCCAATGTGGAATATCACCTGCACCGCCCAACCGGCGGGAGGCAGGCTGGCTTCCGCCGGCCAGTGGAGATGGTCGTTATCGCGGTCCGGTCCAATGTTGTTGACCAGGGCGGAGGAATCGCGGATGAGTGCGACTATGGAGCCTTCGCGTCCGGCCGCGAAGCCCAGATTGTCCAGCTCGGATCCGTTGTACAGCCAGTTGGTTTGCATGAGGGCCGGCAAATTGGTGGCGGGGCCAAACCGGACCAGCTTCAGCCAGTCGGTCAAATCTACCTGGCTCGGCACGCCGTTGGTTTCCCACCGCACGGCGATCTGCACGGTATTGGTTGGCGCGGCAGACTCGGCCTGGTTCAACCCGCCGGTGACGGTCCCCGGGGTGACGCCCAGCAGCAGAAACGCCAGATGTATTGCCAGGGGCGAGGCGTCCGTGGCGAGCAGCGATTCATAGGTCTTGCCCCGTTGGGTGACCAGGGCGTACTCCACCAGTTGGTTGCGAATCGCCACATAGGCCGGCACGGTGACGGTGCGATCCTGCCGGTCGAACAGCACCTTGCCGATTTGAAAAGTGTTGCTGCCGACGGATTCCACCTGCAACGAGTGTTGCAAATCGGCGGCGAACTCCGCCACCATTTCGGGAGTGGCCTTGGCGATCGGCGCGCCCATCTCCGAAGCCATGAATTTCCCCGAGGAGCTGATGCTCCCCTGCTCCGGGGTTGGCCGGATGATGGTGTTGGTGTCTCCATCGGCGCGGCACAGGCAACAGCAACCCAGCAACCACCCTGCAAAAATTCCGAGGCGGAAGCAATTCGGCCACTGCCCGAAGGCCCCGGGCAAACCCGTTGCGGGAGCGGAAGATTTGGCGCGCATGGAGGCATCATTTACAGGACGGCCCGGCACGTCAATACATCTTGCGCCGCCCGAACGCTTAAGGCTTGACCCCGTCCGCCCGCCCCCTAGGCTCAAAGCCAAACCGCGTTTGCTGCCACGAGGGCGGCAACCGGGGCAAGGCGGAGCAAGGCAAACCTCAAAATGAACGGACTTACGATGAACGCTGGCAGTGGTGCTTTTTGGAAACAGGTCTTTCCCGGGTGCGGATTTTTCCTGGCTTTGGGTGGGTTGCTGCTGGGGGCCACTCCTGGCCCCGCGGCCGAAGCGTCAGCCCCGCAGGTCAACTTGCCCGCCGGAGGCGACGCCTCGTTGCGGCATGAGGTCGAGCATGCCATTGAAAAGGGGCTGGACTGGCTGGCCAAACACCAGGAAACCAATGGCTCGTGGTCCACTCCCGATTACCCGGCGTTGACCGCCCTGCCCTTGATGGCCTTTGAAAGCCGGCCCGGCCGGCAGCCGCAAGCTGCCGAGCCCGAGGTGGTCAAAAAGGGCTACGATTTCGTACTCAGTTGCGTGCAGGCTGATGGCGGGATTTACAACCAGGGCAAGCTGCCCAGCTACAACACCTCTGTCTGTCTGATGGCATTGGTGGTGGGTGATCGCAGCGACAGCGTGAACATTATCGCCAATGCCCGCAGATTCCTGGTGGGGTTGCAGGACTTGGGCGACCCCGCCGACACCAACAATCCCATTACGGGCGGCATCGGTTACGGCCTGCCGGACAAGCATCCCGACCTGTCCAACACCTCGCTGGCCCTGGAGGCGCTGTATCACAGCAAGCAATATCTGGCCGACCGGAACGTGACCGCAGCCAAGGATCTGAACTGGAATGCCGCCATTCAATTTATTCAGAATTGCCAAAACCTGCCCGGCACCAATTCCCAGTCCTGGGCTTCAGGTGACCCGCAAAACAGGGGTGGCTTCGTTTATGCGCCCGGCAGCAGCAAAGCCGGCGAAACCAACCTGCCCGCCGGGCGGGTGGCGCTGCGTTCGTACGGCAGCATGAGCTACGCGGGGTTGCTGAGTTACATTTATGCGGACCTAAAGCCGGATGATCCCCGCGTGAGTGCGGTCATGGACTGGTTGCGCGCGAATTACACCCTGGAGGAAAATCCCGGCATGGGGCAGGAAGGGCTCTTCTATTACTATCACACCATGGCCAAGGCGCTGACCCAAGCGGGGGTGAACTCCTTCCAGACTCCAGACGGGCAAACCATCAAATGGCGCCAACAGCTCGTGTTGAAACTGCTCAACCTCCAGAACGCCGACGGTTCCTGGGCCAACGCCAACGGGCGCTGGCTGGAGAAAGATCCGGTGCTGGTGACCTCCTATGCCATCATCGCGCTCAATTTGATCGACCGCAAACTGTAATCAAAACTCAGTCCCGCATATGCGCAAACTGCTCCTGACCCTGCCGGTCCTGCTGCTGCCCGCCGTGGTTTCTGCGCAGGAAACCAACCTCACCGTGAACTGTGACGGGCAACCGGCACTCAGCCTGCAAATCCCGGCTGCCGCCAAGGTTTTTGCCAACAAAAACCAGACTGACATCCTGACCCCAAAACTTTCATTGCATCTCTGGTGTATGCCCAACGTTGCCACGCCCGAGGCGGGGCTGGACCAGACGGCAGCGGTAATCAAAAGCGAATTTGTGAATTTCAAGCCCAGCGTCACCAACACCATCACGATGGCCGGCAGCCCTGCGCTGCTTTTGGCGGGTCCGGGTACCGAAGCCGATGATGGCGACCCCGGCAATGCCGAGGTGGTGCTCTTTAGTACGGGCAAACAGGTATTCGCCGCCTGCGTGCATGGTGAAGGCAAGGCGGCCGCGCATCAGCACATTGGCATGCTGGCTCTGTTGCAAACCGCAAAAGCTCCCTGACCCGGTGGGGCAACGCGTCGAGGCCAAGGCCAAAGTTTGGCCAGTTTCGCAAGCCACCAGCCCCGACCGTCTGGAACCAAAAAATTCGTACGCCTTGCCAAACCATCATGGTTTTGATGGGGTTGGCTCGTGCGTCACAGAGTTCAATAGCTGACCCAAGGTTGAAGAATGAATGCGGCCAATCTCCCGACCCGGCAGTCCGGCGCGTGCGGTTTCAAATATCCAATATTCGTCGGCCCGGTCTGAATCACGACCCACCCGGTACAGATACCTCAAGCCCCTAAATGTAAACCCAAAATTATACGAATCAACCGGATAGCTGTGATGGGCCGGCACCACTTGGACCTGTTGCAGTTGGTTGAACACAGAGATCAAAGTGTTTGTTTCCACCAACTGATGCCGGGCGCCTTCCGTAGACACGACGACATTGGATACCGCGAGCGGATTGAAGCCCTGCAATTCGGCGCGCAGTTTGCGCTCATCGCTCATCCGCAACCAACTCATCGTCAAAATGAGCAGAATCGCAATTCCGATCGGCGGGACGAACACATAATTGGGCAGTTTTACCTTGCCAAATTGGACGAGCGCCGCGAGGGCTGCCACCAAGCCGATACACACGACAAACCCCACGCCGAACCAGTCGGTTTGATGCACCTGATACATACGCAACCCTGCCTGCTATCCTTGTTGCGTGGCCCATTTATAGGATATGAATGGAGGCCACATCTGCATGCCCGGCACTAATCCCAAGACAATGCAAGCATAATATGGAGAAGTCCAATCGGCATTAAAATTAGTTTTGTAGTCTACATAAGAGAAACCGAAGCCCACAGGACCCCATTCACCCTGAGGAATGTTGATCGTCAGACCAACACTATAGCCATATTGGCCAGGAGTGCTGTCCGAAATGAAAAAGCTGATAGCAAAGCCGAATAGTCCTGAGCCGGCTCCCAAACTGAACGAGTAGAATCCCCCGGCATATTTACCAAATTCAGGCACACCCCAGCACACCCCGGCGTAGATGTTTACCGACGCAGCCAATGCTGTGGTGAAGCCTTCCGAGATGCTAAGTCCGGGACCAAAGTAATACCATCCACTAACTTTACGGTCTCCTGTGGTAAAGAGCGTTTCTTTTCCGACATTAAAACTCAACCCATTTCCTAACATTAGCGCCGGCGTAGACAAGCTGCCGAGGGCAAGACCATAAATATTCGTGCCAATGGTTCCTGCATTACTTGCTGCTGCACCGAAAATGGAGCTAATACTGTTTGCAATCGAGACGGCGGATGATGCGCCAATTCCCTGTCCTGATATGGACGCGCTGATCCCAAATAGGGCCGAATCCGGCGAAAAGGATCCGCCCTTCCAGGCACTAACACTCCCGATGGCAATCCCAACAAGTATGCCAACTATGGCAACATCAACCATTACTTCAGCCAAATCTTGATGTCCGCTGGGGTCATGATAATTAACCGGATCACCGGTGCAGTAAGTGTACTTGTGGAGGCTCTGGGGATCTTGAGGCGAGCCTTCGTAACTGTCCATCGTGGTAAATCTGCCCAAACCCGGATCGTAGTAGCGGGCGCGCTGGTTATACAGGCCCAAATTCGCATCAAACTGCTCGCCCGAATACAGCATCTTGGTAGCAGCCGGGCTGGCGGCAGTCGGGTTGCCTCCCAGCATAACGCCATAGGAATCATAGCCGTAATAATCGGTCACCGTCCCCGCACTGGTGGCCAACTGCCGGGTGGAATCGTGTCCGTCTTTCAACAGGTATTGAGCGGTTCCCGAGGGATTGGAACTCTGGGCAATGATATCATTTCCGATGGTGTAGGAAACGGAAGGCGCCGCGCCAAGGGCGGGAAGTTCCTCAATGACCTGGGCAAAGCCCGTAAGATTTGAGGGATCGATTAAGAAATAGTTGGTTGAAGCGCTCTGCGTCACCCCATCCAGCTTCAGGGAGGACACGCTGCTGACCCGAATCCCATCGTAGTCGTAGGTGTTCTTGGTCGTTTCAACTACCTGACTGCCGCCGCTCGTGTAGGTTCGGGTGCTGACCGCCAACTGCTTTAACAGCGTATATTGGAAGGTGTCGGTTTCCGGCTTGGGACCGGTCGTGACCTTTTGAATGACCGAGCCATTGGCATCATATTGGTAGGTGGTTACGGAGCCATCCAACCCCCAAGTGTCAGTTGTCACGGCCGCGTAATAGACCGCTTCATTGGCCACGGTGCGCAAATCAAATCCCATCAAGATCATCAGGGCCACCAGACACCCGGAGACACACCTGGGCAACAAGGCGCGGTGCGGATTCAGATCGAGAGACAGCACCGCCGGACGACGACCGCGACGACCAAACAATGAAAGGATTGCCGGCACCAGGAAGGCGACCGCCAGCCCAACCGGGGCGCCGGGAATCATGTAGTAGCACAGCTTGGCAAACTGTGACTCGGACGCCGGGAGCAGCCGGCCCCCCGGGCCCAGGATATGCGGCGGCACCATGCCATTGCCCGCAGTTGCGGTGCTAACCACATTGCTCTCCATCAGCAGCCGGTCATTGGCATCATAAGTATAATAGGTCGTCAACGTCTTGCCGGCGGTCGTTACGGCGCGGCTTAACCGGTTGCCGACGAGATCATAGACATAGCCGGCCTGGTATCCCGTGCCATCTCCCCGGTCATCCGCGGCTTCGCCGATCAGCCGGTTCAACGCATCGTAAGTGTAAGCAATGTTGTTGGTGTGAACCGCGCCATCTGCTCCAGTGACAATTTCATTCGCATTGGTGCGCATATTTGCGGCGTTGTATTGATAGGCGAAGGACATGAGAACAGCGCCATTCGTTGCGATTTGTTGAAGACTCGTCAGGCGGTTCATCTCGTCGTAGCCGTATAACGTCTTAATACCATTAGGTAGTGTCGTTGAGGCCCGGTTTCCGACCGCAGTATAGGTGTAAGCGGTGACTTCGGGAGAAGTCAGCACCTGACCATTGCGCTTGGTGGCGGTCACGGTTTGCAACCGGCCCAGTTCGTCGTACGTATAGCGGGTATCGGAATTATCGGTCCAGGTACGTGTCTTCCAACCGGTCGCCGGATCGTAATCATAATTAATGGTCCCCTCCGGAGCCGCGATTCGGGTCACCCGATTATCCAAATCATAGGACAGCTTGGTCACTCCTCTGGGCTCATCCATTTCCACCACCCGGCCCAGTTCGTCATACTTGAGGGTTGCAGTTTCCGCTGGTGAATTCGTACCGGCCGCATACAGGTTGCGGGCGATGGGACGGCCCTGCCCGTCATATTGGATTCCGACTGCCTGGCCATCAAAATCAATGACGCGGGAAAGGTCGCCGGCGGCGTTGTAAACCATTTGCTCCACCTGCCCCAAGGGCAGGGTCCGGCTGGTCCGGCGGTTAAACTGATCATAAGTGAACGCGGTGATGCGGCCTTTCGCATCCACCATCTGTTGCACATTCCGATTGGCATCAAACTTTACGCCAAAGACCGGATTGGTGAGGTTATTTCCATTCTCGGGATCGTTGATCTGAGGCAACATCATGCCATTCCCTACACCAAGATCGTCATATAACACCTTGCTGACATTCCCCAGCGGATCAGTTTTGGTATCGGGCTGGCCGGTGGCGGTATAGGTTTTGGCGACAGCCGCCCCGTTCGGATAAATAGTACGGCTGAGCCGGCCATTCGCATCGTAGAGAAAGTCGGTTTCGTTGCCGAGCGGATCGTGAATGGCGATATTATGACCGGCCGCGTCATAGTCCATGGTGGTTCGGTGGCCCAGCGGGTCAATGACGGCGGTTTTGCGCCCCGCGGCATCATATTCAAAACGCGTAGTCTGGCCGGCGGTATCCGTGACCGCGATCAGCCGGCTGGCGGCATCGTAGGCCATATAATTTGAGGAAATCACCCCGCCGGCGGAGGCAAAATAAGATGCGAGGATCGGCACCCCACCGATAGTTGTGGAGGAAACCGCAACCACCACATTGGAAAGCCGGATGGTAGATACCATGCGGCCGGCCGCATCGTAAATGATCTGGGTGCCATTGGCGTTCTGGCCATCAAGATGCGCATCCATCTGCACCACTTCGCGGTCGTTGGCATCATAGACAGTCCGGATCAGCAGCCCGGCCGAATCACGGCTCTCAATCAGTTTGCCGTTGGCGTTATAGGAGTTGGAAACGGTGTTGCCCCGGAAATCCGTGGTTTGGACCACATCATTGAGTTGATCGTAAACCTTGGAAAGAGAACGTCCCAACGGATCAATGCTATTGGTAACGCGCCCCGCATCATCAATCCCGACATAGGAAGCCACGGTGCGCACGTCATTGCTATTGGCCGGATTAACCCATTGGGTCTGATGACTTGTCACGTGCCCGCTGGCATCATAACCGAGAGTCATGGACTGCCCGGCAACGTTCGAAATCTGGCTGGGAACGCTTCCGCTGGCGTAGGACAGATGCGCCGTAGTATGTCCACTTGGGTCAATGATATCGGTCATGTTGCCAGCAGCGTCATAATTTTGCTTGGTCACGTTGCCCATCGCATCAATGGCATTGGTCATGCGACCGGCCGCATCAAGATTAAGGGTCGTTGTGTGACCCAATGGGTCAGTATATGAAGTTGGAGTGCCGCTGGCCGTAGCAGTAAAGGAGTTGGTGTGGCCCAATGGATCGGTAATCTGGGTTGCGTTGCCGTTGGCGTCAAAAGCAAAGGTGGTGGTGTGGCCCAACGGGTCGGTTATTGAAGTCCTCCGATTATTGGAATCGTAGGTATAGGTGCTTGTGTTACCCAAGGGATCGGTTTCGGAAGTTACATTCCCACTTTCATCATAGCCAAACTGGGTGGGGTTGCCCATCCGATCGAAGCTCGTTTCGGTTCGTGCGCCCATGTTGTGCTGGATCGAAGCCAAATTCCCGTTGGCGTCCTTCGTGCCGATCAAGCGACCGCTATCATCAAAGACCGCCTGGAAGATGGGAAGCCCGCGTGGATCCGTGATTTGAGTCAGCAAATGCGGGAAGCGGGGATTGGTGTAGAAATACTGGAAATTGGCATAGACCAGGTTGGTGGGATTGCTGCCGTCCAGCAACTTGCCCACGGCCACAAGGTTGCCCGTGGCATCGTAAGCGTAGGTCACCGAGGCCGGACCGGCGGGTACGCCATTGGTATCGAGATTTTCCGGCGTGTAAATGCCGGTGATACGGTTCTGCCCATCGCGCTGGAAGAGGATGGATTTCACCCTTTGGCCGGCAGGATCATATTGAACAATGTTCTGCAGACCTGCGGCGGTTCCATTGTGGATGAAATCCGTTTTGGATCCATCCGGTTGGATGATCTGGCTGACATACGGCGTGCCGTAGGCATGCACAAACCCGCCGAAGCCACTGTCGCTGGCATAAAAATGATCCCCTATGTCCTCGCGGGAAATGACATACTTGGTGCCGTTCTGCAACGTCAGAACGAAGCCCGGCCAATCAAAAGCCTGCCAGTCTGTGCCCTCGCCGGCCGCCTGCCAGATGGGCGGAATACCGCCAGGCAGGGTGAACAATGTCGCAGAACAGGTCGGCACCAGACTGGCATGAACCCAAGCCGGGGGCGTCCAGCCCGCCTGGGCCTTAAGGAAGCCTTGACTCAAACCAAAACGGAAAGTGACCGTCCGACCGGTATCCGGCATGGTGAGCGTCACATCCCAACTGCCCCCCGTGCGGAGACTGAACGGCGTGCCGTCAAAGCCATCCTGTTGATTGACTCTTTGATCACCAACATTCACTCCCAGATCAGAGACCCCGTAGGTCCAGGAATAACCAAAGTCGGCGGATTTTGGATTCAGGGAGTCATAGGTACGGTTTACGGCCAGGCCAACACCCTGAACCGGAAGCACCAAATCCTGTTGGGCGAAGGTCAACTGGCCGATCTTCAGCGGCGAGTCCACCGCAATCGCCGCGGACGCGCTGGCCAGTTGGCCATTGGCCGACACTTCCAGCAGCAACGTGTACGCACCATTGCGCACCATGGTGAAGTCCAGGTTCCCCAGACTGCCACCCGCCGGCACCCGGCCCTCATGCCAGCCGCCGGAATTTATCGGCGCCGGCGTCAAATCGGCCATGCGCACGCCGTCGCCATTGTACAAGCCGATCCGGTAGGCCACCGGCACCGGCAGGCCCGGGGCATCCGCCGTACCCAGCAGGTTAAATGATCCGGTCTGAATGCTGGTCGTGTCCGTGGCGGAAAGGTTCGCAATCGCCGCCACCGGCGGGGTGGAACTGCCAATCACGGTAAACGTCGGAGTGGCATAGGCCGAATTGCCCGCCGGATCCTGCACGAGGAAGGTAAGTTGTTCCGCCACATTGGCGCCGGACGGATAGGTCACCGTGGCCACCCGGTTCGCGTCAATCGCAACCGCGAGCAGATTGGTGCCGGTCACCGACCAGGTCAATTGATCCTTGGGATAGCTCGGATCACTCACATAATTGTCGAGCGCGAACGTGGCGAAGCTGGCCGGCGCAGTGACCGTCTGGTCGGGAATGGGCTGCACCACGGGCCCATTGCTGCCGTTCCCGGACAGCACCACCAAGTTATAGCTCTGCGTGGCCACTCCACCGTGACCGTCGTTGGCGGTGATCGTCACCGCGTTGCCGCCCAACTGCCCGACAGTGGGAGTCCAGTTAATTTGACCACTCGACCCATTGATCGACATACCCGCAGGATTCTGGGTCAGTGCGAACGTAATGGTATCCTGGTTCGGATCCGTGGCGGTGGCGGTGTAGGCGTATGCCGCGCCCGGATTACCGGTTTGCGGCGGCGTGGAGGTGAATTGCGGCGGCAGATTGGTGTAGGCAATCACCGTGAGCGTGTAACTTTGATACACCCCTAAGCCGCGGTTGTCATACACGTTGACCTGGATGAAGAACGAGCCGGTGTTGGTCGGAGTCCATCCGATCAAACCAGTGTTGGTGTTAATGGTCATGCCGGCCGGGGCCTGGGCCAAGGTGTATTGCAGCGGGTCATTATCGGGATCAGTGGCCATGACCGGATAAGTGTAAGCCACCCCCACCATACTTTGGAATGAGGGCTTGGAGGTGATGCTGGGATAATGATTGGCGTTGGTGTCCACCGCCGTGACCACCACAGAGGCGGCATTGGTGCTGTCTTGCACGCCGTCATTCACCACCAACTTCACCGTGTAAGGACCGGCAATATCCGGCTGGAAGTAGGGCTGTACCGTGGTGGCATTCGTCAGGGCCACATGACTGCCAATCGGGATGGACAGCAGCGACCAGTTGTATTTGAGCGGCTTGTTCTCCGGATCGTGCGAGTTCTGGCCGTTGAGCACGGCATAATCGCCCACATACACACTCACCGCAGGACCGGCATCGGCCACCGGCGGCAGGTTGGCGGTCAAATCCGCCTCGGCGGAGAAGAGGTTGTTGGATTCGCTGATTTCGTTGTACAGCCCCACCCCGGTGCCGGGATCATCCGCCCGCACAAACACAGTGTGCTTGGCGATCACCGGCGCGTTCCAAGTGATGCTGACATCCTCAAATCGGCCCGGCAACAAATTGGTGAGCGAATGCGCCACGCCCAGCAACACCCCGCCCGACCGGGGATCACCATCATAGAAGGCCACCGGCACATTGGTCGCAACCGCGACATAACCCGAGTTGCCCAAGCGCGCGGTCAATACCACATTGGTGGGCAGATCGCTGCGATCCACCTGCAAATATGAAGCAGTCAGATCCACCACCGGCGGAACGTTGGTATTGGCATCAAAGCCGGCCATTCGAATGTTATTGGCCTCGTCATATTCCGGCACCACGTTCTGGCTGTCGATGAAGGCCGACAATGGCTCATCCTTGAACAAGGCGGCGCCATGCACCGACATTTCGGCCCAGGCTTCGCCGCCTGCCAGGAAGCCGGCAGGAAGCACGCCCCCGCCCACCACCCAGTCATTGTTCGTATCAAACTGGCCGTCGCCATTGGCATCCACAAAAACAGATACGGTAAACGGCACCGGCACGGGATCCGCCCCGTTGTTTCGCAGATAAACGCGGACCGTCCCCGACAGACTCAGATCCCCGCTATCGGCCACCACATTGGTCATGATGATGTGGGTAGGCTCCAAATCCAACTGCGGTCCCAGCGGCGTGGATACCACTAAGGAGAAGGACTGTTCCGCCGAGGCACCGTTGGAGTCCGTGACCCGGAGCACCACCGGATTCGGACCCAGGTTGTTGGTGCCCGGCAGCCAGGTTAGTTCGCCGGTGTTGGTGTCGCAGTTCATCGTGGCCGGGCCCTGCACCAGTTCAAAAGTGGCCGGATCACCATCGGCATCCGAAACGGCTGGCAGATAATCATAAGTCTTGCCCGCACGAACGAGCAACGGCGGCTCGGATGTGAACACCGGCGGCGCATTCAACGTATGGATGACCACCGTCTGCGTGCTAACCCCGCCATGGTTGTCACTCACCTTGAGCGTGACAGTGAAATCGCCGATTTGCTGGAAGACGTGGGTGACCAGCGAACCGGTGGTCTTGGCCCGATCACCGAAATCCCATTCATACAGCAGCGGATCGTTCTCCGGATCGGTGGTGCCGGTCGCATCGAACGTGACCGTGCCCATCACAAAAGGTGAATTGGTGGACGCTGACATCACAATGTGCGGTGGCTGGTTGGAAGCCTGCACCGTGACTTTGAAGGTGGCCGTGTTGCTGCCCCCGCGATTGTCCGCCACGGTCAAGCCGCCGTTCTTCACCCCGGTGGTGGCATAGAGATGCGCAGCAGTGCTGGCCGCATTGGCGTTGGTAGTTCCATCACCCCAGTTCCAAGTGTAAGTAATGGGGTCGCCGTCCAGGTCATAGGAGCCGGCCCCATTCAGGTTCAGGGTTTCTCCGAGCCGGATAATGAAATTCGGCGCGTTGGACACCACGGCCACGGGCGCCCGGTTGGGCCGCGTAATCTGCACATGCGTGCGGGCTGACGTGGTGCCGCCGTAGCCGTCGTTCGCAAACAAACTCACCAAATAATCCCCGATTCCACCGTAAACATGGCTGGGATTTGGATTGGTGGAGGTGGTGCCGTCGCCAAAGTTCCAGAACAGGAACAAGCTGTTGCCGTCCGGATCAGAAGTGCCGGCGGAGGAGAACTGGATGGCCTGGCCGGTCAGACCGGAGTACGGCCCGTTGAGGTTCACCACCGGCGGATGGTTGGTGGCCGGGAAGACAAAGATGGTATAACTCAAGACATCGCGGCCAATGTTGTTCGTGACCTCAAAGGAAACGAACTGGTTGCCAATCTGGCTGGCCAGCGGCAAGAAGTCCACCACCCCGTTGGTCAGATTCACGGTCAGGTTCGTCGGACCGGCCAGCTTGGCGAAGTACAGCTGCTTGTTCTCCGGATCCTTGGCGTCCAAGGTGACCTCGTACAATTGCCCCACCTTGGCCAGACGCACCGGCGTGGACTGGAATTGGGGTGCATGCTGATCAAAGCTGCGCGGCGGCGACACAATGAATACCGGATCGGAAACGCCAATGGGATCCGGCTGGCTGTTCCGGTAGGCAAAGATGCGGTAATAATATTCCGTGTTGAAATTGATCGTCGTATCCAGGAAGGTCGCAAAAGCGCTGGTAGTGCGACCGACTTCTGTGTAACCCCGATCCGGTCCGACCGAGCTGCGCATGATAACGGCGTAATCGCCGGTCTTGGTCCAGGTAAGCTGCGCCTTGTTATCCTTGGCCCGCACCTTCAGATCATTGATGACCCGGTCGTAGACATAGACAAAGGTGAACGCGTCGTTCGTGGCGTCGTCCAGGCCAAAGCCGGGATAAACTATGGAATTGGCATTAATCACCCGCAGGCCGATCTGATGCGCGCCAGAGACCGAATAGCCATTGGTGATGACCGCACGCTCGCCGCTGACCCCCTGGTCAAACGTGACTGGCACCTGGTAATTGACCTCCCAATCCCAAGAGCGGATGAAATTGCCGCTGCTGGCATCCACGCAGAACGAGCCGGAGCCGTCGAGATGCACATCCTGGCCCACGCAAGCGACGTAAGGCCCGCCGGTATCCGCCGTGGGCGGGTACGGTGGCACGGTGGTCTGCACCACCACCGAGGCGGTATCAAGCAGCGGGGGATCATTGTTGTCGCGAACCTGCAGCGTCACCGTGTTGGTGCTGAAGTCGCCGTAGATGTTCGTCACCACCGGACCGATGGCATCCGGATGCTCAAAGTCGAGGCCTTTGGAGGAATCAAAAATCCAGCGGTATTCCACGATCGAGTAACCGGGATGCCGGTGATACGAGTTGCGGGCGTCAAACACCACCGGGTAGCCGATGGCGGATGGATTCGGCGTAACGTTGACCACTGCCACCGGTCCTTGTTGGAACAACGAACTGGACAGGATCAAGATGGACCACGGGGTAGCCAGCCCCGAATCCACCCAATAGCGGGATCCCCACGAGCCATTGGTTTGTTGCAGGTCAATGGTAACCCGCGCCAAGCCATCGGCCGGATCCAGGAACCAATCTTTGCCGGTGACGGGCAGATTATGCACCGCCTGCGGCACCGCCACCCGCATGGACTTGGCGATGGAATAATTGGCATACACGTTATCCAAGCCCATAATCTGGGTCCAATATTTGGCCAGATAGCTTGCCCCGGCAATCCACATGTCGTTGGTGCTCGTGATGCCGTCAAATGAGGCCTGGATCAGGGCCGAAGGCGTGCTGGCTTCATCTCCACCCGTGGCATACCCCGCCCCGCCCGGACCGGCGTAGCCATACCCATAGCTGTCCCGGGAATATTTCAGCCAGGTGATGTTGCGACTCTTGATCCAGTCAGGGATGGTCAGACCCCAATAATTCTCCGCCGCCAGCATGCCAATTGCCCCCCACTGGGATGCGGAATTGTCCGGACCATCATTCCAACTGTAGCGCCAGCCGCCACCCAGGTAATCAATGTCGCATTGGCCCCAGCAGTACATATCCACCATGTCCTGCATGATATCACGAAACTGGCGGCCTTTGACATTCACCCCGCCCGTGGAAGCCACCAGTTCCGGCCGGCCGGCGGACACCAGCGCGTCCATCACGGGGCCGGTTTCATAAATCGGGCGGCCGGAGTTGGCCTGCAGACCAATGCCATTATGGTTGCCGTCGGGATCGCCGTAGGCTTGCATCCCGATGTTTATCGGGTTCAGCGCATTAAGCAGATAATTGACCCCGCGACGCACCGTATCCACATACGGATCCCGGCTGGCATCGTCGGTCATCACGTGGCCATTGATGGCAAAGGCCTGAACTGAAGAAGCCGTGGCGTTGATTTTGTAGCCGCTGCCTGTCCAGTCGCCGCCCTTGGTGTTGGCATCGAAGTCGTAGCGATTTTGGGTTTTCTGCAAATACCACAAACCTTCATCAATGGAAACCTTCTCCTCATTTTCGAGCGTCTTGGACTGGATAATGAGCGGATAGGTATCGCTCAATACCATGCCGTTGGTGAGGTAGGCTTTTACCGTGGCGTAATAGGGCGTGCCATCCGCACCGGCATAAACGTGGGTAGCTTCCAGGTTGTAAACCGCCGCAGAATTGGTGACCGAGTTCGTCACCGTGCCGGTACCATCGCCAAAGTCCCACACATAATCAAAAGGCACATCAATGTCGTGTGCCACGGCCTTGACCGTGTTGGTGCGGCCGGAATAAGTGATGTGTGCCTGCTCAATGCCGTTGATGATCAGCCAGGGCACGCACACCAGAGAATTGCTGCCCGTGATAGTTATCACCAGCGAGGCTGACGCCGCTTGCGAAGCATAATCCATCACCGTCAGTTTGTTGGTGTAAGTACCGGCCAGGCTGTACCGGTGCGAGACTGCGGCG
This sequence comes from Dongiaceae bacterium, assembly GCA_035492855.1. Classification (GTDB taxonomy): domain Bacteria; phylum Verrucomicrobiota; class Verrucomicrobiia; order Limisphaerales; family JAFMIX01; genus JAFMIX01. The sequence goes on along the minus strand of DATJIU010000333.1, from coordinate 3,145 downwards.
CCGTAGCCCAAAGGCGTGCCATCACCGAAATCCCAAACATAACTGGCGATGCCATGATCGTCGCCTGAACCATAACCGTCAAACGCCAGTTCCACGCCGGAAGGTCCGTTCGTGGGACCGTTAATCACCGCCGTTGGCGGCGTCCCGGTCACCGGCGTGATAACCACGCTGGTGGAGTTGGTCAGCAGGCCGCTGTCCACCACCTGCAAGGTCACAGTGCCACCGGGATAAATCTGGCGGGTAATATCGCGGTACGGCGCCACCACCTGATCCACCGCAAAATTATCAAAGTTCCACACGCCGCCGTAAACGTCCGCACCGAAACTTAGCAGGGCATCGCTATAATTGGCCGATTCATAGATGAGCGCGTATGCCTGTCCGGTGCCCGAGGGCCGCAGATAATATCGGGCGCCCGCGCCGGGTTTCGATTCGACGCGCACATCGTACGAAGTGCCCTTGTCATAGTTGGTCACCGCTCCGCGGTCGCCTCCGTTTTCGTAAATACGGACACTCCCGTCAGCGAAGTAAACGGCGTACACCAACTGGTTGTAGTTGCCGGAATTGAAGTTCAAATTCTTCAAGCCCACCATCGCATGCGAGTTGGCGGTGGACGACGTATCCACCCGGCATTCCATAGAGCCACCCCGTGCCAGCAAGGTCCCAATGGAATAAAAATAGGAAGCACCCCAGTTGTTGTTTCCGGAGAGGTTGAACTTGTCATTCTGGGTAGCATTCGCACTCTGCCATTGGTTGACATCAATCTGCTGTCCAGTCAGGTCAAATTGTTGCGGCGGCAGGAACCATTCATACAAATAGATGCCGTTGTCGCTGGTCGAGGTGGCCCCGCTTAATGTTACTGGTTGCCGGCCTTCCGGAGACAAGGTGCTGGCGGTGATCTTGGCCACCGGCGGCGAACCGGCCACCACAATGACCGTTTGCGTCACCGTCACAGACTGATTGCCATTGTCCGTTACCGTCAGGGCCAGCGGATAAAGCCCCGCAGCGGCGTACTGATGCGTCACCTGCGATCCCGTGGCGGTGGCGCCATCGCCAAATTTCCAGTTGTACTGGTAAATGCCAGTATCATCCGTGGAAGCCAGCCCATCCCAGGCGCCATACCACAGCCCGTTGGTGGCCACACTGACGGTGAGGAGATGCGGCCCGTTAATGACCGGCACGGGCGGATTGTTGGCCTTGATGGTCACCTGATGTGTGGTCTGGTTGGTCTGCCCGGCGTTGTCGGTAACAGTCAGGCTGACCGTGTAAGTTCCCACGGCATTATAAGTGGTGTTGCCGGTGGGGCTGGTGCTGGTCTGGCCATTGCCAAAATTCCAGAAGTATTTCCAGATGCCGAAATCGTCCGTCGAGTTGGTGGAATAGAAAGTGGTGGACCAAGTGCCATTGTGCGCGAAAGTTTCATCCACCACATCCGGGCCATCAATGGCAGCCACCGGAGGATTTCCCGGGGTAAAGGTAACCGTCGTGCTCTTGGTATCGGTCTGCCGGGCGGCATCCATCACCGTGAGCGTGACCGTCCAAGGCCCTGGATTGGTCCAAGAGTGCGATATCGTGGGCAGGGTGTTGGATGCCACCGTGCCGTCGCCAAATGACCAAAGATAACTGATGATGCCATAGTCATCGGTGGAAGCCGCGCCGTTCAGCGTGGCATACCATACGGCTTGCGTGACCACTTCCTCCCCGTAGGCATAAGGCCCGCCCGGATCCGCCACCGGCGGGTCGGCCTTGATGGTGGCCCAGGTGCCCCGAACACTGGGAATGCCCTGGGCGTTCCGGTAGAACAGCCGGGTGAGGTACCGGCCCTCGTTTGTGTAGGAGTGGGAAATCGTCCGGCCCATGCTCGCAGCATTGGTATCAAAGGTCCACGCCACCGGGTTGGTATTCACATCACCAAAACTCCAGAGGAAGTAATCGTTGGTTTTCACCCCCGTCCCCAAGGCGGTGAATGTCAGGGTGCCGTTCAGGTTGGTTGCCGGATCAGTTGGGGAAATATGCACATCCACCCGGGCCGGCCGGGGCGGCGCGGATACTCCCAGCGCGCCACTGATGCCGGTGGTGATGGCCACCAGGTTGCTGAAAGAGCCATCGCCATTGCCGTGGCCGAAATATACCTGGCCGTTGTAACCGGAGATTACCACATCCAAATGGCCATCACCGTCATAATCATAGGCGTCAATGGCCGCATACGTGTTGATGTCCAAATTCGTCCAACTCCCCGCGATGCCGAGATTGGTGAAGGTGCCATCGCCCAATCCCTGGAAGAAAGTTACATCTCCATTGCCGCCGCCAATCTCGATCAGATCCAGATGGCCGTCCTCGTCAAAATCACCCGCCGCCAGCCCGTACGGGTCATCGCCGGCGCGCAGAAACGCGTTGGTTTCCACAAAGGTCCGGTCCCCGTTGGACGTAAAGATCCGGATCAGCCCACCACTGTAGGCAGCGCGGGCAAAGTCTTCGCGACCATCCTCATTAAAGTCCCCCGCCGCCGTACCCCGGCCGTAATAGTAATTCCCGTCTGCCAGATCGCGAACCATGGGGGTAAACGAGCCATCGCCATTACCCCAATAATAAAACTCGTACCGGTTGTTGCCGCCGCAAACGAAGTCCAGATTACCATCACCATCGAAATCGCCCACGGTGCCGTCCATCATGTAGCCGTTGGCGCCGCTCAGCGTCGGCAACGGCACGGCGGGATAAAATGTGCCGTCCGCCTTGCCGCGGATGAAGTAGGGCGTCAGCGTATCCCCTGAGACGCCGCCGGCAATGATGTCCAAAACGCCATCCCGGTCGAAATCTCCAATGCCAAGGCCGCGCGCGCCATAATTCAACGAGGGTAACTGTACCCGCGGCCCAAAGCCGGAATTCGTCTGGAAGGCATTGGTCTGGTAATACTCAAAGAAGAACAGCCGGGCGCTGTCGTCACTCACGGCGGCGATGGTGTCGCCCGGTAGAAATGCCAGCGGCTGGACGGGCGAGGCGTTACCCGTGGCATCCACCGCCTGGATGCGGAGATCTACCGCCGTGTGCCCATCGAAATTGAACGCGTAAGACAACACACTGGCCGGCACATTGGTCAGCAGCACGCCGTTGACATAGAGCCGATAGGTCGCGACTCCCACGTCATCGG
>DATJIU010000332.1:0-7493 GCA_035492855.1 Dongiaceae bacterium | reverse complement strand
CCCGGCAGTTACACTATCTCCCAGGCCCACCAACAGCACCGGCTGCGTCGTCCACGGATGCGCAAAAGCCACGGGGGTCACCGGGAGCCCCGCCGGGCCGGCACCCGCCGGCAAGTTCAGCCAGAAATGCGGCCAGGCCAGAATGCCTGCCGCCAGAAATGCACCGGCTGTCACGGCGAGCCACAGCCAACGGCGGGAAGTTCCGGTTTTTCGAGTTCTGGCGGTCAATTCGGTTTTATTTCGCGCAAATATCTGGTTTAGTCAAGGCATGGCATTGCCACCTGCAACAAAAAAACTGTTTCTACTGGACGGCATGGCGCTGGTTTATCGGGCGCACTTTGCGTTCATCCGCGCGCCCATTCTCACGTCCACGGGATTCAACACCTCCGCCATTTTCGGCTTTGCCAACACCTTGCTGGACATCATCGGCAAACAGCAGCCCACGCATCTGGCCGTGGCCTTCGACACCGCCGCGCCCACCGCCCGGCATGAGGAGTTCGCCGACTACAAGGCGCATCGCGAGGCCATGCCGGAAGAGCTGAGCGCCGCCCTGCCCCACGTGAAACGGCTCATCGAGGCGTTTAACATCGCCCAACTGGAGTTTGATGGTTACGAGGCAGATGACGTCATCGGCACGCTGGTCAAGCGGGCAGAACGCGAGAACTTCCAGAGCTACATGGTCACAGCCGACAAAGATTTCGGCCAGTTGGTCACGGAAAATTGTTTCCTTTTCAAACCCGGCCGCGCCGGTGGCGAGGTCGAAATCCTCGGCGTACCAGAAGTCCTGGCCCGCTGGAACATCACCGCACCCGCGCAGGTGGTGGACATCCTGGCGCTCATGGGCGATGCCTCCGATAACATTCCCGGCGTGCCAGGCATTGGCGAGAAGACGGCCATGAAGCTGATTGCCGAGTTTGGCACGGTGGAAAACCTGCTGGCGCGCACCGATGAACTCAAGGGCAAGCTCCGGGAAAACCTCATCCAACACCGGGCCGCGGCCGAGCTTTCCAAACGTCTGGCCACCATCAACTGCGACGTGCCAGTGAATGTGGCGCTGGATGACCTGCAATGCCGCCCGTACGACGCCGAAAAGCTGCAAGCGTTTTTTGTGGAGTTTGAGTTCAATTCCATCGGCCGGCGGGTTTTCGGCGACGACTTCAAAGCCGGTCGCGGCAGCACCCTCGCTCCTGTCACCACAACCGCCGCCGCAACCTCCCGCGCCAGCTCCAAAGCCAAACCGGCCGCGCCCAAGGCGCAGGAGGAATTCAGTCTCTTTGGCGATGCCGCCCCGTCCACGCCGCCCGTCCCAGAGGCAGCCCCGGCGGTGGCGGCCCAGCTCAAAACCATTGCGGACACGCCGCATAATTACCAAATCGCCGCCACGCCAACCGAACGGCAGCGGCTCGTGGCCTTGCTGGCGCAGCAACCGGTGTTTTGCTTTGACACCGAAACCACCGGGCTGGATCCCAAGCAGGCGCGGCTGGTGGGGCTTTCGTTTTCATTCGCCGCGCATACCGGCTATTACGTTCCGGTGCCCCAGGAGGATCAGGCCGCCCGCGAGCTATTGGCGGAGTTTCGTCCCGTACTGGAAAATGAACAGATTGAAAAGGTGGGGCACAACCTCAAGTTTGACCTGAGCGTGTTAAAATGGCAGGGCGTGGAGGTACGGGGGAAGCTGTTCGACACGATGATTGCGCACAGCCTGGTGGAGCCGGAGCAGCGCCATGGGATGGATTATTTGAGCGAGGTTTACCTGGGTTACACGCCCGTGCCGATCACCAAACTCATCGGGGAAAAGAAGGCGGAGCAAATCAGCATGGCGGAAGTGCCGCTGCCGCAAATCGCCGAATATGCCGCCGAGGATGCGGACATTACCTGGCAGTTGCAGGCGGTGCTCCAGCCGTTGCTTCAGGCCCGCGGCCAGGAACGGGTTTTCTACGAGGTCGAAGCGCCATTGTTGCCCGTCCTGGTGGACATGGAATTTGAAGGCATCCGGGTGGATGCCGCCGCACTCGCTGAATTTGCCGGGTTGCTCGCCCGGGAGATGGCGGAGCACGAGGCCGCCGTGTATGAACTGGCCGGCACCCGGTTCAATCTCAATTCACCGCGCCAGCTCGGTCAGATTCTGTTTGACGTGCTGAAGATCGCGGAGAAGCCCAAAAAGACCCGCACCGGCCAGTACACCACCGACGAACAAACGCTCACCGAACTGGCCGGCACGCATCCCATCGTGCAGCGGCTGCTGGATTTTCGGGCGGCCACCAAACTGAAATCCACCTATGCGGATGCGCTCCCGCAAGCCATCTGGCCCGCCACCGGACGCGTACACACCACTTACCAGCAAGTGGCCACCAGCACGGGGCGGTTGAATTCGCAAAATCCAAACCTGCAAAACATCCCCATCCGCACGGAACGCGGCCAGGAAATCCGCAAGGCCTTTGTGCCGCGCAACGCGGACTTCACCCTGCTTTCGGCGGACTACTCCCAGATTGAATTGCGCATCATTGCGGCCCTGAGCCAGGAACCGGCCATGCTGGAGGCTTTCCAATCCGGGCGCGACATTCATGCTGCCACGGCCGCGCGGGTGTTTGGCGTAACGTTGGAAGCCGTCAATGCGGAACAACGGCGGCAGGCCAAGATGGTCAATTTTGGCATCATTTACGGCATCTCTGCGTTTGGCCTGGCCCAGCGTCTGGGCATTCCCCGCGGCGCCGCGGCGGAGATCATTGCGCAATATTTCGCCCAGTTTCCGGGCATCCGCAATTATCTCGACGCCACCATCGCCTTTGCCCGGGAACACGGCTATGTGGAAACGGTCACCGGACGGCGGCGGTATCTGCGCGACATCCGTTCCGCGAACAACAACATCCGTTCCGCCGCCGAACGCAACGCCATCAACGCCCCCATCCAGGGCACGGCGGCCGACATGATCAAGCTGGCGATGATTGCCATCCATCGTGAACTGATCCAACGAAAGCTAAAGACGCGGATGCTGTTGCAGGTCCACGACGAACTGGTGTTTGATCTCTGCCGGGCCGAGGAAGCGGAAGTTCGGCCGCTGGTGGCCGAAAAAATGAAAACCGCCATCCCTTTGGCGGTGCCGATTGATGTGGAAATTGGCACCGGCGTCAACTGGCTGGCGGCCCATTGACCGGCCCGGTCCCGACCTGCCGCGCCACGGCGGCACCGGGAAAAACCGGGCTATGAAACTGTTTCCCGATCAGGGGACTTTAAGCCGATAGAAACGCGTTTGGCCGCCTACCCCGCCGCTCTGCGAACCATCATCCAGGAACTGGAAGGCGTTGGTCGGCGAGGTCACGATGTTGGAGAAGGTATTCCAGACCGGCGGCGGCTTGATGCTCGGCGTCCATTGCACGTGGTATTGGGCATTGGCCGGCCCGTTCCACCCCAATAGCACGCCGTTGGTGTTGACCACAATGCTGCTGATGATCAGCCCCGCATTGGTGGAGTTGATGGCCAAGCCATCCACCACCCGGAAGAAGAAATAATCCGGAGCGGGCAGCGGCGAGATGCACCAGGTGGTGTAGTTGCTGGTGGCGGTGATGGTCGGCGACATGGTGGCCCAGTTGGTCAGGCTCAGCTTGGCATTGCCCTGAACGTAATAATGGGCGCCGACCAGCGACTTCCAGGTGAGACAGAATCCGTTGGTGCCGTCAAAGGAGCCATCTACCAGAGTCGGGCCATTGGTCACCACATCGGAGAGCGGCCATTCCGTGGCCTTGACGGTGTAGGACACCGGCAGTCCGGTGTTGTTAACCACGCCCAGGAACCAATCGCCGGGCGACAGGGCCACGGGGGTGGAATTGGTCAGAATTACAATCAATTCATCATTCGTACCCGGGTTGTCACTGAGATAATCGTAGAAACTCAGGTCCGGCAATGGCAGGCCTTTGCGCGCCACGAGGGCGACATCGCCATCGGGATTGTTGATCTCGAACTGCACCCGGCCGGCGGGATCGTTGGTAACGGCATAGTGATAGTAGTCCACCAACGCGCCCACCCCGGAGTTGGTGTTCTGGTACGGCACGGTGTTGGTCAGGTTGATGATGATGTTGGTGTATTCCACCGCTTCGATGGAATAATTCACCGGCACGGAATCCGCATTGATCACTCCCAGATACCATGTTCCGGGCGCCAACGGCACCGGCACCGAGTTGCTGAGCACCATGATGCTGTCTTCGTTGGTGCCAAAATTGACGCTGGCGTAGTCGTAACTGGTGGCGGTCGGCAACGGCGCGCCGCGGCGGGCCACCAAATCCACATTGCCGGTCATGTCAAACAGCCGGAACAGCACGGCGGTGGCATTGGACGAGACATCAAAGGCAAAGTAACGCGTGGGATCCGTCACATCCTGGGTCTGATTGGTCAGGATTGCGTCTTTGGCCAGGGCTGCATTATTGGTCAGTACGGTCACATTGAAGTCCACTTGGAATCTCACCCCGGTGACGGCGGTGGGGTTGGGGTTGGTAGCGCCGAGCCAGTATATTCCCGGGGCCGGCAATTGTGGAGTTCCGGTCACGGTGATATTGGTAATGTACCCGGCAGCGGCTCCCGCTTGCAGCAACAGGTCACCGGCATTGGTCAGCGAGGGCGGATTGTTGGTGGTAAACCATACGTCCACCGGGCCGCTGGCAGAAATCAGCATATTGGTGGCCACTTGCGCCCAATTGGGCACGTTGACCTGGAAGAATCGCACTTGGCCGTTCTCCAAACCGGGGGTCAACGGCACGGTATTGTCATATACAAATTGCAGTTCCCAACCTTCCAAGGCATCCGCCGGCGCCGGCGCCCCGGCGCGGTTGTCCCAAATTTCCAACGTCCAATCGCCGTACGCCACCTCGCCCTTCAATTTGGACAGGGATTCTTCCGGCAGGGCAACGCCATCACTATTGACTTCGGCCAAAGATACTGAGTCAAGCAGTAACCCGGCGTTCACCCCTTGGAATTGCAATACCGTACCGCCGGTGGCCGTGAACGTTTGACTGGCTACCGACCAGCCATTCCCGCCACTGATAGTATTGGTAGAGATACCGGACAGAATAACCTGGGCGTTATCCACGCCGCAAATATCCGGAGGAATGGGCGTGCCGCATTTCCCAGCCGCCCCCGCCAGATAAATGGCCTGAATTTGCACGGGAGACAAGGCCTGGTCGAAAAACGTCAATTCATCCAGTTTACCAGCAAACGGCACAGTGCCATCTCCAGGATAACAAACGCTGTTACCAATCTTGAAATCAGCATTGTTGCTGATACTGGTGATACCAAAGGTCGTCCCGGAGGCATCCTGCGACCCATCAATGTAGAAATTAAGATTCGTACCCTGACGCACGAAAGCCGCGTGGTGGTACATCCCATCATTGATCAATGTAGGCTCGACCAAACTGCCGGCATTATTTCCGGCTGTGTCCGAATACATTTCAAAACCCAGTCTGCCTGAACCCACTCCAGGCCCACCCATACGAATGCTAAACATACTGCAAAAACTGCAGATAGGTCTTTTTTCAAAAATAGCTTCTTCGCCACCTGCAGTCGTGCTAATCCAAAATTCCACCGTGAAATTATTTGTCCCGAAATTTCCCACCGTATTCCCGAAAGTTACCGCATTGCTGTTGACCCCATCAAAGGAAAATGCCTGACCATGCTCGCCTGCGGCAAAACTGGTTCCATTCAGCAACGTTCCATTGTTGGTGCCAATGATGTCGTTGGCATTGCCATTTCCGGGCCACCAGGCGATGGGGTTTAAGTTGGCATTGCGATACGCATAGGTCAGCCGGTACGTGTGTCCCGCCACCGTAGGTAACGTCCGGGAGATGGTGCCCAAACCCAATGCCAGGGCATTGGTGCCCGAATCCGCCGTGCTGGAGGTTATCTCAACAAAATTGGAAGTGACCGCCCAGCCGGAGCTACCCACAAACGTGCCAGCGACATAATTGGATGACACCACACCTTCAAATCCATTGGAGAACACCAAGTTGTCGGGACTGGACCGGAAAGGCGGCACAAAATATTTGATCGGTGTCGTGGTCAGATTGGTGTTCTCCGTGAAGACAAAATAACCGCTGCGCACCACGTTGGTTTCGGTCAGTGAAATGTCATCCAGCAACATCCCCGGTTCCATTCCATTTATCTGAAACACAGTTGCGGCCTCGCTAGCGGTAAAGGCGATCGTATCGGTCTGCCAAGTAGTGTTATCGCCTTGAATGACCTTTGGGACCAGGCCGCTCAAAACAACCTGCGCCTCAGCCAGAGATTGCGGCAAGGGATTTGCAGAGTCAAATTTCCCGGCACTCCCCGCGTCAAAAATCGCCTTTATCTCGCTGCTTGAGAGCGCCCGACCATAGAGCGAGATTTCGTCCAGATCACCATTGAACGGGATGTAATCCCAACAAGTCGTTCCCGTATTCCCAATACCCAGGCTGGGCTCCTGATCTGGAAGCAAACTGCCGAAGGGTCGCAAGGCGGTGTTGGTCTGCGCCGCCAACACCCCATTGACATAGATGCTCATATTTCCAGTGCTATCATCCAAAGTGGCTGCCACATGCCACCATTGGTTGGGAGGCAGGGGAACCAAGGTATTAACCGCGGCAGGAGTGCCTGACGCGTCTGTTACCTGGAAAGACAAAGTGTTGTCGCCATTAAGTCCAAATGCGTAGGGGTCAAATCCAGCACGACAATCTCCCCGCCACAAAATTTCCCCTGAGGTTCCGGTTGGCCCTGCTGAGTTGATCCACCCATCAATCGAGAGTGAATGCGTCAGCGCATAGGCCGGCTGATCAGGGACGGAAATCCGACTGTGCGGCGGATTGAAAGAATATGAAGACACAAAGGCCTGGCCCACTTTTCCCGCCGCGTAGGAAATATTTTGCACCGCGCCATTGTTGCCCGCGATACCGTCAACTGCATTCCCTTCCCCACGCCATAGACCCACAATATCCGGCCCCCGATACGCATAACGTAAAACATATTGATGCCCGGCCACAGTGGGCAACGTCATGGCAATACTGCCTCCAGCCAAAGCCAGCAGATGGTTGCCGGACCGTGCCAGCGACGGATCATTTATGACGCTGACTTGGTTGGACTGTACGGTCCAGCCATCCAATGTTGTTCCCGCCTGGTAACTGCCCGCCGCAGTCATTTCAAATCCATTGGTGCTAACAATTGTTACATTTGTAACGGCGGTTTGTTTGCCATACCCATTCCCATCCGTGCCGCCACGGTTTTCCGCCAGCAATACCCGCGTCCCCTGTGGGCTCACCAACGTCAGCGTCAGGTCCGATTCCCGCGGATGATTGATCAGCACACCCACGTTCACGGCGGCAATCCGGTTGGTGTCCGTCACTGTAATCACATTCTTGCTTACCGCATCATCCAGCAAGGGGGCCGTGCCGGTCGTCGCCACATCCACCGTTGCCACCGCACCATTTTTTGGCTCGACATCTAACTTCAACGAAAAGTCGCTGCAGTTCGCGCCC
>DATJIU010000331.1:0-2033 GCA_035492855.1 Dongiaceae bacterium | reverse complement strand
CACGGATAAAAAATTGTGGCCGAAGAAAACCGTCGCCGAATTGAAGCCCATCCTGGCGAAGTACCTTTGATGCCAGCCTGGCGGTTGTCGCAGTCCGTTTGACATAGCGCTCGACATTCTTGCGTTAGTTAATTATTGGTTGGGTCAGTTCGTCACCATTTTCAGATATGGCCAAGCTGATCATTCAACACGGGACTCCGCAGGCGCGTGAGTTTGAACTAAAACCTGGGGCAAATTTCTTTGGGCGCGGGGAGGCCAATGATTGTCAGATTGTTGACGCCTCGGTCTCCACCAATCACGCCCAGATCACCTTGGAAGGCAGCGCGATCCGCATCAAGGACCTGGGTTCCACCAACGGCACCTTCATCAACCAGGCGCCCGTCACCGAAGCAACCTTGCAACCGGGTCAGGCGCTGCGTCTGGGCGGGGTGCACATCGTTTTGAAAGCCGAAGCCGGGGCGGCCGCACCGCCGCCCGTGCCCTTCAATCTCGCCACCATAGCGACCCGCATCGATGATGGCGCCCCCGCCAGTGTTCCTCCCCCCGCCCCCGGCAGCGCCAACGCTGGCGGTGGCGTAAAGCTCGGTGGTGGCCTGAAGCTTTCCGGTCTGCGACATGCCGAGCCCGATTTGCCGCCTCCTGTGCCGGTAGCAGGCGCGGTCGCCGCCGTGGCCGGCGAAGTGGAAGCGGTGGAGCCACCCCCGGGGAAAATAGGGTGCAAATTTCATCCCAAAATCAGCGGCCAATGGTTGTGCCGGAAGTGCAACGATCTCTTTTGCCCGCTCTGCGTCATCAACAAGCCGGCCAGCGAAGGCAGCGTCCACGCCTGCCGCAAATGCGGCACGACCTGTGTGCCGGTAAAGATGAAGAGGATCGTCTCCAAGGAGAAACAGCTCGTGGCGTACGATGACCGGACTCTCCTGCTGCGCAGCCTGGGCTTCGGCTTTGGCGCGGCGCTGCTGGGCGCGTTGATCTGGACCGGCCTTTCCTGGTTGTTCGGCTTCGATGTGCCGTTCCTGTTCGGTCCGATGGTCGGCGCGCTTTGCGGTTACGCGGTCAAGGTCGGGTGCCAGGATACGCCCAGCCCGGTTTTCTCCACTATTGCCCTGGTGAATTGCGTCATCGGTTGTGTGCTGGGCAAGTTCGGCATGATTGCCATGACCCATCTGACGCTGAATACGAATACCACCTATATCACCGGCGGCCTCGGCCTCGGCATCGCGCTCTACACCGCCTGGAAAATTGGCGGGGCGGACTAGGCCCGGCAGGTATCATTTTTCTCAAATCAATTGGCATTTGTTGGGCGCGAATAGCTTGGACGTAAAGCGGCCGGGCGGCGATTATTCCCCCATCATGCCACGTAACTGCTTAACCGCCCTGGCGGTTTTGTTTCTAGGCGCAGTCCAACTGCTCGCTGCGGAATCGGTATCCCCCAAGCTCTGGTACCAGCAGCCCGCGGAGAAATGGACGGACGCCCTGCCCATCGGCAACGGCCGCCTCGGCGCGATGGTCTTCGGCGGCGTCTTCGATGAGCGCATCCAGTTCAACGAGGATACCCTGTGGAAAGGCAGCCCCCATGACTACGTCCGCGTCGGTGCCGGGGATTCCCTGGCCGAAATCCGTCGCCTGCTCGCCGCCGGACAGACCAAGGAAGCATCCGCGCTGGCCCGCAGCAATTTTCTGAGCGACCCCGTCCGCCAGAAGGCCTACCAGCCCTTCGGAGATTTGCACCTGCATTTTCCCGGACAAGGCGAAGTGACCGATTACCGCCGCGAACTGGATTTGTATACCGCCATCGCCACCACCACCTTTCAATTGGACGGTGTTAAATATAAGCGCGAAATATTTGCCAGCTATCCGGACCAGACCATCGTCCTGCACATCACGGCGGACAAACCCGGGCAGATCAGTTTCACCTTAAAGATGGATAGCCCGCATACGAATTCACAAACGTCAGCCACGGCACCAGACTGTTTGTCATTGACCGGACAGGTTGAAACCGGCGGGTTAAAGTTTGAATCGCGCGTGCGGGT
>DATJIU010000330.1:0-10430 GCA_035492855.1 Dongiaceae bacterium | reverse complement strand
CCGCACTTGTAGGATTCTTCGGGATGCTTACGGGCCCAGATGCGCATTTCCATGGCCCAACGCCAATCGGGCTGCCCCATTTGTCCTCCGGTGTAAGATTGGACATCCTTGTCCAAGGCGTCCAGTTCGTCCATCCGACCAGTCAAAGCGAGCAACCGGGCCAGTTTGGCGGCCGCTCGCCAGCCGGCTTCCCGGGCGACGTTATCATCCAATCCCTTCGAGGCCAGCCAGGCATTTTTATAATGGTCCAGGGCATCACTATAATCTGCATGACGCTCCGCCTGATCCGCCAACCAGAAGTGGACCGAAGCGTTCAGTGTGGAATTAGAGTGAGCGGCAATGAAGGTCTCCAGTTCATTGCCCAGTTCCAATGCGATTAACCGATGTTGGTAGCCCGCGTCTGGCCCAGCCTGAACAGCGGAGTCCGCCGCGCGGGTGGTGGCAAACAAGGCATCCAATTGGCGTTGCTCCGCAGGGTCGGCGGTCGGCCCTCCTTTGATGTCACTTTGCGCGTGGCTCTCGGCGGCCAGACTGGCAATGACAATAATTCCCATCATCTGAATGAAGGTACGGATGAATAAATAAGGTTTCATGGCAGGTTAAACTAAGGGTTAATTCTTAAGCACGGGGAAAGGCTACTACGAGTGATGAAGGTTCCCGGGACTGAAAGACTACACTTCTTGACGGGTGGCTCTGCGCCAAAATCACTGCAAACAACCGGAGGTATAGGTTAGGTTGCACGATCCGAGTCACTCCCCAGTAAAACTCCATCTCCCCAAGGAGTGATGGATATAACTTGTGAAGCTTGAAAATGTTTATCCAACTTCACGTGCAGATTGTCAACATAGTTTTTAATTGTTTCCATAATGTCACCTAAACACTACAGCGTTGGGTAGTGGCGGAGTTTCGAGTATGATTATGATTACGATTAAGATGATGCTGGCGCGGGCATGGGAAAGTCAGAGCGCCGCGGCAGCGCCACCTAAATAAATTTTAATAATTATTTAACACGGCAGGGTGTTTTGCATCCGTTGCATCCTTGGCGTGAGGTCAGGTTCCCGCTGGCCCGGATTTGGAACGCGGAGTTTGGCGGCGGCGGTGGGGAGATTAAGAGTACAATTAGGATTACGATTAAGAATACGGTACTGCGGGCGCGGGGTCACTTCGGGCTTGGTCTAGGGCGGGACTTGGGATACTTAAATGAGGCGTGTTAAAACGAGTCAAAGCCCAAGCCTCCCGGCAGCGCGGTGGCAGTTATGCCATCGTGGCTTCCAAATATAATTCGCAGTTTGTGAACGCGATGTTGCGCGCCGCCCGCAAAGAATTGCTCGCGGCGGGCGCGCAGGTGCGGGTGGTGCGGGTGCCGGGGGCTTATGAAATCCCGGTGGTGGCGGCCAAACTGGCGCGGACCAGACAATTTTCCGCCATTCTCTGCCTGGGGGTGATTTTGCGCGGGCAAACGGTGCATGCGGCCCATATCGGCGACGCCGTGAGCCGCGCGCTCATGGAGATTCAGTTGGAAACGGAAGTGCCGGTCATCCACGAGGTGTTGCTGCTGGAAAATGCGGAGCAGGCCCGGGTGCGGTGCTGTGATCCCAAACACAGCCGGGGTACGGAAGCGGCCCAGACGGCGCTGGCCATGGGCGGCGTGATGGCCGGTTTGCCGTAGAAAATATGACACGGCAATGGTTGTTGGCGCCGGGTGGACTTATGTTACCGGGGCGGGAACAATCCCGGTTAATTTTGCGGCAGAGCGATAAAATACACTTATTTCGATTGTTACATAAACCCTTGCGGTGAAAAGAGGAGGATGATAAAATGCGCCCGTTTTCGATTAAACGGGAATACAATTTATGAAACGCATTATTACTCTCGCAGCGCTCGGAGTCGTTGCCGTCTGGCAGGTTGCCAACGCGGCGGACATCACCGGAACCGTCACCCTCAAGGGCACGCCACCGCCCGAAAAAGAGATCACGCCGCTGAAGGATGATCCCACGTGCGGCAAGATGTACACCACCACACCGACCACGCATTTTTATGTGGTCGGGTCCAAGGGCGAACTCGCCGACGTGGTGGTGATGCTCAAGGGCGTGACCGGCAAGTCCACGGGCGCGAGCGCCGCGCCGCTGGTGATCACCCAGCATGGTTGCCAGTACGAACCGGGCATTGCCGCGGTACAAACCGGTCAGACCATTACCGTTAAAAATGAAGATCCCACGCTACATAATGTGCATGTGATTCCTACGGTGACGGGAAATGACGAGGAAAACAAAGCGCAGATGGCCGGGGGACCGGACCTGAGCTTTAGCTTCGCCAAACCGGAAAACTTCGTGAAATTCAAGTGTGACGTCCATGCGTGGATGTTTGCCTGGGTGACCGTGGTGGACAGCCCTTATTACGCCGTTACCGATAAAGATGGCAAATTCACCATCAAAAATGTGCCGCCGGGCAAGTACACTGTCACCGCGCTGCACCGCAAGGCCGCCCCCACGGGAGTGGATCAGGAAGTGGAAGTGAAAGATGCCAACGTGACGGCGGACTTTACGTTGGAAGTCAAGTAGTTACGCAACGGATTTAAGACTGTTTAGCCTTTTTCTGTAAATCGCCGATGGCCGAATCCAAGCATCAAGTCTGGCTGCACCGGTTTGCCGTGGTTACGGCGCTGGCCACGGCGGTCTTGATTGGCGTGGGCGGGCTGGTGACCAGCAAGGGTGCGGGGATGTCCGTGCCGGACTGGCCAACGAGTTACGGCTATAACATGTTTGCGCTGCCCTTCAAATATTGGAAGGGCGGCGCTTTCTTTGAGCATACCCACCGGCTGGCGGCTTCTTTGATTGGTTTCCTGACTACAATCATGATGGTCTGGCTCTGGCTGAAGGAGCCGCGCCGCTGGATGCGCTGGCTGGGAGTCATTGCCTTTTTCGCCGTGGTCTTGCAGGGGGTTCTGGGCGGATTGCGGGTGGTGCTCTTCAAGGACCAGATCGGCATCTTCCATGCGGCGCTGGCGCAGGCTTTTCTGGTGTTGGTGTGCGCGCTGGCACTGTTTACCAGCCGCTGGTGGCGGCAGTTGCCGGGGCAAACGGTGACATCGGCCCAAGCCGCGTTGCGGCCGTTGCTGCTGGGCACTACCATCATCATCTTCGCGCAACTGGTGCTGGGTGCCACGATGCGCCATCAACATGCTGGGCTGGCCATTCCTGATTTCCCATTGGCCTACGGCAAACTTTGGCCCGCCACCGACGCGGCCTCGGTGGCGCGGTACAACCAGGAGCGCATTGAAATCACTGCGCCCAACGCCATCACCGCCACGCAAATCATTCTTCAAATGGCGCACCGCATCATGGCCGTGATCATTCTGGGAGCGGTGACGCTTTGCGCGTGGCAGAGCCGGCGGAAGCTGGGCGGCAAGCATCCGTTGGCCCGGGTTTCCACCGTGTGGCTGGGCTTAATTTTGACGCAAGTGGCGCTGGGCGCCTGGACCATCTGGTCCAACAAGGCGGCAGATGTGGCCACGGCACATGTGGTGGTGGGCGCGCTTTCACTGGTCACCGGCGCGATGCTGACCATAGTGGGTTATCGGTGTCTGAGCCCACTAACCGCGGCGCAGACCGTCTCCGCCAAGCGGACCTCCTCCCTGCCACATGGCGCGACCCAAATGGGATAAAAATAAGCATGGAAGCCGCCATCCACACCCTGAGCAGTTCCGCTGAACTCGCTGAAAAGCGCAGTTGGACGGCTTATGGAGAATTGCTCAAGCCGCGGCTGACCCTGCTGGTGTTGCTCACGACCTTGGTGGGCTTCTATCTCGGCTTCCGCGGGCCGATGGATTATCTGCTGATGCTGCACACCCTGCTCGGCACAGCCTTGGTGGCTGGCGGCGCGGCGGCGCTGAACCAGCTGCTGGAGCGCGAACACGACGCCAAGATGCATCGGACCGCCGGGCGCCCCTTGCCCACTGGCCGGTTGACTCCCAATGCGGTTCTAATTTATGGCGGCGTCTGCGCGGGAGCGGGGCTGATTTACCTGGCGCTCGCGGTCAATGTGCTCACCGGGTTCCTCGGCGCCATGACCTTTGTGCTCTACGTGCTGGTGTACACTCCGCTGAAACGCCGGACTTGGCTGAACACGGCCATCGGCGCGATTCCCGGTGCGTTGCCCCCGCTCATGGGTTGGACGGCAGCCCGCAATGAAATCACCCCGGAAGGCTGGGTGTTGTTCGCCATTTTGTGTTTCTGGCAGTTGCCGCATTTCCTGGCCATCGCCTGGATTTACCGCGCGGAATATGCCAAGGCGGGTTATGTGATGCTGCCGGTGGTGGATCCGGAAGGTCATCGTACCGGGCGGCAGGCGGTGAGCCACGCGCTGGGCTTGTTGCCCATCGCCCTGTTTCCTTTCTTGTTGCGGTTGACGGGCCCGGTGTATTTGGGCGGCGCGGTGGTCTTGGGGCTGATCTACCTGGGCTGTGCGGTGCAGTTTTCGCGGCGGTTGACGGTGCCCAGTGCGCGGCGGCTGTTTTACGCCTCGATTGTGTATCTGCCGCTGTTGTTGACTTTGATGGTGCTGGACAAGGTCCGGTGAAATGCCCCAATTTGGCGTTGACGAAACAGGGAGCAACCCGGTTAAATTTTAGTTTTAGACGTACGAGGACAATTTTTGGTGTGTCAGGACAATAAAAGCTAAGTAAAAAGCAATATCATGCAGGCGATTACCCACGCTGAACCCCATTCCATCGCGCACGCGGAGACGCATCATCACGGCCATACGGATGCGGGCTTCTGGCGCACTTACATTTTTTCCACCGACCACAAGGTCGTGGGCATCCAATACGGTCTCACGGCCCTGTGCTTTCTGCTTTTCGGCTTTTCGCTGATGCTGATGATGCGCTGGCAGATTGCGCATCCGGGCACGCCCATCCCGCTGGTGGGGCCATTGCTGCAAAGCATTCTGGGCGATGTCGCGGCCAAGGGCATCATGTCGCCGGACCTCTACAATTCCTTCGGGGCGATGCACGGCACGATCATGGTATTCCTGGCCATTGTGCCGCTGGCGGTGGGTGCGTTCGGTAATTACCTGGTGCCGCTGCAAATCGGCGCGTGCGATATGACGTTCCCGCGCCTCAACATGGCCAGCTACCAGTTCTATTTCTTCGGCGGCATCATCATGCTGGCCAGCTTCGTGATTCCCGGCGGCGCGGCCCAGGCGGGCTGGACCTCCTACCCGCCGCTGGCGCAGGTGATTCCCACCAACGGCCAGACCTTCTGGCTCATCGGCATGGTATTTCTCATCACGTCGTCCTTGCTGGGCTCGGTGAACATCCTCGCCACCATCATTCAATTGCGCGCCCCGGGCCTGACCTGGATGCGGCTGCCGTTCTTTGTGTGGGCACAGTTTGTTGCGTCGTTTCTGTTGCTGTTGGCATTTCCGCCGCTGGAAGCCGCCGGCGTGATGCAGTTGATGGACAAGCTCACCGGTTCGAGCCTGTTCCTGCCCACCGGGCTCGCGGTGGGTGGCCACCTGGCCAACATCAGCGGCGGCGGCAGCCCGCTGCTCTGGCAGCATCTGTTCTGGTTCCTGGCGCATCCGGAAGTGTACGTGCTGATTCTGCCCGCGATGGGCGTAATCTCCGAAATCATCGCCAACAACACCCGCAAGCCGCTCTGGGGTTACAAATCGCTGGTGTACGCGGCGCTCACGCTGGGCTTCATCTCCTTCATCGTCTGGGCGCACCACATGTACCTCACCGGCATGGGCATTCGTATTGCCACTTTTTTCCAGACCACTACGATGCTGATTTCAATTCCGTCGGTGATCATTCTGACCTGCCTGCTCCTCTCGCTGTGGGGCGGTTCGATCCGGTTCAATACGCCCATGCTGTTCGCCACGGCGTTCCTGCCCATGTTCGGCATCGGCGGTCTTACGGGACTGCCGCTGGGTTTCAGCGCCAGCGACCTGCACCTGCACGACACGTATTACGTCATCGGCCACTTCCACTACGTAGTGGCACCGGGCACGATTTTCGCTCTGTTTGCCGGCATCTATTTCTATTTCCCCAAACTCACGGGGCGCATGATGAATGAATTCTGGGGCAAGGTGCATTTCACCTGCTCGTTCATCTTCATGAACGTGGTGTTCATGCCCATGTTCATCCAGGGTCTGGCGGGCATGCTGCGCCGCATGTCGGACGGCGGTTATAACTACTCCCAGTTGAATCCGGCATCAGAAGGCGTGCAAGGCACCCTGAGTCCGTTCATCATCGGGCTGAACAACTACATCCTGCTCGGTGCGGTTTGCCTGGGCCTCTCCCAAATTCCTTTCATCATCAATTTGTTCTGGAGCATCAAGCACGGCCAGAAGGTGACCAGCGACAACCCGTGGGGCGCCACCACCCTGGACTGGCAGACGCCCACGCCCCCGCCGCACGGCAATTTCATCACGCCGCCGACGGTTTACCGCGGGCCCTACGAATACAGTGTGCCCGGCCATGCCACCGATTTCTACCCGCAGAGCGAGCGTTAACCGAACTGAATTTACATGGATATTCCCTATACGATAGAAGCCCGGCCCGATACGGGCACCTACAACGCCAAGATCGGCATGTGGCTGTTTCTGGCGTCGGAAGTAATGTTGTTTGGCGGACTGTTCTCCTCCTACATTCTGTTGCGCGTCGGCGCGCCTCCGGGCACCTGGCCGCACGGCTGGCTGAATGTGCCACTGGGCACCATCAATACCTGCCTGCTCTCGCTCTCCGCCATTACCACGCTGATGGCGTGGGTGGCCTGCAAGACCCGCAATCTGGCGCGGTTCAAGTTGTTTCATGGCCTCACCCTGCTGCTGGCCATTGTCTTCCTGGGCATCAAGTCCTACGAATACCGCGACAAATTTCACCACTACGAAGTGCAGTTGGCCGATGGTCGCGTGGCCGATGGGCACATGATTGAGAATGATCCCAAGGCCGACCACATCGTGCTGCACGGCAGCTATTTCAAGAACCACGCCGAGCTGATGGAACGGCATCCGGATGAGAAGGAAGCGGAACTGACCATTCCCCGCGCCGACATCAAGCACATGGAAAATTACGGTCCATGGCACAACACGTTTCTGGCTATTTATTTCACGCTCACCGGACTGCACGCGCTGCACATCATTGGCGGCATCCTGGTGATCGGCTACCTCTGGGGTCCGGGCAGCAAGATGTGGTACACCAACCCCGAGCAGTTCACCAACCGCATCGAAGTCTCCGGCCTGTTCTGGCATTTCGTGGACCTGGTCTGGATTTTCCTGTTCCCGGTGCTTTATTTGATGTGAGCCAACAAGAATTATGAACGATTCCTCTCCGGAAAATTTCGAAGGTTATGGGCGCCGCTGCCTGACGGTGTTTGCCGTGGTAATGTGTGTGACCCTGGCAATGGTGGGCGTGTTTTACGCCAACCTGTCCAGCCGGCCGCTGGCCATTGGGCTTACGCTGGCCGCTGCCGTGGTGAACGCGGGGCTGGTGGCGAGCTACTTGATGCACATCATCTCCGAGCGGAGACTGATTCACATCGTGCTGCTCTTCACCGGCATCTTTGCCGCCGGGTTGCTCGTCCTGTCCATCGGGGCGCACTGGAGCGTGCCGGCGGGCACCATTCACTGAACCAAAGAAAGGATTGTTATGTCACTCAAAGCTTTTCATCTGGTGTTCGTCACCGCGTTGAGCGGGTTGACCTTTGGGTGCGCTGGCTGGCTGCTATGGTCCTTTGCGACGGCGCCGGAGAACAAGTTGAACCTGACCCTCGGTTGCCTGTCCTTGCTGGCCGGTGTGGGGGTATTGATTTACGGCCGCTATTTTTTGCGGAAACTGAAAAACGTGAGCTACCTGTGAAAACTCGTCGTACCCTCCCCATCATCGCCCTGCTGGCGCTGCTGACGCTGCGTCCGGAATCCGTGTTTGCCTGCGCCGCCTGCTATGGCCAATCCGACTCGCCCATGGCGAGCGGCATGACGTGGGCCATCATTTTCCTGGGGGTCATCATCTTCAGCGTGCTCGCGGGAGTGGTGGCGTTTTTTGTACGCACAATCCGGCGTTCCGCGGTGGAAATGGAAACCGCCGTGGCGGCCGAAATGATGACCAAGCAAATTTGATTATGGAGAAACTTCTCGGTTTGCCAGTATTGGCTTCGGAAAATGGTCAGGGGACGGATCGCCTGATCGAGTACATCCACGTGCTGATGGTTGCGCTGTTCGTCGGCTGGTTGATTTACTTTTTGTTTACGCTCTGGAAGTTCAACAGCCGCCGGAGCCCCAAAGCCGATTACCAGGGGGTGCGCAACCACGCTTCCAGTTATCTGGAAGTGGCGGTGGCCGGCATTGAAGGCGCACTGCTGATCTTTGTGGCGTTGCCGCTGTGGAACCGCGCCGTGGAGAAGTTTCCCAAGGAAAGCGATTCCACCGTCATCCAGATTGTGGCCCAGCAGTTCGCCTGGAACATCCGGTATCCCGGGGTGGACGGCAAGTTTGGCCGTCAGGACATCAATCTGGTGACCTCCGAGAATGTGTTCGGCGTGGACCCCAACGATCCCGCCGGCAAAGACGACGTCCAGGTGCTCAACGAATTCCATGTGCCGGTGAACAAGGATGTCATCGCCTACATCAGTTCCAAGGATGTCATCCATTCCTTCAAGCTTACAGCCATGCGCATCACCCAAGACGCCATTCCGGGGATGCGGATACCGATCCATTTCAAACCCATAAAAACCGGGCGCTTCCAGGTGTATTGCGCGCAGCTCTGCGGCAACGGCCACGCCAGCATGGCGCTGGGCCGTTGCGTGGTGGAAAGCGAAGCGGACTACAAGAAATGGCTGGCGTCCAAGGCAGGAGCGACGACCAGTTTTGAATAATCCTTCCCGCAGGGTCGAATGGATGGTTTGGGGCGGTCTGGCCGCCATCATTCTGGCCATCACCGGTGCGCTTGCGGTGTCCCGCTTAAAGCCGGCCAGCCCCGCCCTGCCCGTGCTCGGCCCGGTGGCGGACTTTGCCTTTACCAACCAGGACAGCCAGCCGGTTTCCCTGGCCGACCTGCGGGGACATGTCTGGGTGGCGGACATCATCTTCACCCGCTGTCCCGGCCCCTGCTTGCGCATGACCGAGCAGATGAAGGAGCTCCAGGCAGCTTTGCCCGCCTCCAGTAACGCCCGGCTGGTTTCGTTCACCACCGACGCCGGATTTGACACGCCGCCCGTGCTGAAGAAATATGCCGGCCGGTTTGGTGCGGATCCGGAGCGCTGGATGTTTCTTACCGGCAACAAAACAAATATCGCCAACCTGGCCATTGATTCGCTCAAACTGACGGTGGTGGAAAAGAAACCGGAAGAACGCACCTCGCCCAACGATTTGTTTGTGCACAGCACCATATTTGTGATTATTGACCAGCAGGGCCAGTTGCGCGGCGTGTACGAAACCGGGGGCGAAGACGTGGACTGGCAAAAGTCCAAGGCGGAGCTTCTCGCTGCCGTGCGGCAACTGGAACATAACCCATGAGCATCCTGGATCTGCCGGTGGTGAATGCCACCCTCAACGGCCTGAGCGCCATTTTTCTGACGGCCGGCTATATCTGCATCCGCCGCCGGAATCAGAAGGCCCACCGTAACTGCATGATTGCGGCTTTCGCCACGTCCACGATTTTTCTGGCGTGCTATCTGACGTACCACGGTTACCTCGCGTGGGTGCTGCATCGCGGTCCGACCCGTTTTATCAATCCACCGGCGTGGCGGCCGGTTTACCTGGCCATTCTGCTCACCCACACCGTGCTGGCTATGGTGATTGTACCGCTGGTTTTCATGACGTTGAGCCGGGCGGTGAAGCAACGCTATGAGTTGCATCGAAAGATTGCCCGCTGGACCTGGCCGTTATGGATGTATGTTTCCGTTACGGGCGTGATCATCTACCTGATGCTCTACCAGATCTTTCCGCAGCACTGAGAGCGGGCCAGCATCCCGCAAAACAAAACGGGGTCAGCTGTTTCCCGGAGGCCAGAGACTTTGGCCGATGTCCGTGCGGTAGTAACTTCCCAGGCAGCGGATTTTCCGGATGTTGGCATAGGCACTGGCAATGGCCACATTCAAAGTCTTGCCAAATCCAATGACGTCGGCAATGCGCGGTCCGGTGGTTAGCAATTGACCGTCCGGGCCGGCGGCAACTTCGTTCCACCACACGTCGCAGTTCGGCGGTGCGGTAACATCCACCGGAAGCTGTGGACCGCGGACCTGAACATACGGGTAACCGTAGCCCGCCAGTGTAACGGAACAGCCAAATTTGGGGCCGGAACGGAAACGCGGTTCCGGCTTTTCATTCCGCGCCGTGCGCAGCAAGGTTTCCGTGGGATTGGCCAGTAAGCGCAGAATCATCGCTCCGGAAGTGACGCCGATGCGGATGTTATATACAATGACGTGCCA
>DATJIU010000329.1:0-27836 GCA_035492855.1 Dongiaceae bacterium | reverse complement strand
ATCACCCCCGGCGAACGCTACAACAAGATCGTGGACATCTGGACGCATTGCACCGACCAGATCGCCAACGTCATGCTCAAGACGCTCGAAACCAACCAGGGCAAGAGCGAATTCAACCCGGTGTCCCTGATGGTGGACTCCGGCGCCCGCGGCAACCGCCAGCAGGTGCGCCAGCTCGCCGGGGTGCGCGGCCTCATGGCCAAGCCCAGCGGCGACATCATCGAGAAGCCCATTTTGTCCAACTTCCGCGAGGGCCTCACCGTGTTGGAATACTTCATCTCCACGCACGGCGCCCGCAAGGGTCTGGCTGACACCGCGCTCAAGACCGCCGACTCGGGTTACATGACCCGCAAGCTGGTGGACGTGGCGCAGGACGTCATCATCCGCGAAAAGGATTGCGGCACCACCAACGGCATCTGGGTGCAGGCCATTTACGAAGGCGAGGACGAGGTCGTCAAGCTCAGCGAACGCCTCGTGGGCCGGCATGCTGCCGACGACATCGCCAACCCCAGCAACACGAAGGAAATCTTCGTCAAAGCCGCGGAGGAAATTGACGAGATCAAAGCCAAGAAGATCGACATCTCGGGCGTGGAACGGGTCAAGATCCGTTCCGTGCTCACCTGCGAGAGCAAGCACGGCGTCTGCGCCATCTGCTACGGCCGCAACCTGGCCACCGGCCAGCTTGCCAAGCTCGGCGAGGCGGCGGGTATCATCGCCGCGCAGTCCATCGGCGAGCCCGGCACGCAGCTCACCATGCGTACGTTCCACATCGGTGGTACGGCGTCGCAGGTGTTCAAGCAGCCGCAAATCAAGTCCAAGCACGACGGCGTGATCCGCTACCAGGATCTGCGCGTGGTGACGTTGGAAGACGGCAACAGCATCGTGCTGAACAAAAACGGCTCCATCATCATCTCCAGCGAAGATGGCCGCGAACTCGAAACGCACAACCTGGTCATCGGCTCGGTGATTTCCGTGCCCGATGGCGGCAAGGTAAAGAAGGGCGAGGCCTTCGTGCAGTGGGATCCGTACAACGTCCCGATTCTCTCGGAGAAGGCGGGCAAGATTAAATTCCACGACATCATCGAGGGTGTGACGATGAAGCAGGAGACCGATGAAACCACCGGCCAGGAGGCCATGGTGATCATTGACCACAAGGAAGATTTGCATCCGCAGATTGTCATCACCGACAGCAAGGGCGAGGCCGTGGCGAATTACCTGATTCCCTCCGGCGCGCACGTCGTGGTGAACGAGGGCGACCATATCGTCGCCGGTACGCTGATGGCCAAGACCCCGCGCAAGACGTCCAAGACCAAGGACATCACCGGCGGTCTGCCCCGCGTGGCGGAATTGTTTGAAGCCCGCCGGCCGAAGGACGCGTCGGAAATCTCCAAGATTGACGGCGTGGTGGACTTTGGCCCGAGCGTGCGCGGCAAGCGTTGCATTCTCATCAAGGATCCGCAGACCAGCGTGGAGGAGGAACACCTCATCCCCATCGGCAAGCACGTCATCGTGTTCAAGGGCGACTTCGTCAAGAAGGGCCAGCAGTTGACGGAAGGCCCGATGGACCCGCACGAAATTCTGGACGTCTGCGGCCCGCAGGAATTGCAGGAACACCTGGTGAACGAGGTGCAGGAAGTGTACCGCCTCCAGGGGGTGACCATTAACGACAAGCACATTGAAATCATCGTCCGCCAGATGCTGCGCAAGGTGCGCATCACCGAACCCGGCGACACCCAGTTCCTCTGGGGCGAACAGATCGACAAGCTGGAGTTCGAGGACGAAAATGCCCGGGTCGAGAAGATGGGCGGCAAGCCCGCCGAGGCGTCGCCGGTGCTGCTGGGCATCACCAAGGCGTCCTTGGAAACGGAATCGTTCCTGAGCGCGGCGTCCTTCCAGGACACCACCCGGGTGCTGACCGAGGCGGCCACCCGCGCCAAGGTGGATTACCTGCGCGGTTTCAAGGAAAACGTTATCATGGGCCACATTATTCCCGCCGGTACCGGGTACGATTACCACCGCAAGGTGGAACTCAAACCGCTGGTGGAACTGCCGGAAGAACCCCCGGTGGCGGAAGTGGAGGCGACGGAAGAGCCTCTGGCCATATAGTCAATCGAAAAACACTCAAAAACCAGTTGCAACGGAATGTCCCTGTGCTAATATGCGCGCCCCGTTTGTCTCGAAACAGGCGTGCGGAAAGAGAATAAGCTGATGCCGACAATCAATCAACTCGTCCGTCAAGGACGTAAAAAGGTCAATTACAAGTCCAAGTCACCCGCCTTGGAGAATTCGCCGTTTCGCCGTGGCGTCTGCCTCCAGGTCATGACGCGCACGCCCAAGAAGCCCAACTCGGCCATGCGCAAGGTGGCCAAGGTGCGGCTGACCAACGGGTACGAAGTCATCGCCTACATCCCGGACGAGGGCCACAACCTCCAGGAGCACTCCATCGTGCTCGTCCGTGGCGGCAAGGTGAAGGACCTTCCCGGCGTGCGGTATCACATCGTCCGCGGCACGCTCGATGCCGCCGGGGTGGAAAAGCGCCGGGTCAGCCGGTCCAAGTACGGCGTCAAGCGCCCCAAGGAAGCCAAGCCGGCCAAGTAACCATTTAACACTTTTAAAGCATTTACCATGTCTCGCCGTCGTCAAGCAGTCAGAAGGCCGATCGCCAAGGATGCGAAGTTCCAGAATGTGCTGGTTTCGCGTCTGGTCAACACCGTCATGTCCGGGGGCAACAAAAGTGTGGCCCAACGGATCGTGTACGGGGCGTTCGATGAAATTGCCACCAAGAACCCCGCGTCCAACCCGCTGGAAATTTTGCAGCGCGCCGTGGACAACGCCAAGCCCCGCCTGGAAGTGAAGGCCCGCCGCGTGGGCGGCGCCACCTACCAGGTGCCGCTGGAAGTCTCGCCCGACCGCCAGTTCGCCCTCGCGCTGCGCTGGCTCGTGGATTTTGCCGATGCCCGCAAGGGGGTGCCGATGAAGCAGGCGCTGGCCGCGGAGATTTTGGAAGCCTACCAGGGGCAGGGGAATGCCATTCGCAAACGCGACGACGTCCATAAGATGGCCCAGGCCAACAAGGCCTTTGCGCATTTCCGTTGGTAGAAACCGGTGATTTAACGCCCCGACGAAGTTTGTTCGGGGCATTTTTATTGAATTTAGGGAAACAATTTTTAAGAAGATGAGCGCTGTGATGGAAGACAAAGCCAAATCGCCCAACGCCCCGAACCGGCAGTACACGCTGGAACGCACCCGGAACATCGGGATTGCGGCCCATATTGACGCGGGCAAAACCACCACCACCGAGCGAATCCTCTTTTATACCGGGCTCATTCACAAGATCGGCGACGTGGATGACGGCAACACGGTTACCGACTGGATGGAGCAGGAAAAGGAACGCGGCATTACCATCACCTCCGCCGCCGTGACCTGCTTCTGGACCCAGAAGGGCAACAAGCCGGGCGAAGATGGGATTTACAAGGCGTACAAGGACGTCCCCCATCGCATCAACATCATTGACACTCCCGGACACGTGGACTTCACGGCGGAAGTGGAGCGCTCCATGCGCGTGCTCGACGGCGCCGTCGCGGTGTTCTGCGGCGTGGCCGGCGTGCAGCCGCAATCCGAAACCGTCTGGCGGCAGGCCACCAAGTACAAGGTGCCGCGCATCGCGTTCGTCAACAAGATGGACCGTACCGGCGCCAATTTTGATAACGCGCTGGCCGACATGCGCAACAAGCTCAAGGCTTATGCGTTCCCCATTTTCCTGCCCATCGGCGCGGAAGACAAATTTGCCGGTGTGATTGACGTCGTCAACCAGAAGGCCGTCATCTGGGGCGAAGGCGACATCGCCGCCGAAGGCCTCAACTACGAAGTGAAGGAAATTCCTGCGGAGCACAAGGAACGTGCCGCCGCCGCCCTCGCCGAACTCATTGATGCCGTCTCCAACAAGGACGACATCATTGCCGAAATGGTGCTGGAAGAAAAGCCGGTGGATACGGTTTCGCTCAAGGCGGCCATCCGCCGTCTGACCTGCAAGATTGAGCTGGTGCCCGTGCTATGCGGCTCCGCCTTCAAGAAAAAGGCGGTGCAGGTGCTCGTGGACGCCGTCGTGGATTACCTCCCCAGCCCGCTCGACGTTCCGGCCGCTGAAGGCATTGAGCCCGGCACCGAGAATGTCGTCGTGGTGGAGTCCAGCGACTTCAACAAGTTCTGCTCCCTGGCGTTCAAGCTGTGGACCGACCCGTACGCCGGCAAGCTCGTGTTCTTCCGCGTGTATTCCGGCCAGCTTAAGAAGGGCGATACCATTTACAATCCGCGTACCCGCAAGCGCGAACGCGTCAGCCGCCTCATGGTGATTCAAGGGGGCGAACGCAAGGACATTGACCAGGTGTATGCCGGCGACATCGCCGCGCTGGTCGGACTGCGCAACATCACCACCGGTGACACGCTTTGCGACGAAAGCTTTGACGTGACACTCGAACCGCCCACGTTCCCCGAGCCGGTCATCAGCATGGCGGTGGAGCCCAAGACCAAGGCGGACCGCGACAAGATGTCCGAAGGCCTCCAGCGCCTGGCTGAAGAAGATCCGACCTTCCGCTGCTTCACCAACGAGGAAACCGGCCAGCTCATCATTGCGGGCATGGGTGAGTTGCACCTGGAAATCATTTGCGACCGTCTCAAGCGCGAGTTCAAGGTGGACGCCAACACGGGCGCCCCCCAGATCGCCTACCGCGAAACCCTCACCAAAGCGGCCGATGGCGAAGGCAAGTTCATCCGCCAGTCCGGCGGTCGGGGCCAGTACGGTCATGCCTGCATCAAGGTGCAGCCCAACGAAAAGGGCAAGGGCGTGGAAGTGGAAAACAAGATTGTCGGCGGGGCCATTCCCAAGGAATACATCCCGGCGGTGATTGACGGCATTGAGGAAGCCATCAAGGGTGGCGTCTATGCCGGCTACCAGATCATTGACATCAAGGTGCAGGTCGTGGACGGAACCTTCCACGAAGTGGACTCCAACGAACTGGCCTTCAAGATGGCGGGAATTTTCGCCATGAAGGACGCCTTCAAGAAAGCCGGCCCCGTGCTGCTCGAACCCATCATGAAGGTGGAAGTGACCACGCCTGATGAATATCAGGGCGACCTGCTGGGCGACATCAACCGCCGCCGCGGCGTCATCAACGGCATTGAAGCCAAGAGCGGCCAAACCATTTTGAACGCACAGGTGCCGCTGGCCGAAATGTTCGGCTACGCCACCGCCATCCGGTCCCTCTCCAAGGGCCGCGCCTCCTACTCCATGGAGCCGCTGACCTTCGAGCAGGTGCCGAACAGTGTGCTGACCACGATTCTCGACGCGGCCGCCAAAAAACCGGCGGCGCGGACCTAAAAATAGCGGCTGATTTGCACCACGGCCGGGATTGCAAAATCCCGGCCGTTTTCTTTTGGGTTTCGGATCAAAGGGACAGAAACCGCAGCACCTGGACTTCCTTGGCAAAGATCAATTGCATGGATTTCTGATTGAACTGGATGTCCAGCGGACAGCGCTGCTGAAAGGCGGTCCACAACTCACTGCCATTTTTCGGGGACAGCCGCTTGATGCGCAGATAAGCCGCCCGCTCCAGGCCGGTGTCAACGCCGTAAGTGGAATCGCCATTTTCGTCGAAATCACCCCCGTAGGCGGCGACCACGTAGATGTAGGGGCCGGAAACGTATTGGATAAACCCGCCCGGTTTGACGCTCCACAAAGTCTTGCCGTTTCGGGGGTCGATTTTTGTCACCACCGGCTTGATTTTTCGGGTCACGTCAATTTGCCGGGAATAGCGCAATTCATCGAGGCTGGCCTCGGTGGTATTGACATACAGCATGCCGGCATCGTCAAAAAACAGCCCGGTAATGCCCACGCTGGGCAACCGCCAGCGCACCTGGCCGGTGGCGCGTTCAAAGGCGGTGAGCATTCCCTGATCGGCAATGAAGATCACGCCGTTGTGTTCCACACAGGGACCGGCACCCTCGGAATGGGAAGCGAATCCGGTGGCATAGGAGCCGAGCGGCACGGGGAAGGTGAGGGATTGTTGCCACAACTTTTTGCCGGACTCGTCGAACACATAAACATTGGTGCCGGCCACCAGGATGTTGACGCTTTCCAGGGGAATCACTCCCGGCGGGCCGATGACATCATCGGTCCATGCGGCGGAATCGTTTCCGCTGGCGCGGCGCAAGGTGACCCGGTAGCGGCTGAGGTCTTCCGTAACCGTACCGCCGCCGCGGTTCCGTTGCATTTCGTTGAGCAAGTCATTGGCCACCGCCGCGCTGTCGGAGGCGCGCACACTGCCATTCAAGGCGGATTTTTTGGGGGCCGCTTTCAGGGCGCTCCGGGTCACCATGTTCCGCTCCACGAGCTGCACGGAGAATTCGAGGCAGCCGTCCTTCAGCGGAATCAACGAACAATCCTCCGGGGGCACCCGGGGGGCTGCGAGACCGGCGGGCGGGGCGGGGCGGGGACCATCCATTTCCGCGTTGAGTCGTTCCTCCTCCCAGGCGTTGGCGAGAGTGGCGGGCAGGGCAATGCGCGCGGGCAGGGACATGCTTTGCACCTGCGCGGCGATGGTGGCCGGATCAAATGGCGCCCCCGGGTTTTTGCCGGGATGGACCTCAGGCAGCCCGGCCAGCGTTTCCAGGCCCCGGCCGGGTGTGCCGGCGAGTGAGACGCGGAGGGCGGCGGAATTTTTTTCCGCCAGAGCCACCGGCTCGGTGCGGGTTTCACCGGTGGCCAGACTGATGTGGCCGATGGCGAGCGTGCCGGCGGTGCCGGTCAGGAACTGCACCTCATCGGCCTGCAAGATTGCGGGGCCATTGGTCAGGGGGATTTCCTGTTTCGGCGCGCCCGTGTCCCAGTCATAGCGGGTCAATTGTTCCGGGGTGACCACCCACACGTTGCGCCCGACGACGCGCAACTGGCGGCTGCCCAGGCTGCCGGGAAAGTAGCCGGCGTCCGCTCCCTTTGCGGTTGATAATTCCCGCGACCAGATTTCCTTTTTCTGCTGCCAATCGTGCCGGGCAAGGGTGCTGTTGCGGAGAAAGATCATCTGGTGGTCGGCGCCAACCGCGCTTTCCCCAAAGCGCGCCCGGTCTTGAAAACGGACGGAATAAACCGGGTGCGGTTTGCTGCCCACAAACGCGTACCAGCCATACCAGCCGAGCAACCCCAGGAGCACCAGGCCGACGCCGGCCGCGATCCAGCTGATCTTGGCCCATTCCCGGGCTTCCGCTTTGGCCCGCTGGCCGGCATAGGCGGGGATGGCAATGCCGCCGGCCTCGGCCTTGGCCCGGCACAAGGGCGAGCAGACGTAACCGAACATGGCCATGCATTCCGGGCAAATGGGTTTGCCGCACATGTGGCATTTGTTCGTGGTGCGTTGGGGCGGATGCTTGAGGCAGACAGGCCAGTCTTCGGTGGCGACCGCAGCGGTCGGAGCGGCGGCGGGACGGGCAGCGGTTGCCAGGTGCAGGGGCGATGCCGACGGTGTGGCGGCTGGCGGGGTGTCTGCGACAGGCGCGGCGGCCCCCGCGAGTTCCTGCCGGATTAATTCGTTCACAAAGCTGGAAATGTCCGTGCCACAATTCTGGCAAATGAGTTGCAGGGGTTGTTGCGCCATTTCCGGGGTAACATCGAAGGCGTATTTGGCGCCGCAGGAACATTGCACTTTCATAGGTCAGGGTTTGGGGTTGAGCAGAACCACGTTTTCCTCCACCGGCAGCGGCCAGGCCGCCCGCGGCGGACTGAACTCGGCGCGGCCGTCGGTGAAGAGCAGGTTGCCGCCGTATTTGTAGTGATTGTTTCCCGGAGGTTTGCCGGTGGCGGAAAAAAGTTGCTGGCCGGCAGTCTTGGCGGCGGTGTCCACCTGCCGGTCGCTCATCAGGGCGCCGGGGCTCCCGTCGCTCCGGCGCCCCATGTAGTAGGCGTAACTGATCTTGCGGCGATCAAAAGGTTCGCCGGAGGGCGGCGGGGCATCGGATGTGCCGGGGCAGATGAAGATGGCGGTGTCGGCGGTATCCACGGGCACCAACAGGGACAACGGGGCTTCCGCAGTTTTGGCGGTGGCCACGACGGGGAATTGGCCGCCATGGTCGTTGGCATAAACTTGCAGCGCCAGATAACATTTTTGCAGATTGTCGCGGCAGTACCGTTGCCGGTTGCGCTGGTAGCTGGCGGAACTGTTGGACCACAGCAGCGTGGTTAACACGATGAGCACGGCCAAGGTTATCAAAAGTTCCAACAAGGAGAAGGCGGACCTTCCTCCGGAGCCGGTTTGGCGGAATGGTTGGCCCTTCCGGCAAGCGGGATCTTTCGCCGGTAACAACATACGGTGCCTCACCTTAGGCAAAAGGGGAATACGTGACAAGTGTTTCAGCGGCCGGCGGAGGGCAGGGGGATGAAAAATGCGAAAAAAAGGATTGCACAAAGGTGACCGCCTGCTATCTTTTCCCCCCCTTGCTGTCCGCAAGGGGAGTTTTTTTGTAAGAAACCATTAACAGACAATTGTTCTTTGTATGGCTGGACAACGTATTCGTATTCGCCTGAAGGCCTTCGATCACCGGGTGATCGACCAATCGGCCCGGGAAATCGCCGACACCGTCAAGCGCACCGGCGCCCGGGTGGCCGGTCCCATCCCGCTCCCCACTCGCGTGGAACGGTTCACCGTGCAGCGCTCGCCGCACTCGGACAAGAAATCACAGGAGACCTTCGAGCAGCGTACCCACAAGCGCCTGCTGGATATCATCGAGCCGACGGCCAAGACCGTGGACGAGCTGAAGAAACTCAACCTGCCCGCGGGCGTGGACATCACCATCAAGATCTAATTTTATGCTCGGCTTAATTGGAAAAAAACTCGGCCAGACCCGCATCTATGATGCCGCGGGCACCGTACATTCCGTCACCGTGGTGCTTGCCGGTCCCAACCGGGTGTTGCAAGTGAAGACCCAGGGTGGCAAAGACGGTTACAATTCCG
Organism: Dongiaceae bacterium; assembly: GCA_035492855.1. Taxonomy (GTDB): domain Bacteria; phylum Verrucomicrobiota; class Verrucomicrobiia; order Limisphaerales; family JAFMIX01; genus JAFMIX01. Next base: position 18,837 of record DATJIU010000329.1, on the reverse strand, counting down.
TGCAACTCGGTTTTGACGACCAGAAGGAACAACGGGTCACCAAGCCGCTGCTCGGCCATATCAAGAAACAAAACGGCGCGGCGGTGAAACGTATCCGCGAATTCCGCGACTTCTCCAAGGAAGTGAAGCCGGGCGACATTGTTGGCCCGACCCTCTTTGCCGTCGGTGACTTTGTGGACGCCATTGGCGTGACCAAGGGCCGCGGTTTTGAGGGCGTGATGAAGCGCCATAATTTCCGGGGTGGCGATGCCTCGCACGGCGCCAAGGGCTGGCGCCGCCGCAGCGGCGCCATCGGCCAGCGCCTGTTCCCCGGCACGGTCATGCGCGGCATGCGCATGCCCGGTCACATGGGCCAGGTGCAGCGCACGGTGCAGAACCTGGAAGTTCTCCAGGTGCGCGAAGCGGATAATCTCTTGCTGATCAAGGGGGCCATTCCCGGCGCCAAGGGTGATTATGTCATCATCCGCGAGGCAAAGAAGATCTCCAAGGGTTCCCCCCGCCTGAAGCAGATCCAGGAAGCCCGGGCCAAGGCCGCTGCCGGCCCTACGGCGGGAGACAAGAAAAAGGCCGCCAAGAAATAACGAACCATGAAACTTTCCGTAAAAGACATCAAGGGCCAGAGTCAGGGCGAACTGGAAGTCAAATTCCCGCTCATTGAAAATGGCAAGGGCACCCAGGCGGTGCACGACGTGGTGGTAGCCTATCAGGCGGCCCAGCGCATGGGCACGGCCTGCACCAAAAACGTCGGCGAAGTGGCCGGCACCAACAAGAAGCCCTGGCGGCAGAAGGGCACCGGTCGCGCCCGCGCCGGCTCGTTCCGCTCGCCGCTGTGGCGCGGCGGTGGCGTGGTCTTCGGACCCAAGCCCCGCGACTTCGGCAAGAAGGTTTCCCGCTCCACCCGCCAGCTCTCGCTGCGCAAGGCGCTGAGTGCCCGGCTCGCCGCCGGCGATGTGGTGGTGGTGGATGATTTCAAGCTCGCCACCGGCAAGACCAAGGATTTCCTGGGCGTGCTGAGCGCGCTCGGCATCAAGGGCACCGTGCTGGTGGTAGCCGCCGGCAGCGAAAAGAATCTTGGCCTCGCGGCCCGCAACGTGCCCTACGTGGAACTGGCCACCGGTGACGCCGTGAACACCTACCAGGTGCTGCGCAGCGACAAGCTGGTATTTTCCAAAGAGGCATTTGCCCAGGTTGAAGCCCGGCTGAACAAGGACTAACTCACATGAACGCGTTTGAAATCATCAAGACTGTCCGCCTCACGGAAAAAGGCACCCGCCAGGGCGAAAAGTTCAACCAATACACCGTGATGGCCGACCGTCTGGCCACCAAGCCGGAAATCCGGCAGGCGGTGCAGGAGCTCTTCAAGGTGAAGGTCGTCAAGGTCAACACCCTGAATGTCCGGGGCAAGGCCCGGCGGCAGCGTACGGCGCAGGCCGGCCGCAGCCTCACTTGGAAGAAGGCCATCGTCACCCTCAAGGAGGGCGACAAGATCATCATCACCTAGTCGGTGACATTTTCTAAGCGAGCGCGGAACTGAAAAGTTCCGCGCTTTTTTTGTGGTCCGCAGCTTGCAAAAACAGTGAGGCCAGCCCGGCCCCGGCCCGGGTGGGGGTTATTTTGCCGCGGCGAACGACCGGTGTGCGTGGCAGACTTTCCAATCCCCGTTCGTCAGTATCAATACCACCGACTGGGCAAAGTGCGTGGTAATGACGCGGCCATCCTCAATGGTGGCGGTGGACGTGCCTTCGCCGGTGGCGAGGGCAACGGTGGGTGAGAGCAGCGCCACGCGTTGCTGATCAAATTGGTAGCGGATCTGCCGCAGTCCTTGAAAGCCGCGTTTGGTTGAATTCAGCGCCGCCTCGCGGGTCGGAAAGAGTCTTCCGTTCTGGATGAGCACGCCCGCATCATTGTCGGTTACGAAGCTGAACACCTTGTCCGCATCCAGTGCTTGTGCCGCAGCCTGAATTTCATTCAATCGGTCCAGCACCGCCTGCTTCGCCTCGGGCGCGGAGGCGGTGCCGGGGGTGGATTCGCCTTGGGACCCGGTCACAACGGCAGCAATGGTTAGCAGAACGGCCAGGGCCACGAATAATGACGTTTTGGAGTTCATCTGGATTCCTTTCTCGTTAGGGTTGAAGGCTAAAACGGCGCCTTGATTTCGGGTCGATCTGCGAATGCAAGTCACCGGGCCGCCGGCGTCAGCTTGCTGGCCAGTTCGGCGGCCTGTTTAGGCGACAGGTTGCCAGTGAGATTGAACCGGCCCGCCGGAATGGGACTCTTGAGCGTGGCGGTACATACCGGTGTGCCGTCCAGGGTCAGCACCAGCCGTTCGCCAAGATGCTGTTTGGTGAACTGGTAAAAATAATCCTGCCTGTCGGCGAGCAGCTCAATTACCACCACCACTTTCTTGGAATCCGGCGATTCATAGGCCGAAACGGCCCGCTTGATCGCCGACGAATCTAGGACGACTTTGGGCGAGGCAAACAGCTCTTCGCCGCCCAGGAAGAGCGGAACCGCTCCCGGCGTATTCGGCGGGACTTCCAGGCGCAACTCGGCATGGCCGGAGGGCAGGGGGTTGGTTTTTACCGGGGCAGTAGTCTTGCAGCCGCAGAACAAGGCCAGGGTGAGTCCCAACAGGGGGTAGAGCGTTTTTTTCATGGCGATAGCGATTGACCAACCGGCATGGCGAAGCCGAAGGCTTCGGGTATCCACTACGGCATAGCTGATTTCTTCCATTTGGGCAATCCCATCGTGATGGATGTGGTTGATAAGGCTGCCGTAGAGTCAGTGGCCCCGCGCCGCATACCAATGAGCCAGCGGATAAATGGAAAGTTCCGCGACAATCAATACGACGAGATAAAAGATCCAGCCGTAGCTGCGCTCCCGGCGTAACAGGGCCACCAGCCAACGGCTGAAGACCATGGCGAATATCATAAAATCAAAGGGACGCAGCGGATCGGCCACCATTACACCCATTGGTAACGCGAGAACAATGGCAAGGGGAACCATCAGCCAGGTCGGCCAGGAACTTCGCTCCCGGCGGCGGCGGCGGACCAACACGGAAAACAGTCCGACAGCGCCGGCTAGCAAAACGGTGATGCCCAAATAATCACTGAACATGGACAGTTGGATTGGGTGAGATGCCGGCTGATTTGTTTTGGAAACGCTGTCAGTGGAACCTCTCGCCGGAAAGCGCCAGGAAACCTGTGGGGCCAAGCCGCCGGCCGGCAAGCTCAACCTTTGCGAAAGCAAAAGTAGAACACCGTGCCGAAGGCCGTCACCGAACCGAGCAGGCACAACAGCACATCCGCCCCATTCTCCATGCTGAAGGCTTTCAGGATGCCGACGCCGCCGGCAACCAAACAACCCAAAATGGCGAAGCCGATCATCGTATCGGCGGCTGAACTGGGCTCGGAGGCAGTGCTCTGAGGGGAGGTTTTTGCGGAAATACTCATTTTGGTTTAAAAGTCTTAAAACTCCCAGCCCCGGCTGGACAACTCCGAAGGCTTCTGGATGAGTCCATTGAAGCAGGCCAGCCGGAATCGGCAATGACAAAATTACGGGGTAGTGAATGTCGTTGGGCCCAGGGAGTGGCCCGGTTCATCCACCCCAATGGCCCAGGGCGGTGATGAAGAAAAGGAATGCCGGGATTAGGAAGAGCAGGGCCAGGATCTTCTGAACTAGCGAGCCACGGCGTAACGGGGAAAGGGAAAAAACGAAAGCGCCAGCGGCGAATATTGCCGAAATGATAAGGATGTAATTGGAAAGGGAAAATTTCTCCAACCGGTTGATGTAAGGCAGAAGCAACAGGGTTAACAAAGACATCAAACCGGCTGCCAACAGCCGGTCCTTATCCGTAACCTGTAGTTTGAGCGTCATGGCTGGTGTCCCCCGATTCCGCCGGCCGGGTGGCGGGCACTGACTATCGGTTGGCTTATGGCAGGACCATAAACCGGAAGTTGCCCTGAGGCAAGGGACGAACATCGGGAGGCCACTATACCATCAGCCGGGGGCTCATCCGGCGTTCGGGTAGGAGCAGACGAGGTCCATGACCTGCCCACAACTGCACTGGATGTGAATGCCGGTGATGCGATCGCCTTCGCGGTGGAGGGTGATTTGCGGCTGATGTCCGGTGGCCGGGGTCGGGGAATGGCCCGGGGCGGCCGGGGGGCTGGCCGTCGTCAGCGGCTGGAATGCCACCGTGGCGGCCTGGGCGTCCGACAGAAGCGTGACCCGGGGCGCGGCGCTTTGGCCGGCCAGAGGGGCCGCCGTGGTCAACGGAACAAAAGGTTCAGGGGCTGGTGCTGTCATTAACAGAAGTGGTGGGGTTGTTGACCGGCGGATTGTCGTTCTCCGCACCGGCGGCCAGGATGGAATCCTTCAGTTTGAGCAGCACTGTTACCCGCCGGTTGGCCTCGGCGGAGGGGGGCAAATTGGGCATGGGCGCGGTGTCGGCGAAGCCGGAGACCTTGCAAATCTGGACGGGGTCCACGCCGCTGGTGACAAGTTTGCGGCGGGCGGCATTGGCGCGTTCGGTGGAGAGCTCCCATTTGCCGTGCAGTTCGCGGGTGTTCTGATCGTGCGTTTCGGTGTGGCCTTCCAATTCCACGCGGAACGAGGTGTAGCGCGAGATTTCCCAGGCGAGCGTGGAGAAAACCCAGGCGCCATACTCGGTGAAGGTGTCGGTATCCGACTCGAAAATTGGCTTGTGCGTGCGGTCAAAAACATTGATGCGGATGCCATCGGGCGTAAGATCAATCTGGATGCTGTTATCTGCGCGGTCTTCGCGCTGGAGGATTTTGGCGAGGTCTTCGCTGATGCGGCGCATGGTCTCCATCTCCACGGCGGACACGGACTGGAAATTGCCGGCCTGCTTGTAGGTGGCGCTGGCATCCTTGCCCTGGCTGGGAATGATGCCGGTGGATTCCTTGGTGACGGCGGTAAACGGATTGCGAAAGGCGCGCTCCACGGCCTCCTTGATTTTGGTATCCTGCGCCGTGAGCCAGAGCACTAGAAACAAGGCCATCATCGCCGTGACGAAGTCGGCGTAGGCCACCTTCCAGGCGCCGCCATGATGTCCTCCGTGTTTCTTGCTCATGGTAGTAAGAGTTCCGGGCGGGGGGCTACTTGGCGCTCTTCAGGTTTTTGAACATCTGCTCCATTTCCTCGGCGGAGGGGCGGAGATCGCTGCCGAGACCGCGGCGGCCGAGCTCCACGGCGGTGACCGGGGCCATGCCGCCGGCAAAACCGGTGACACACGCGGCGATGCACCGGGTATAATCCAGTTCGGCGTCACCCATGAATTCCATGTTCACCGCCAGCGGATTCAGGAAGCCGTAGGAAAGCAAGATGCCCAGGAAGGTGCCCACCAGCGCGGCGGCCACGTGTTCGCCAATCTGCTCAATCGGTCCGGAGATGGACGCCATCGTGATGACAATGCCCAGCACGGCGGCCACAATGCCAAAGCCCGGCATGGCGTCGGCGGTTTTGGTCAGCACGTTCACGGGCGCATGATGCTCGGTTTCGAGGCGTTCAATTTCCACATCGAGCAGCAGGCGCAACTGGTCGGGCTTGATTTTGCCGTCGATGATGGGCTTCAGGCTGCCGCAGAGGAATTCCATCGCGTGATGGTTGCCGCTGAACTTGGGATACTTTTTGAAGATGCTGCTGTTTTGCGGCTCCAGGACATGTTCTTCCAGGGCGATCATGCCGTTGCGGCGGCCGAGCAGGAAGAGTTCGTAGAGCACCTTGAGCAGGTCCTCGTAGGCGGCACGATTATGGGGCGTGCCTTTGAGGCTGCCGAGCACGGATTTGAACATGTCCACCAGCACTTTCTTGGGCGACATGATGATCAGCCCGCCGAAGGCGCCGCCGCCGATGATGAGCACCTCATTGACGAAGGCGTGAATGAGGACGTCCAGTTTGCCGCCTTCCATCATGAAGCCGCCAAACACGCACAGCGTTACGATTATGGCCCCGATGATGACAATCATGATTTTTGGGGAAGGGCTTTGGCGGCCAGGCCCGACTCAAAACGTTGCAGGTAGGCGCGGAGCGCCAGGATGGCCTGCGAATGAATCTGGCAGATCCGCGATTCGGTGAGACCAAAGGCCTCGGCAATTTCCCGGAGGTGCAGGTCTTCGCCGTAGTAGAGCGCCAGCACCTTGCGCTGGATTTCCGGCAGTTCCTTGAGCCGCGACAGGACGATCTGCTTCAGCTCCTGCTGCGAAGCCTGCTCGGCGGGGCCTTCCTCGGAGGTATCGGGCACCACCTCGGAGAGGGTGCCACCGCTGCTGTTGTCGGTGGAGGCCACGGCATCGAGGCAGATGAACGCGGCGGGCCGGACTTCATCCAGCATTTCGCGATAGGCGGTGATCGTGACGCCCATGGCCTTGGCCACCTGTTCTTCGCTGGGCGGGCCGCCGTACTGCTGCTCCAGCCGGTTCATGACCGTCTGAATTTTGCGGGCCTTCTCATGAACGGTGCGCGGCACCCAGTCCATGCGGCGGAGTTCATCCAGCATGGCCCCGCGGATGCGGACCCGGGCGTAAGTTTCAAACGAAGTGCCGCACGCGGGATCGTAATTGCGCAGGGCTTGCAACAAGCCCACCAGGCCGGCGCTGCGGAGGTCGTCACGGTCCACGTGCTCGGGCAGGGTCATGGCCAGGCGGCCCAGCACGGTTACCACGAGGGGCAAATACTGTTCGACCAGGGCATTCTCCGTGCGGGAATCGGCTTTACGATGATAGCGCTTCCAGAGTTCCTGGGCGGTGGGCGTCACTTCCGTGCGGGCAAGTGGCGGATTTTGATTGGCCGGAGGGGACGCGCTCATACTTTGGCGGCTTTAGCATCTGGGGTGGATGGTTTCTGGGGATGACGGCGTTGTGCGAGCGAGTCCTGAAGTCCGCCCAGCCAGACACGGGTCCACCAACGGGTCAACAGGCCAGCCACCAAAGCCGCCACACAGGCCCGCCATAAGACGGTGGACCCGGGGCAGCCAGCACTCAACCCAGACGCCGCGCCGATGACAAAACCAATGATGGAACCGAGAATGATCAACGCTTTCATTTCTACGAATGGAGGTTTAGCAGGAGGTCTGCCACCCTTAAAACGATGCGGTCAACAGAAGTGTAAGTCCTTTATTTTCTGTTGTTTTCGTGTGGAAACAAAAGTCCGGACTCGGCAGAAAGGAACTCTCCGGGAATTTTTTGCCCGGCGCTCAGGAAGTTGAGGGAGCAATTTGTGCCCAACACAAAATTCCAGAGCTTCACCCGGCGGCGTTCCTCATCCAGATGCGTAAAGCTAACGTCTTGAGGCTGAAAGGGAGCAAAAGCATGGAATTGTTCCCACATTACGGCGGTCTCATAGGCGGCGTTGAGGACCAGATGCACGTGCGGGGCGGGGAGCACGGCCAGTTGATCGCGCAGGGCTGTAAGTCCCTGTTTATCACCTATTTCAACTCCAGGCAGATCAATGAATGAAAGGCCCGTGGCGCTGATATCCGGCTCCGACCAGAACCGGGTGACGGGCACCCCGAGCATCTCGCAATGCACGGTAAGAAATTCCGAGGTGTTGGCCGTGGCGCCGTCCAAGCGCCAGACGCGGGCTTTGCGTTCCTCGGTAAGTACCGCAGTGGTCAGCCATTTGCACAAAACGGTGGTTTTGCCGCTGCCCGGTGGCCCAATGAACACATGCGGGCGTTCCGGACCGGTGGAGTGGGTGGCCCGGGGACGCCAAAACTCCGTCAATACGCCTCTGACCGCCGACCATTCGGCAATCGGCATGGGCGGCGGCTTGTTCCCGTACCGGGCATGGACGCGGTCTTGAACCCGGTCGGCAAACGCCGGCAACAATCCCATGGATTCCAGCCAGGTAATGCTTTGCCACGGCCGCGGGGTGGGCGCGGTTTCGGGGAACATCCCGGAATCTTCCGGCAGCTCGAAAGGAACATAACCGGTGGCCGTCTTCACGGGGTCCACCAGGGGCGGCGACGCGATTTTTTCCTCCATCAGGCACGCAAGCACCTCCACGTGCCCGGGCTGGTGCAAGAGGCGCTTGAACCCGTGCGCGGGCAGTTGCCGGACGCTCAGGACCACCGCATCCGGGCCCAGTTCCGCATGAATCTTGGCCAGGGCGGCGGGAGCGTTTTCGGCAATGAAGGGGACGATTTTCATGAAATCATTTCCGGATCATGCGGGGACGACCCCGGCGGAAGTTTCTGGCGCAAAAAAATGGGATGCCCCATGGTCTGGGTCTTTCCCGGTTTCGTTTGAAAATGGATTGGCGTTGAACGGGGTCATTATTCCAGGCCAGGGATGACGGCGGCATTTTGCACCTGGATGCGGGGCGGAATTTCGGAATAGGAGAGCACCGCCAGATCGGTAAAGGTGCTTTCAAAGAACCGCCGGAAGGCCAGCCGCAGATGCGGCGCGCAGAGGATGACTGGCTGCTGGCCCGCCGAAAGCATCTGCTGCACGACCTTGGAGAGCGTATCCATCACGTGCCGGGCGAGGCGCGGTTCGATGACCAAAGCCACCTCCGTGGGCGACTGGCGCACGCCCTGGGCCAATTGCTGCTCCAGGTGCGGGTCCATGGTGATGGCGCGCAGGCCGCCATTTTCGCTCTGGTACGCTTTGGTAATTTGAGGGCCGAGGGCGCGGCGGGCGTATTCGGAAAGTTCGTCGGGATTCTTGGTGAATCCGGCGTAATCGCTGACCTTTTCCAGGATTCCGGCAAGATTTCGGATGGAAATGCCCTCGGCGAGAAGATTTTGCAAAATGCGCTGCACCTGGCCCACGTTGAGCTGGGCCGGGATGAGTTCGTTGACCACCGCCGGATGCGTCTGCTTGAGGTTGTCGAGCAGGGCTTGCACATCCTGGCGGGTAAGTATCTCGTGACAATGCCGGCGCACGGATTCGGAAAGATGCGTCACCAGCACTGACGGCGCGTCCACCACGGTATAACCGGCCACTTCGGCCGTTTTGCGTTCCACGTCCGAAACCCAGGTGGCGGGCAACTGGAACACCGGCTCTACCGTGGGCACGCCTTTGAGCGCAATCTTGCTGTTGGTGGCGTTCATGGCCAGCCACTGGTTGGGCATGAGCTGGCCCTGCGCAATGGGATTGCCCTTGAGCAGGAAGCGGTATTCGTTGGTGGAAAGCTGCAAGTTGTCCCGCAGGCGGATGGGCGGAACGAGCATGCCCATGTCCTGCGCAAAGGTGCGGCGCACTCCGGTAATGCGTTCCAGCAGGTCGCCGCCCTTGCGGGCATCGGCCATGGAAACCAGGCCGTAGCCCAGTTCAATCTGCAAGGTGTCGAGCGTGAGCAATGTTTCCAGTTTCTCGCTGGCGCGGGCTTCGGCCGCGGTGCTGGCCCCCGGGACGGCGCCATTGGTGGCGGCACCGGCCTTGGCCTCGCCCTTGGCATTGGCCACTGCGGCCTCCGGGCCTTTCATATGGTCCGGCATGCCATGCTTGTGCATGCTATAGGACAGCAGCCCGATGATGATGGCCAGCGTGAGAAACGGCAGGGTGGGCAACCCGGGCACCAGCGCCATGACCAGCAGCATGGCGGCGAGAATCGTGAGCGCGCGCGGATAGAACAGCAACTGCCGGCCGAGTTCATGGCCCAGGCTGTTCTTGGCCGTGGCGCGGGTAATCAAAATGCCCGCGGCGGTGGAGGTGATCAGAGCGGGAATCTGCGAAACCAGGCCGTCTCCGATGGACAGCATGGTGAAGCGTTGCAGCGATTCGGCCATCGTCATGTTCTTCTGCACGATGCCGATGGCAAAGCCGCCAACGACGTTGATGAGCGTGATGAGAATGGCGGCAATGGCGTCGCCGCGCACAAACTTGCTCGCACCGTCCATCGCCCCGTAGAAGTCGGCCTCTTCTTCCACGGACCGGCGGCGGGTCCGGGCGGTGGCTTCGTCAATGAGTCCGGCGTTGAGTTCGGCGTCAATGGCCATCTGCTTGCCGGGGAGGGCGTCCAAGGTGAACCGCGCCGCGACTTCCGCGATACGCCCCGCGCCCTTGGTGATGACGATGAAGTTGATGAGCACCAGGATGAGGAACACCACCATGCCCACCACGTAATTGCCGCGGACCACGAAATTGCCGAACGCTTCAATAATGTGGCCCGCATAGCCATCCAGCAGGATCAACCGGGTGGAAGCCACGTTCAAAGCCAGCCGGAACAGGGTAATAAACAGCAGTAACGTGGGAAAACCGGTAAACTCTGCCGGTTGCTTCAGGTAAAGAATGACCAGCAACGTCAGCAGCGACATGGCGATGCTGACGGTTAACAGCAGGTCCAGCAGGAAAGGAGCAACCGGCAGGATCAGCAGCAGGATGGTGCCGAACAGGGCGAAAACAAGCCACAAATCGCCGTAGCGCAGCAAGTTACGCATTCTATCGCTCAACGCGCCCATAGTTCAATATCAAGTTGTTTGTTGCTCGGCATAGTACCGGTAGCGGTTGACCCGATAGACCCACGCGAGGACTTCGGCTACCGCCGCAAAGAACTGAGCAGGAACCTCGCCACCCACGCGCGCATGTTTGAAGAGGCTGCGGGCCAAGGGCTTGTTTTCCAGGATGGGCACCTGGTATTGCTGGGCGATTTCGCGGATCTTCTGGGCATTGAGCCGGATGCCCTTGGCCACCACAATCGGGGCGCGCATGGTTTTGCGATCGTACCGGAGGGCAATGGCAATGTGGGTGGGGTTGGTCACCACCACGTCGGCATGCGGCACCTCGGCCAGCGCCTTGGCCTTGCTGACGGAGCGCCGGCGGCGGCGCATGGCGGCCTTCATCTTGGGATTGCCTTCGTTGCTCTTCATTTCCTCCTTCACTTCCTCCTTGGTCATCATCAGATCCTGGTGGGTGCGCCACCACTGATAACCATAGTCCGCGGCGGCAATGGCCAGCAGCACCAGGCTGACGCGGAAAATGATGCGCAGGCTGGCATCCGCCAGAAAGCCCGCCATGCGGGGCACGCTGACGGAGGTCATGAAGATCGGGTCGCTCAGGATGTTCCGCACTTCCGTGTAGGTGAGCAGCACAATGAATCCCAGCTTGGCAATGCCAATGGCGGTGGGCACAAAGGAGCGCATGGAAAACAGCCGTTGAAATCCGGTCACCGGATTCAGGCGGCCCCAGTCCGGAGTGAGCGCCTCGGAGGCGGTGTTGAACCGGTTTTGCACAATGCCGGCGAGGATGCCCGCCAGCATGGTGCCCAGCACCAGCGGCCCGGTGCATTTCAAGAAGACCAGCACGCCGCTGACCGCGTAACCTTGCAGGGAACTGGAAGAGATCGTCGTGTCGTGCAAATGCCCGAGGGAGGTGACCATGGTTTCCACCAGCCGCTGCCATACTTCCGCCCCGGTGAAGGAGAGGGAGGCCAGGCCGCCCAGCAGCACAAACACCGTCTGCACCTCGGCGCTGCGGGCAATCTGCCCGCGCTTGAGCGCCTCCTCCATCCGCTTGGCTGTCGGCTGCTCTGTCTTTTCGCCCTGTTGCTCGTCGCTCATGGATTAGCGGCCGCCGAGCAATTGGGCCACCAGCAACAGATCGTCCGGCAGCCGGCGCAGGTAATTGAAGACGTGTTGGGCGGTGAGTTGCAGCGTGAACCCGAAGACAATCAGGCCGCCCACCACCCGGAAGGCAAAACTTTCGGCAAAGACATTCATCTGCGGCACCGCCCGGCTCAGGACCGCAAACACCAGCGTGATGACAAACGAGACCGCGATGGCCGGGGCCGAGATTTGGAGGCCCACCGTGAAGATGCGGCTGGTGTGGCCCACGATGTTTTCAAACAGTGCGGCGTTCAGGTGGGCCACGCCCATGGGCAGCACGGTGTAGGTGCGTTCAAAACCCATCAGCATCCAGTGGTGCAAATCCAGGGTGAGCATCACCACCGCCGCCAGATAAAACAGGATGGTGCCCGGCACCGGCGACTGCTGGTTGGTCGCGGGGTTCAGCATCGCCGCCAAGTTCAGGCCCATTTCCGTGGCAATGATGTGGCCCGCGAGGTCCGTGGCATAAAAGACCATGCGGCCCACGAACCCCAGCAGCAGGCCGATGCAGGTTTCGCGAAACATGACCCCGAGCAGGGCGGTGAAGGTGAGATGTTCCACGGAAAACTGCGGCAGCAGCGGACCCAGCAGCAACCCGATCAGCGCCGCCAGCGCGATGCGCATGGTGGGCGGAAAATTGGTCGCGGAAAAGAACGGCAGCACGAACAGGAACGCCCCCACGCGCAGGAACACCAACATCGGATTGTAGAAGTTGATCTCCATGGCGGCGGTGCGGGCCGGCCGGCCCGGGTATTATTGCACCATCTGCGGCATTTTCTGGATGACCGCCGTGGTGAATTCCACGAGAGAGCGGACCACCCAGGGCAGCAGCAGGAGCAGCACGCCAATCACGCCGAGCGCCTTGGGCACGAAGGTCAGGGTTTGTTCGTGGATGGAGGTCACCGCCTGGAAGAGGCTGACCGCCAGGCCCACGACCATGGCCGTAAGCAGCACCGGCGCGGCAATGGCCAGCGCCTGGAAAATCATGGTCTTGATCAGTTCAATCGCAAATTCGGGATTCATTTTATATCAGGAGTTACATGCCAAAGCTGCGCACCAGCGACTGCACCACCAGCGTCCAGCCATCCACGAGGACAAAGAGCAGCAGTTTGAGCGGCAGCGAAATGGTCATCGGCGGCATCATCATCATGCCCATGCTCATCAGCACGGTGGCCACCACCAGGTCAATCAGGATGAACGGAATGAAAATGAGAAAACCCATCTGGAACGCCGTGCGGAGTTCGCTGATGATGAACGCGGGAATGACCACCTTCAGCGGCAGTTGGTTCGGGTCCGTGGGCTGCATCTTGGCCATGGCCACAAACAGCTCCACATCCTTGGGGCGCGTCTGTTTGAGCATGAAGGTGCGGATATGGCCGGAGGCCCGGTCCAGCGCCACCTCGCTGGTGATGGCGTGTGCCTGATACGGTTCCAAGGCGTCGTGGTTGATGTTCTCCCACACCGGCGCCATGATGAAATAGGTGATGAACAGCGAGAGGCCGATGATGATCTGGTTGGCCGGCGTGCCCTGCAGTTGCAGCGCGGTACGCACGAAGGAGAGCACGATGGCCACGCGGGTGAAGCAGGTCATCAGGAGCAGAATCGAGGGCGCCAGCGAAATCAGGGTGATGAAGAACAGGATCTTGATGCCGGAATCCACGTCCGTCGTGCCGTTGTTGGAGCCCAGCGTAATTTGCAACGGTCCGATGCCCGTGCTGAGATTGGTGGACTGCGCGTGGGCGGAGGCCGCCCCCAAACACAGCAGCACCAAGGGCAGCAGCAGCCAGCCGAGGAGCCGTTTCAACCGGCGGTCCGGCAGCATCAGGTGATCCGGGGTGCCGGCAACCGTTGTGGTGGCAAGGGAGGAATTCATTTGCCTTTGAGCACCTGGGCCAGGGCCTGGGAGAAAGACAAATGACCGGCCGGCGCGGTGGGAGCGGCAGTTTCGCCTTCCGTGGCGGAAGGCAGGTGGCTGAGCAAATTGACGCCCGCAGGCGTGGAGGCGAGGAGAAAGCGTTCCTGGTCGTAACCGACCACGTAGATGGCGTGCCGGCCGCCGAGCGAACGGGTTTCCAAAATGTTCAACCGGGGCACGCGCCCGCCACGTTGCAGGGCCAGCCGCTGCCAGTTGCGGTACAACCAGACGCCGCCCAGGAAGATGCCGATGACCAGCGCCAGCGCCCCGGCCACCCGCAACACGGAAGGAAAGGCGTTGGGCAGGGGTTCGGGAGCAAACGGGGATGCCGCCGGAACGGCATTGGTGGCGGCCCAACCGGTGGCCGCCGTCAGAAAAAGGATGACCGCGCCCGCCACCCGGCGGACCCCGCCCGGACACCGGGAAATCAGGGATGAATGAAAGGGCGGTTTCATGACGCGGAGAGTGGCAGCCGGTTTTATTCCGGAGTCACGGTGCCGAGCACTTCGGTGATTTTGATGCCGAAGCGGTCTTCAATAACCACCACTTCGCCACGGGCGATGAGCTTGCCGTTGACGCTGAGTTCCACGGGGGCATCGGCCGGCTTGTCCAACTGCACCACCGAACCCACGGTGAGCTGGAGCACTTCGCGCATGGGCAACTGGCAGCCGCCCAGCTCGATGGTGAGGCTCACGGGCATGTCCAGCACCAGGTTCAGGTTGGCAGGAGTTTCAATGGTCGCGTTCATGATTCTTAAAGGGGAATAATCGGGCTGGTGAGTTGGACCGCCCATTTGCCGCCCCGGGTGCCGGGCCGGCCGGTGAACTTGGGCACCTGGCTGAGGCGCAGCCGGACTTCGGCGGCGCATTGGGGATCGAGCATCAGCACGTCACCCGTTTTGAGCCGGGCGAGTTCGCCGGCGGAAAGTTTCAATCCCTGCCATTCGGCCACCACGGGCACCTTCATGTCATTGAACCCGGCATTCCAGCGCAGGCGCGCGGCCGGCGCGGGCGCGGCATCGGCCTCGGGCAGTCCGGCGGGACACAGCAGCCGCACAAGCGGCTCGATGGTGGCGTAGGGAAAGACAAATTGAATCGGCTCCAGCTGTTCGCCGATGCCGGCATCCAGGGTCAGCACCAGCATGGCGGTGTCCGGCGTGGCGGTCTGGAGAAAGCGGCTGTTGTTTTCGTGGCCCAGCAGGACGGGGCGCAGGTCGCGCATTTCGGGCCAGTGATTGCACCATTCCGTGAGCACAATGGTGGCCGCCTGGTCAATCAGCGCGATTTCAATTTCGCTCAGCTCATGCTGCTCGGCCGGCATCTGGCCGGGGCCGCCCAGCAGGCGGTCCACGATGGTGAGGCCGAGCCGCGGCGGGATGACCAGCAGGCCCACGCCTTTGAGCGGTTCCGTTTTGAAGAGCGTGATGTGCGTGGGGTTGGGCAGGCTCTCGGTAAATTTTTGAAACCCGGTGATCTGGATTTTGGCCAGGGTCACCGTGAATTCCAGCCGCAAAAACATGGCCAGACGGGCGGCCAGCGACCGGATGAACTGTTCATGGCGCAGCCGGATGCGGCGCAATTCACTGGGGGCCAGGAAGCCGGACTGCCGGAAATCGTGGCTGCGGATGTCCGTGGCGGGCCGGGTTTCGCGGCTGCCCCGCGCCGTCAGCACCGACACCGCGGGGGCGGCGGCCGGAGCGGCGGCATCGGAAGGCGAGTCTGGCGGATTCTGGCCCATGGCAGCTTACTGGATGGCGAATTCGGTGACGTAGATGTCTTCCACGGCGTTGTCGCCGAGGATGGAGTTGAACCCGGTGAGCAGTTCGGTGCGGATGAGATTGACCGCGCCGGGCTTTTCCAGGTCGGCGATGGTTTTGACCCGCAGGGCGCTCATGGCCATGTCGCGCAACTGGGCGTCATGCGCCTGCATCTGGTCCTTGAAATCCGTTGCCGAACCTTCGATGGAGAGGCTGACGAGCAGATAACGCGCTCCCATGGTGCCGGCCACATTCACCAGCAGCTTGTTCATGGTCACGTTTTCCTTTTTGCCGCCCTTGGCCTCGGTTTTTTTGGCCTTGGGAGCACTGGCCGCGGGGGCCTCGCCCTTCATCCCGAGCCCCTGTTGCAGCTTGGGCAGCAACACAAAGGTGGTCATGCCGTATGCGAGCACGGGCATGAGCACGATGGTGATGATAAGCGGCAACCACGCCTTGAAACCGCCGCCGGCAGCGGGGGCGGCTTCGGCCGGTTTTTCGGCGGCGGACGCATCCGCGCCCGGGGTGGATTCCATGCGATTGGCGGCCATAGTCAGATTAGTGCTTGAGATTCACGAGTTCCTGCAGGATTTCGTCGCTGGTGGTGATGATGCGCGCACTGGCCTGGAAGGAACGTTGGGTGGTGATGAGCGAGGCAAACTGGCTGGCGAGATCCACGTTGGACATTTCCAACGCACCGGCCACAAGCGTGCCGTTGCCGTTGGTGCCGGGCGCCTCGGTTTCGCTGAGCGGACCGGCGCTGGAGAGCCCGGAGTACAGGTTGTTGCCTTCCTTGGTCAGGGCTTGCGGATCCTTGAAATTCTGCAGCAGGATTTGCCCGCCGGTGTATTCCGTGCCGTCGGACAGCCGCACCTGGAGCTTGCCTTCCGATGAAATGGCGAAAGAGGAAACGGACAGTGACTGGGCGTCGCTCAGTTGTGTCTGCGCGGCGGTCAGCGTCGCCTGGGCGGCGGCCACGGCGGCTGTATCCGTGGGATCCACGGCGGCGAGGGCGGTTTGGGCGGCGGTCACGGCGGCGGTGGCAGTGGTGACCCGCGCCTGCTGAATGTCGGCATCGCTCACCTGGACATCCCCCCGGGTGGTGAGGGTGGAATCGGTAAAGCCCTGCACCCGCAAACCGCCGCTGGTGGTGAGATAGCCGTTCCCATCCAGATGGAAGGCGCCATCCCGGGTGGCGTAATCAGCGCCGCTCAGGTTGTCTTTCACCACGAAAAATCCGTTGCCCGAAATGGCCACGTCGGTGTTGGTGCCGGTGTTGCTGATGGCGCCTTGGATAAACTGGTTGGTGATGGACTGGGTGCCCACGCCCGTGCCGATCTGGGTGGGCAATCCCCCGGCAGTGTTGCCCAGGGTCTGGCTGAAGGCATCGGAGAAATCCACCCGCGCGCTCTTGAAGCCGGTGGTGTTGACGTTGGCAATGTTGTTGCCGATCACGTCCATTTCATTCTGAAACTGCTGCATGGCGCTCACGCCGGAGGTTAGGGATCGAAGCATAGGTAGTCTTTTCTTTCAGTTATGGATTAAGTGAAACGGGTGCCAAAAGTGCCCTCCAAAACGGTTTGGAGGCTCCTTCCGGACCCGCGGGTGTTGGCATCCCTGCCTCGGTGAATACGCGGGAAATCAGTCCCCGCGAAATGATGCTGACCGGAAACTCCGGAGCGGAGTTCCAGGCGATACCCAGCGCGCGGCGCACGCTTTGCGCCGCCGGGAACTGGGATTGAAAGGGTTGCAAGTGCATGGCGGGCCTGGCGATTAGTTTGCGGTGCTGGCCGGCGTGGTTTGCGGGGTGATGCTCGTCACCTTGCTGAGATCGTAGCTGACGCCCCCCACCACAATCTTCGGCGTGCCGGAGTCAATCTGCACGGAGTCCACCGTGCCGCTGGTGCTGTTCTTGGAATCCACCTGGATGGTGACGTTGCGGCCGATCAAACTGGCGGCCTGCAGGGTGTTCAGGCTGGATGACATGGCGCTGGTCTGCTGCAACGAGGTGAACTGGGCCATTTGCGCCGCCATGTCGGTGTTGGATTCCGGGTTCATCGGATCCTGCGAAGTCATCTGCGTAACCAGCAGCTTCAGAAAATCATTTTGATCCAGCGACTTGGACGGCACCCGCGTGGAGCCGTCGGCGGTATTGCCGTAGGATGAAGTGTAAGCGGTGGTGGAATCGACTTGCATAATGTTGATGAGTTAGGCCCAGGTTTCCCAGCCGCGATAAGCCGCCGCCTGCGCGGCGCGCTGTTCCGCCGGCGCGCCTTTGAAATCGGCCATGGCGAATTCGGCAAATGCCCCGGCAAACAAGGGATCCTCGTTGGTGGACTGCTGTTGTTGCGGTTGGGCAAAACCGCCGGTGCTGGTCCCGACAAAATTGTCCGAACTGGTCAGGTCGGCCAGGCGCACCCCGCGCGGTTCCAGCCGGTCCTGCAATTCCGTCCAGTGCTGGCGGAAAAATTCCATGTCGCCGCGGTGCAACTGGGCCTGCACTTCAATGCCATCCGCTTTCTGGCGCAGTTCCAGCGAAAGCTGCACCCCCGCACCGGGCTTGATGACCACATGCAGGGAGTCGGTCGCGGAATTACTCAGCCGCAAGGCATGCAGCGCCACCATGTCGTGGGTGCGTTCCAGGGCGCTGACCCGCAGATCGGTGACCGGCAGGGAGAGAATGGGCACGCCCGTGCTGGCCGTCACGGAAGACGGATGCGGGTCGCTGCTGGAAAGGGCGTTGGCCGCCTCCTGATGATCCGGCAGGGCCTTGATCAGGGTGGCGGACGGAGAAATCTCTTTGCGCGCAGCCACGCCAGATTTGCCCGGCAATTCTTGCTCAGCCGCCTCGGCAACATTGGACGTTTTTTCAGGATTTTTCATCGTCGCGTACTGTTTAGCAACGGATGTGCCATGCGCTTCGGAGCCTTCAGCCATCGGGGTTTTTGGGCCGGTTTGTGCGGAAATTAAAGGAGTGCGATCGGATTTTACCTGGAGCGAACCGTTTTCCGGCGTGTCCAACCCGGCAACAGTTGCCGTTTCGCTCGCGGAATTTGACATTCCCGCAACGGTCGTCACATCAACAGGTTGTGATGTTGTGCTGGCTGTCGGGCTGGCAGCTGAGGAATTGGAGGCATCCAAATTCGGATGTGCCGGGAGCGGATGTGCCGGAGTTTCCGTTTTGCCGGGAACTGCATTGGCCGGGGTCGGAATGCTGGCTCCGGCGGGAATCGCCGTTTCGGCGTCACCAGTTTTGGCCGCAAGAGCCGTATTGTTAGCGGAAGTTTCCGGCGCTGCGGCCGTGATGCTAACAGGGACGGACCCCTGGACAGCTTCAGGGGGCTTGGCAAGCGGTTCATGCGTGGCGGCAGCCGGGCTGGCGATCTGGGCGTCGTCAGGAGTCAGGGGGCTGTCGGTTTCGCCCGCCGGCGCAGCCAAATGTGACGGAAGCGACGGGCGGGTACTGATGGGAGCCCAGGTCGGCAGCGCCGTTGATACGGGGGCGCGAAGGGGCGCCGCCGCAGGCGCGACGATTTGGAGCAAGCTGTCTTGGGATGCGGAACCGGTGCTGGAATTGATCCAACCCGATTTTGGCGCTAC
>DATJIU010000328.1:0-13242 GCA_035492855.1 Dongiaceae bacterium | reverse complement strand
CACCGTCACCGCGCCGGCAGAACCCACCACGGCCGGGATTACGGCTATGGCAGAAATTGGCGGCCGCAGCTACGACAACGAGCGGACCGTCGTTGATTATCCGCACATTCCCCGGCTGGTGTGGCAACCGCCCGCCCGGCTCCAGGCGGTCTGTTTGAACCTGGCGGTGCAAAGCACCAATATCGGCTATCTGCCCGGGGCGGGCGATGACGTGGCGCAATGTGTGGCCGACATGGGCTGCACCGTCACCTCATTGACGGGGGCGGATCTGACGACCAATCGCCTGAAGGATTTCGACGCGGTGATCATTGGCGTCCGGGCCTTCAATGTACGCACCGACCTGGTGGCCAATTTGCCGGCGCTCTTCGCCTATGTCGCAGCCGGAGGCAATGTCATCGAACAATACAATCGCCCGGGGCGGGATTTGAAATCGGAGGAGTTCACGCCGTACCGCCTGCGTCTGTCCAACGACCGGGTAACCGATGAAACCGCGCCGGTGACCTTTCTGGCGCCGGAGCATCCCGCGCTGACCACGCCGAACCGGATCACCCCCGCCGACTTCGCCGGCTGGGTGCAGGAACGGGGAGTGTATTATCCTGACCAGTGGGACGAGCATTTCACGCCCATTCTGGCGTGCAACGATCCGGGTGAGAAGCCGCTGCCGGGCGGACTGCTCATCGCTTCGTACGGCCAGGGTCATTTTGTTTATACCGGCCTGGCGTTCTTCCGGCAGTTGCCGGCCGGCGTGCCCGGCGCGTACCGGCTCTTTGCCAACCTGATTTCGCTGGGCAAATGAATTCTTCCCACCCCAATGCCGGTCCGGAGCCGGCCGCCGCCCCGGAGGAATGCACCGGCCTGCCGGGATTGCGCACGTGGCAGGGCGTTTACTTTTTTGTTCTAGGCTGCTTCGTCCTGAGCGTGCTGCTGCTGCTGGCGCTGACGCTGGGTTATTCATGAACTTCCTCGATTTCGTCGTCCTCATCGGCAGCATGGTGGTGATTGCCGGCTACGGCATGTGGCACTCGCGCTCCCACCGCGACCTCAGCCATTATTTGAAGGGCGAGGCCGCACTGGGCTGGATGACCATCGGCATTTCGGTGGCGGCCACCCAGGCCAGCGCCATCACGTTCATCTCCACTCCGGGCCAGGGTTATGAAAGCGGCCTGGACTTCGTGCAAAATTATTTCGGCATGCCGCTGGCGTTGATTCTCATCGCCGCCGTTTTCCTGCCGCTCTACCGCCGGCTGAATGTCTATACCGCGTACGAATATCTGGGCTGGCGGTTTGATGCCAAAACCCGGCTGCTGGGCGCGGCCCTGTTCCTCGTGCAACGCGGGCTGGCGGCCGGCATTACCATTTACGCCCCGGCCATCATTCTTTCCACCGTGCTGGGCTGGCGGTTGGATCTCACCATTGCTCTCAGCGGGCTGCTGGTCATTGTTTACACCGTTTCCGGCGGCAGCCAGGCGGTGACGCTCACCCAGAAATGGCAAATGTCCGTTATCTTCGGCGGCATGGTGGTGGCCTTCGTAATCCTGCTGGTAAAAATGCCGGTCGGCCCCGGCGACGCCCTGACCGTGGCGGGAGGTTTCAAGAAATTGGAAGCCGTGAGTTTTTCCTTCGACCCGCACCGGCGCTATACCTTCTGGACCGGGCTGCTGGGCGGATTCTTTTTGTCCCTGTCGTATTTCGGCACCGACCAGTCGCAGGTGCAGCGGTATCTATCCGGGTCGTCCTTGCGCGAAAGCCGGCTGGGGCTGATGTTTAACGCCGTGCTGAAAATCCCCATGCAGTTCTTCATCCTGCTGCTGGGGGTGATGCTGTTTGTGTTCTATCAATTCGAACGGCCCCCGGTGTTTTTCAACGAGGCGGCCTGGCATCAGGCGGTCCAACATGATACCGGCGGGAAACTCCAGGCGCTGCAACAGCAGTTTGACGCCGCGCAGGTCCGGAAGGAGGCGCGCATCCAGGAGTGGCTGGCGGCCAAACATGCCGGCGATCCTGTCGCCGCTGCAACGGCGCGGACGCAGGCCGTGACGACGCTGGACGAGGTCAATACGCTGCGGACCGAGGCCAAGACCGTCATGCAGCAAAATGACCCCGGGGTAAAAAGCAACGACGCCGATTATATATTTTCCACCTTCATCTTCGCCCAGCTACCCCATGGCCTGATCGGGCTGCTGATGGCCGCTTTTTTCGCGGCGGCGTTGCAGTCCAAGGCCGCCGAGCTGAATGCGCTGGGCGCTACCACCACGGTGGATTTTTACCGCTTTTTGCTCAAACGGGAGGCCAGCGACGCGCATTATGTCGCCGCCTCCAAATGGTTCACCTTGATGTGGGGGCTGGTTGCCCTGGCCTTTGCGCTGTTCGCCAACCTCGTCGAGAATTTGATCCAGGCCGTCAACATTGTCGGGTCGGTTTTATACGGCGTGGTGCTGGGCTTGTTTATTGTGGCCTTTTTTTTGAAACACGTTCGCAGCACGGCCGTTTTTTGGGCGGCGCTGACGGCGCAAACGCTCGTGCTCATCCTCTTTTTTTCCCTGAAAGAAAAAATCAGCTATCTCTGGTTTAACCCCATTGGCTGTATGGCTTGCGTTATTTTTGCCCTGGCGTTGCAAGCCATCCGCGATGCGAGCGGAGCCAAGGAAGGGACTCCGGCATCATGACCGCGCCCGTCATCTGTTTTGGCCAGCAGCCGTGCGGATTTTTTCCGCGGCGGTTCCTGTTCGCCAAATTCCAGACCGCCCGCCGGCTGCAACGCGAACTCGGCGGAACGATTGTCTTTTTTTATCATGATAGCGACCATGACCCGCGCGAGACGCAGACCATTTTGCGCCATCGCCAGACCCATGATCCCGCCATCCTGAACTTTGGCTGGGCCAACAAAATCCAGCGCAAGTTCACGCCGCTGTACCTGAAAAAAATCCCCGCCGGCTGGCAGGACAAAACCGCCGGACAATTGCCCAACTACCTTGAGCACCCGCAGATTGACCTGTTCCGACGCATCAATGCAGCCAACGTCGCGGATTTTTGCCTGGAGATGTATCGCGCCATGGGTTTGCTGGAGGACGTCCGGGTGGTGCGTTCCAGCGACCCCGAGGTGCGGCGGGCAGCCTGCGAGATTGCGGACTATTTTGTGGATGTGCCGCACGCCGGGGAAGTGGTCCGAGCTCGCTGGGCGAACGGAGCGCTGACTTTACATGAAGGCGGCGACAAATATCTCACGCTTCCGCCGGTTCCTTTCGCCAGGGAACAGATCAGCCCGGCGCGCGACACGCGGCTGCGCTGGATGCAATCCGTGATTCAGTGCACGCATTACGTTGCCGGGGCTGGCGAAAGGGCCTATCTTCGCCCCGAGGAAGCTCCGGAGATCACCTTTGTGAATCGTGAAACCATTGAACGATCCGATGAAGCCTACACCGAAATCCCCGCCTGAGGCCGCACCGCTGCTGGCCTTTGGCGCGCATCCCGACGATATCGAGTTTGGCTGCGGCGGCGTGATTGCCACCGAGACCCGCGCCGGCCGCAAGGTGCGTCTTGTGGTGTGTTCGCGGGGCGAAGCCGCCTCGCGGGGCACGCCCAAACAACGCGAGGCCGAGGCGAAACGTGCGGCGGCCCTGCTGGGGGCCACGGTGGAATTCATCCAACTGGATGGCGATGCGCATCTGGAAATTCGCGCCGCCCACGCCATCAAGCTCGCGGGCATCATCCGCCGGATGCGGCCCGGGATAGTGCTGGCGCCGAGCCTGGTGGAAAACCAGCATCCTGATCACGCGCGTTTGGGCCGGTTGGTCCGCGATGCCTGCCGCCTGGCCCGCTATGGCGGCGTCAAGGAACTGCGCCGGGCGCGTGCCCATGTCGTTGCCCAATTATTTTATTATGCGGTCACGGCGGAAGCCGAACCTGCGGACATCACCCCCGTCCTGATTGACGTGTCGGCACCCGAGGTGTTGGCGGCCTGGCAGGCGGCAATGGCCGCGCACGCCTCGCAAACCGCCGCCCGCGATTACGTGGAACTGCAACTGACCCGCGCTCGGTTGCGGGGACTGCGCGCCGGCGGCGGCCATGTCATCGCGCTGTATCCCAACGACCCGCTGGTGTTCGACTCGCTCGCGCCGGTGGGGCGGGGTGCCCGGGGGTTTTGACATGACGGCTCCGGCACCATTGAAAATTGGCATCGCCTGTTATCCCAGCGTGGGCGGGAGCGGCATCCTGGCCACCGCTTTGGGGGAAGAACTCGCCCGCCGGGGCCACTCCGTCCATTTCTTCAGTTATGAGCGGCCTTTCCGGCTGCCGGAGAACGCACCCCGGTTGCATTTTCATCCGGTGGTCATCAACAATTACCAGCTTTTCAAATATCCGGATTACACCCTGCCACTTTCGGTGCGCATGGCGGAAGTCAGCCGCGCCCAGGGTTTGGACGTGCTGCACGTGCATTACGCCGTGCCGCATGCCACGGCGGCGATTCTCGCCCGTGCCATGTTGCCGCCGGAACTCCAGCCGCGCGTCGTCACCACGCTGCATGGCACGGATACGACGTTGCTGGGCTATGACCCGGGTTACAGCCCGGCCATTCATCACGCCCTCACGTGTTCGGATGCCGTCACCGTCGTGTCGGAATATCTGAAGCAGGAAACGCAAAATGTTTTGGGCTTCACCGGGCCGCTCGAAGTCATCCATAATTTCTTCACGCCCCGGGTGCCGGGCCGCGCGCGTTCGGAAGTGCGCCGCGAACTGGGCGTGACAGATAACGAGGTGCTGCTGCTTCATTCCTCCAATCTCCGCCGGTTGAAACGAATTGACCTGCTGCTGGAAAGTGTCGCCCGCATCCGGCCGCAGTCCGCCTTCAAGCTGGTCATGCTGGCCGGCGGCAACTTCCAGCCGTTCCAGGCCGAAGTGCAACGCCTGAAACTCGGCGACCGGATTATTGTCCGCGAAAACGTAAGCGACATTGAGGATTACCTGCAAGCGGCGGACCTCGGGTTTTTCACGTCCGAGACGGAAAGCTTTTGCCTGAGCATTTTGGAGGGCATGTATTTTGGCTGTCCCAGCGTGGCCCGCCGGGCGGGGGGCATTCCCGAAGTGATGGAGGATGGGGTGAGCGGCCTGCTGGTGCCGACGGCCGATCCCGAGGTCCTGGCGCGGGCGCTCGAAAGCTTGATTCAAGACCCGCAACGCCGGCGGACCATGGGTGAAGCCGCCCGGAAACGGGCGCGCGAATGTTTCTCGGCCGATGCCATTGTGCCCCGCTACGAAGCGCTTTACCGCCGCGTCTGTGGCAAATCATAGGCTGCCCGCTCGGAAATGAAGGCATTGCCGTGTCTGAGGGACGGGCGTACTCCGGCAACCTACCTGCGCCACCCGCGCCTAGATCAATATGCCAGTTTAAGCCGGTAAAATTGGCGCGGTTTGCCGGTGGTGACATCAATGAAATCCCAAATCCCACTGGACGTCAGGGTATTGGTCGCCACCGGTTGCCAGACTGCCGTCGGAATCAGATTCGTGGCTGTTTCCAGCACATAGGTAAACCCGGGGCTGCCGGTGAACAGGAAGTGCACGGTGTTGTTGGTGCTCGGAGCAACATTGATAATGCCGGGGGTGGCATCGCTTGGCAGTGGCACGACGGTGATGCTGACGGTCTGATAGTTCGTGCCGCCCCAGCCGTCGCTGACCGTGCAGGTAAATTTGTCGTCCACGTTGTTGGAATTGGCATAAACCAACGTGCCGGCGCTGTTGGTCACAAGGACTCCATTGGTGCTGGGGTTGATGCCGGCGAGGGCGATGGGATCGCCGTCGGCGTCGCTCCAGTTGGAGGCCAGCACCGCCACCGGGAGCGACAAGGGGAGGCCCGCGTAACGGTTCGTGGCGAATGCCCCGACCACCGGCGGATGATTGGTGATCGTTTGCAGCAGGGTGTTGGTGACGGCCCGATACTGCGTGTTGCCGGAATAAATGGCGGTGATCAGAATTTGTCCGCGCGGCAGGAGGTTGTTGCTGCTGCTGGTCGCCGTTCCTGCCACCACGGCCTGGCTGTTGAACAGAATGTTATTGGTAAAGAATTGTACGGTGCCAGTGACATTGGTGGACGTGAGGCTGCCCGTGAACTTCAGGCTGTCCTTGAATCCGGCCGGATTTTCCGAAGACCCCAGCGCGAGCGCCGGGGTGAGCAAATTCACGGTCAGTGCGGCCACGGCACTGGTGCGGGCGCCGCCAACCGACCGGGCCACGGCCAGGTAATTGCCGGCCAGGGTAGAGTTGAGATTGGTAAGCGTCAGCACACTGTTGGTCTGTCCGGTCAGCGCGGCCTGGTTGAAATACCATTGGTAGCCAAGGGGCGAACAGGCCTGGGCCGTCAGGCTGAAGGTAACCGTGGTGCCGGCATTGTTGGTCTGGCTTTGCGGCTGGGTCAGGATCGCCGGCGGGGTGACATCCTGCACCGTCACCGTATTGGTGGCGTTTGCCGCGTTGCCCGCGGCATCCGTGGCGGTGACGACCACGGCGTAGCTGCCAGGCGCCAGTGCCGCTCCACTGGCGGGATTCTGGCTGAAGCTGAGGGGGGTCGAAAGGTCGGTGGCGATGAGATAGTTCGTCGCGGCCAGATTCGGCAGGGCCGTGCTGCAACTGGAGTTGGCGTTTAACACCACATTGGTGACGAGCCATTGCAGGACCGGCGGGGTGGTGTCGCGCACCACGACGGTGCGGGTAATGGAGTTGGTGTTGCCGTTGCCATCGGTGGCGGAATAGGTGAGCGTGTTGGTGCCGCCGGCATTCACATTGACAGTGCCGGACCTGGTCACCGCCACGATGCCAACACAGGCATCAGTGGCCGAGGCTCCGGGGTCGGTGAAACTGCCGCCCAATTCCACAATCGCAGGATTGCTGCCGTTCAGCGTCATTGTCGGCGGGGTAACATCCCGCACGGTTACGGTGTTGGTGGCGGTGGCGGAGTTGCCCCGGGCATCGGTGGCCGTGACCACCACCGCGTAGGTGCCCGGGGAAACGCTGGCGCCGGTGGTGGGATTTTGACTGAGCGTGAGCGGCGCCGAGAGATCGGTCGCCAGCAGGTAATTGGTGCCGGTGAGATTGGGCAAAACCGCACTGCAACTGGCGTTGGCATTCAGCACCACATTGGTGACCAGCCATTGCAAGGCCGGCGGGGTGGTGTCGCGCACCACGACAGTGCGGGTGAGCGCGTTGGTGTTGCCGTTGCCGTCCGTGGTGGAATAAGTGAGGGTGTTGGTGCCGATGGCATTTGCGTTGACGGTGCCGGAAATGGTGACCGCCACAGTTCCGACGCAGGCATCGGTGGCCGAAGCTCCGGGATCGGTGAAGCTGCCGCCCAGTTCCACGATGAGCGAATTGCTGCCATTCAGCGTGAGGGTCGGTGGTGTGACATCTTTTACCATCACCGTATTGGTCGCCGTGGTGACGTTACCTTGGGCATCCCTGGCCGTGGTTATCACCGCATAGGTGCCGGGCGCTACGCTGGCCCCGTTGGTGGGATTCTGGGTCAGCGTGACGGGAACGGACAGGTCGGTGGCGACGAGGTAATTGGTCGCCGTGAGGTCCGGCAGGATGGCGCTGCAACTGGCGTCGGCGTTCACTACCAAGTTGGTGACCAGCCATTGCAAGACTGGCGGGGTGGTGTCACGCACTACGACGGTACGGGTGAGCGTGTTGGTGTTGCCGCTGCCATCCGTGGCGAAGTAGGTGAGCATGTTGGTGCCGACCGCATTCGGATTGACCGTGCCGCTGACGGTGACAGCCACGGTTCCGGCACAGGCATCGGTGGCGCTCGCTCCGGGGTCGGTGAAACTGCTACCCAGTTCAATCAGCAAAGGATTGCTGCCATTCAAGGTCAGCACGGGCGGGGTGACATCCTGCACGGTCACGGTGTTGGTGGCCGTGGCCGAGTTGCCCTGGGCATCGGTGGCGGTGACTGTCACGGCGTACGTGCCGGCGGACAAATTCGCGCCATTGGTAGGATCCTGGCTCAGGGTAAGGGGAACCGAAAGGTCGGTGGCGACCAGATAATTGGTCGTGGTCAGGTTCGGCAGCGCAGTGTTGCAAGTGGCATCAGCGGTCAGAACAACATTGCTGACCTGCCATTGCAACAACGGCGGAGTGGTATCCTGGACGATGACCGTGCGCGTGACCGTATTGGTGTTGCCGTTGCCGTCGGCGGCGAAGTAGGTGAGCGTATTGGTGCCGACGGTGTTTGGATCCACCGTGCCCGTGGCGATTACCGCCACGGCTCCGGCACAGGCATCGGTGGCGCTGGCGCCGGGATCGGTGAAGCTGCCGCCCAATTCCACGGTCAGAGGGTTGCTGCCGTTTAGACTGATGAGCGGCGGCGTGGCATCGTGTACGGTTACGGTGTTCGTAATGGTGGCGGAATTGCCCTGGGCATCCGTGGCGGTGACTGCGACGGAATAGTCACCCGGCGCCAAGGTCGCCCCATTGGTGGGATCCTGGGTGAGCGTGATGGGCGCGGACAAATCGGAGGCGGTCAGGTAGTTGGTGGCTGTGAGGTCCGGCAAAGGGACGCTGCAAGTGGCGTCGGCGTTCAATACCAGGTTGGTAACCAGCCATTGCAAGCTGGGCGGAGTGGTATCCTGGACGATGACCGTGCGCGTGACCGTATTGGTGTTGCCGTTGCCGTCGGTGGCGGAGTAGGTGAGCAAGTTGGTGCTGGCCGAGTTGGAATTCACCGTGCCACTGACCATTACCGCCACGACTCCGGCGCACGCATCGGTGGCACTGGCGCCGGGATCCACGAAGCTGCTTCCGAGTTCCAGAATGATGGGGTCCGTTCCATTCAATGCCAGTGAAGGTGGCGTGACGTCTTGTACGGTCACGGTGTTGGTGGCCGTGGCGGAGTTGCCTTGGGCATCGGTGGCGGTGACCACGACGGCGTAAGTGCCCGAGGATAGTATTGCGCCATTGGTGGGGTCCTGGCTCAGGGTGAGGGGAGTCGAAAGATCGGCGGCGGCCAAATAATTGGTCGTGGTCAGGTCCGGCAACGTGGCACTGCAACCGGCATCGGCAGTCAGAACCACATTGGTGACCTGCGATTGCAAGGTGGGTGGGGTGGTGTCCTGGACAATGACCGTGCGCGTGAGCGTGTTGGTGTTGCCATTGCTGTCAGCAGCGGAGTAGGTGAGGGTATTGGTGCTGAGGGCATTGGGGTTCACCGTGCCGGAGACCGCCACCGCCACACTGCCGGCGCAGGCATCGGAGGCGCTGGCGCCGGGATCGGCAAACGCGCTACCCAGTTCCACGAGCAAAGGATTGCTGCCATTGAGCGTGATCGCCGGTCCGATGGTGTCCTGCACGGTCAATATAACCGAATTGGTGGCGCTGCCGTAAACGTTGGTGACCACGACGGTGATCACATGGTTGGGCAGATGAACCCCGGTCAGTTGCAGGTTGGTGCTGGTGGCGCCGGAGACCGGCGCGCCATCCATATTCCATTGATAACTTAACGGAGCGTCGCCACTGGCCGTGACGTTAAAACTGGCGTTGTTGCCGCATTCGATGGCGGCAGGTGCGGGCGGGATGGTGATGACTGCCGGCTGGTGGATGGTCAAGGTGGCCGGGCTGCTGGTCACCGCGCCAAACACATTGGTCACGACGAGAGTGTAATCACCGGCATCGCTGAGAGTAGTGGAGGCGAGTGACAGCGTAGTACCGCTGCTGCCGGAACGGTTGCCGCCGTCCACCAGATTGGTGCCGTTAAGCTGCCAGCGGTAATTCAGGGGGCCGGCCCCGGCAACGGTCGCGCTGAAAGCGGCGGGGTCGCCGACAAGCACGGTCAGATTGGTCGGTTGGGCGGTGAAGCTGGGCGGGTATACGACCGTAAGCGTGGCCACGCTGCTGGTGACGGCGCTGTAGCTGTTGGTGACGATCACCCGGTAGTCGCCGGTGTTGTTTGTCGTCACCGACGTCAGGCTCAGGACGCTGCCGGTGGTGCCGGAGATATTACCTCCATCTGTCAGGTTGGTGCCGTTGCGCTGCCATTGGTAAGCCAGCGGTCCCTGGCCGGCAGCAGTAACACTGAGGCTGACAGTGTCGCCGTTGGTTGCGGTCAGGCCGGTGGGAGCGGAAAGAATATAGGGATTCAGCACCAGGGCGTTGATGAGATTCGTGCCATTGGGCGTGCCCAGCCCGGTGCAGAGATCGTAACCGTTGGTGGCATAGTACAGGTTGGCGGCATTGGTGCCGATGTTGTTGCCGGAGGTGATGTCGTGAAAGCAACTGGAATAATTGGCGCTGTTGGCGATGGCGTACAGGGCCGGGTTGATGAACCCCACCGGGCTGGCCCCAACATTGGCGGACTGCTCGTTTACCAACGCGCAAAAGCCAGCCCAGAGCGGCGCGGCGCAACTGGTGCCGGCAAACCCGCCGGAACTGCCGTTGTTGTAGGCCACATAAATCTGGTCGGCGGTCATGGCCACATCGGGAACGTTGCGCCAGACGGTCGAGCCGGAGTTGTTCGCCATGCTGACATTGGTCTGCCACGGCGGAATGGTGTAGTAGGCACTGATGCCGCCACCGGAACCCTCATTGGCAAAGGACCCGCCAAATGAATGGTAGTTCCAGACCTTTTCGGATGACCATGCGGCGCCGGAGCCGCTCATGGTCAGGGTGGTGCCGCCCACGGCGATAACGTTGGTGCTGTCGACCGGAGCCACGGTGAGGCTGGTGTCGTCGAGCAGATTCGCTCCCGTGTAGGCGTCGTTGTCGCCCGAGGCCTGGAAGAAGGTTTGGCCTTGCGCCGCCATTTGCTTCAAGGCGGTTTCCACGGTCGCGTTGGGCCCGCCACTCCAGGACCACGAAGAACTCAATTGTTTGGCCAGGTTGTCGGTGGCCATGCGGTTCAACATGCTGGTGACACTGCCGCTGCTTTCGTACACAATGATCTGAGAGAGCTTCGGCGCCATGGCAATGGCCACCTCGATGTCGAGGGCCACCTCGGCATTGTTCGCGGTGCTGGGGGCGGTATGAGTCACCACCACGTCATTGAGCGGGACATAATTGGTCAGGCCAATGGTGTTTTCGTAGTTGGTGATGTCCGCCTGATAATAGGCCGAAAATTCCAGGAGTCCCACCGCCTGGCCGGCGCCGGTGAGCGTGGTGCCCGGTACGTAAGCCTTGCGAAAATCATTCCCGGCGTACAAGCCGCTCGGGCCAGAGCCGCCTAACGGTTGCGCCAGGGCGGCCTTCGCGGCGGACAACAAGGGATGCGGTCGCGAGTAGTCGCTCAAGCCGTCCACATCCGCCACGGGCACGTTGGCGGGTACGGAGGGTTCGGTGTCGGGTGCGTAGAAACTGCGGGCTTCGCGGGGATGCTTGTAGGTGCGCAGGTGCAGCCGGAAGGTGCGTTCGATGTTGGTGGCGGTCGCCGTGACATCCAGAACCATGCGGTTGGGGTGGGTGCCGACGACGGTGAAACCGTTGCTCCGGGCAAAATTGACGACGGTTTGGTATTGTTCCGGGGTGGGACCGAACCGCGCCGTGAATTCCTGGGGCGTGATGTACTTGTGGTAATTGGTACTGGCCGGGTCCTGCAACTGGCGGAGGAATTCGTCCAATTGGGCGGGGTTGCGCACCGGCAGACCGATGGCAAGGGAGAGGTTGGTGTTGGCTGCCAGTTGGCCTTCCGGGGCGAGCCGCCGGACCACCCCGGGAATATGGCCATGCAATGCCCTGCGTGCGGTCTCTGCACCAAAAAGAGACGTGGTTGTGCCCATGAACAATACAAGGGGAATCAGCCAAAATGCCAAGCCCTTGGTACTTAACGGGTACCTCATATTTTTATACTG
Organism: Dongiaceae bacterium; assembly: GCA_035492855.1. Taxonomy (GTDB): domain Bacteria; phylum Verrucomicrobiota; class Verrucomicrobiia; order Limisphaerales; family JAFMIX01; genus JAFMIX01. The sequence goes on along the minus strand of DATJIU010000328.1, from coordinate 1,417 downwards.
GTTTCAGCAGTAAACTCGCTGGAGCCAGAATACTTAGCAGATGACATTCCATATCCCGACTCAAATGTCAATTTGCGGCAATGGCGCAGCGTTTTAAGTCTCTTAAAGAGTTTTCTGCTAATTTGGCACCGCCGGTGGGGCAGTCGGATTTGTCCAAAAAAGTATTCCCCACTGGTAAAATGCCGGAATCAGACAGAAAGCGGACTTGTGCAGGGGGGAGTTGGTTTGGACAATTGTGAAACCATTTGCTAGGGTCAAGCGTCCCTTTCAGGAGGTGCCACCAGTGGCTGTCGGATCGAACAAATTAACTCTCGCGGTGGGATGTGCCAATGAAGAACAGGTTGCAATTTGTGCGGTTTGGTTTGGGGATGGTTTTGACCGGGGTGCTGGTGGTGACGCAGGTGTTTGCCGCGGCCACGCCGCCGCCACTTTGGCCAGGCCGGCAACCGGATGGTTCCATGTTGCTGCCCAACCAATGGTCCCTGCGACCGGCGGGTTTCTCTGTCGAGCTCGGCGACTTCCCGGTTCACATCGCCGTTTCGCCCGATGGCCGGTATGCGGCAGTGTTGCATTGCGGTTATGGTCCGCACGAGGTGGTGGTCGTCAACTTGGCGGAAATGAAGGTCGTGGCCCGGACCAATTTCGCCGAAGCGTTTTATGGGCTGACATTCTCCCGCGACGGGCGAAAGCTCTATTGCAGCGGCGCCAGCCAGGAGGTCATTCGCACTTTTGATTTCAACAAAGGCAAGCTCACGCCCGCGCGCAACTTCCACCTGCGGCCCGTGGATGAATTAGGCGTGCCCGCCGGGGTGGCGGTGGATTCCCGCAGCGGACTGCTGTATGCCGCGAACCTCTGGAACGACCGTATTTCGTGCCTCAATTTAAAGACGAAAAACGTGGAAGACATTCCCCTGGCTACCAACGCGCCCGCGTTGCTCTCCGAACCGGAAACGCCCGCGCCAGATTTCGACACTGCCGCCGCCACCAAGCGAAAACGGGCCATTCTTGAAGCCGCCAAACTGACTTCGCAGGGATTGTTTCCTTACGCCTGCCTGGTGGACTCAAAACGCGACCGCCTTTACGTGAGCCTCTGGGGCGCCGCTGCCGTCGCGGTGGTGGATCTCAAGTCCCATCAGGTGATCTCCCGCTGGGCGGTGGGTGAGCATCCTTGCGAAATGGTTCTGAGCCGGGACGGAAAAAGTTTGTTCGTGGCCAATGCCAACGACAACACCGTCACGGTGCTCGATCCGGAAACCGGCCGCGCGCGGGAGACCTTGTGGGCCACCTTGTTTCCTAATTCGCCTCGCGGCGCCACGCCCAATAGCGTGGCTTTGTTGCCCGATGGCAAGATGTTGTTTGTGGCCAATGCCAACATCAATGCCGTGGCGGTATTCGATGTCACCGAGCCGGGGCGGGG
>DATJIU010000327.1:0-24575 GCA_035492855.1 Dongiaceae bacterium | reverse complement strand
GTCGCCCTGATCGGCCGGGCAATGGAAGATGCTGAGATTTTTGGCGACATATTTGTTCAGTGGCCGGTTGGTGGCGTTGACGTTGCCGCCGTTGGGGGCCACCGCGCCGAATCCAGGGTCGCCGGCTTTCAAGGTGGAGCTTTGACCGCCATACGCCACCCAAACCGGCCAGACCGGGTAATAATCAGAATTGTCATCAGCATACATGACAAGCGCCACGCCCTGCTGATGGATGTTGTTGATACAGGTGGTGCGGTGCGCCATTTTTTTGGCCCGGGCCAACGCCGGCAATAGCAACCCCGCCAGAATGGCAATGATTGCAATCACCACCAGCAGTTCAATCAAGGTGAAGGCCCGCCTGCCGGAGTGGGGCGTTCTGGTGCCGGTGGGGGTATTGGGTTTGACGGCAAAATCCATGAGACACATCAAGAAATCAGGTTGTAACTGGGAGGGCTATGGTTGCACCTGCACGCGGAAAAATTGTTGGGGCGCGGCAGGATGATTGGTGTAGGGGCTGGTGGCGCCAACCACGTCTTCAAATGGGCCCGCCAAATTCGGGGACTGTTGCAACGTGCCATTGGGCCAGGCCAAAACGAGGTCGCCGGATGAGGGCGTAATGGACAAAACCACGGGCGCCGCGCTAGCAGTGGCGTAGTTGATGCGGGTAATTGTCAACTGCGCATCTTGGCTGCCATCGGTATGCAGGCTCAGAGTTTGTCCCGCGGAGGCGGCCACGTTGGTGAACGCTACCACGAGTTCCGGCGAATGCGGGGCGTTGAAGGTGTAACTCAGGGTGCCGGCGGTGTAACTGATGTTGGTGGCTGTGCCGGAAGGATCACTGAAGCCAGGGTCGCTGATGAAGCCGGAGATGATAACCTGACCGGTGGTGTACCGCGTGCCCAGGCCGCTGAGCCCGACTCCGGCATTGAATTGCACGCCCAGCGATTCCGCGCCATCCACGGATTCAGTGTTGTTGCCGCCGGACACGCCGAACCAGTTGTAATTCTCATGCAGATAGGCGGGCGAAGTCCCCGGGGTATCGGCATAGCCGGTGAGGGTTACCTGGCCGTCGGGAGTAATGTAGGTCGGGGAAAGTTCATTGGGGATGTCCGGCCCCAGCACCGTCTGCAAATTTGCGTAACCAATGCCGCCCACGCCCACCTGACCGTCCGCATCGGTGAGCAAGAGGGTCTGACCGGCGGAGGCCGCGCGGTTTTGGAAATACAGCGGATGCGCCCCGCCGTCGGCGATATGAACGGTCAGCGTGCCGCTATCATAACTGGAACCGGTGGTGCCGCCTGAGGGATCCACCAGTTGCGGATCGGCGGTGAAGCCGGAAATAACCAGCGTGCCGCCGGAATAACGGACATCCAGGCGCGCCAACCCGGTGGCGGCGGCAAATTGCAGAGTCATGCTGCTGGTGCCACTGACGGTATTTGGTCCGGCGAGTCCGAAACATTCGTCCAGATACCGGCCGAGATTGGCCGGGGTGGTGGCGTTGGCATCGGAATAGGCGGCGATGGTGAGCTTGCCGTCCGTCGTCATGTAAGTGCTGGTGGAGCTATCTGGAATGGTCGAAGGATGCACCTGCGGGCCGCCGAAGGCTTCCTGAATGTCGAGTCCTTTCATGGCGGCAAAAGCGCTGGTGGCGTTGCCGTTGGGCGAAGCGGCCACGGTCAGTTTGAGGTTGCTGCCAGCGGTGGCTTCCGGGTGGGCCAGGATTAACTGGCCGGTATCGGCGCCGCCGCCGTCATCCAGATAATCAAAGGTCAGCGTTCCGGCGGCGTAGCTGAGGTTGGTGATGCGGTTCACGGCGCTGCCGGTCAGCACGGCGCTGGCGCCGGGGTCGCTGGAAAACCCGGAAATGCTCAGGCGGGCGAGGTTGCCGTCGCCCGACCCGTTGCCGCCGGTGTAGGTGAAATAGAGCATCGCCGCACCGGCGCTCTTGTCCAATTGCACCGTCATGGACTCCGTGCCGTCCAGGAGGGCGCCGTTGCCGGTCCCGGAATCCACCCCGAGCAAAATCCACCAGTTCCAAAGATTGGCCGGCACGGTGGCATTGGCGTCAGCCCAGCCGGACACGGAGAAGAGGTCTTCGGCGGTATCCGCCTTCAGCGTGGGGGCATAACCACCGGCGAACGGGGCATCCGAACCAAAGGTGACCCGGCCCACCGGATAGGCCTGACTGCTGGCGGCCAGGGTCAGGGCCAGCAGGGCGGCCCCGTTCCAGGCGAGGCGCTGCTTCGGAGTGATTGTAAAATGATTACGGGATTTCATAGTGCGAAACGCGATGGGCGGGTTGATATGTTCAGTGGACGCCGTGACTGTCGCACAAGCCCCGCCGCCGTGGAATGGACGTTTCATCTTTGTGCATGGACAATTAACCTGCAATTGAGGCGGGCAGTGGCGGCCGTTCCGGCAAACCGGGATGAACATTTCCTCAAGGAGTTTCTCCGGATGGACCGGCACAAATTGACTTGCGGGTTCGCCGTGGAATCTGAAAATCTTGACCACGCAATCTAATTTCGCCATGAAGACAACCTTTCCTCAATCTCAGGCCGGAACGTCCTGGGAGAACGAGATTCGGGCCCTGGAGCAGAAAGCCTGTGCAGCCTTTCTGGCGGCTGATTTGGTGACCTTGGACGAACTGTGGGCTGACACTTTTGCGGTGAATTCCCCGCTGCAAAAGGTTTTGACCAAACCTCAAGTTATGGGGGCTTTGCAGTCCCGCCGGATTCGGCATCTGGCCTATGAAGGTGAAATCGAATATCTGAGCCGGCGGGGAGATTTGGTGGTGGTAATGGGACGGGACCGCGTAGTGGATCCGCCGGACGGCATGGTATCGCACCGGCGCTTTACCAATATCTGGCAATATGAAGGCGGGGTCTGGCGTTCCGTGGCTCGGCATGCCCATGTGGTTTCCCGCGAGCCTGGCAGCCCGGCTGCCTGATCCGCCCGGCTTGGGTTTACACGCTGTACCGTCGCCGATGTTCCGAGGGGGAGTGGCCGTGCAACTTGCTGAAGGCGCGGGAGAAATAGAATTGCTCGGAAAAGCCCAGTTGCTCGCTGATGGCCTTGATGGACAAATTGCTGGAGTTGAGCAGTTGCACCGCGCGTTGCATGCGCAGATGGTTCAGGTACATCAGCGGCGCGTAACCCGTCACCCGCCGGAACAACGTGGTGTAATGCGAGCGTGACAGGTTTACCACCGCAGCCAGGGTGGCAATGCGCAACGGTTCGCGCAGATGTTGCTTCATGAACTCGATGCTGCGGGCGATACGTTCCTTTACATCGGTTTCGCCGCGCCAGAATTCGTCCTTGTGCCGGAGGATCAGGCCCATGAGATGCGCCAGGGAATGGGCCGCGTAAGTCAGGTGCGTGAGGGTGGAGCCGTGTTCCAGCCCTTCCAGCACGTCTTCAAACAACGAAAAAAGCTGCACGTCACCGCCAAGGCGCACGACGGGATGTTCCGGCGTGACTTCCAGTTTTTCCAGATAGAACGGGATGTTGATGCCCACGGCATGAAACCAGTGAATGGTCCACGGGTCCTTTTTGCCGGCGCCGTACGAATGTGGAAGGAATGGCGGGATGACCAGCAACTGGTCCTTGGTAACCTCATGCCTGCGACCGGCGAGTTCGCACCAGCCGCTGCCCCGGGCACAATAGATGAACACCACCTCGGGACAGCCTTTTTCCCGCGTACATTTGTGGCCCTGGGCCCGGGGATAAAATCCGGCGTCAGTGGGGAGCAAATGTTTGAGCAGCGGCTGTTGCACCGCCACCGCCACCACGGGACGCGGCACCACCACCAGCCGTTCGCCGGGAAAGCCCTCGTGTTTCTCGCGTTTCTTCATGGCTGCCGGGGCGGTGGTGGTTGCGGTTGCGCCTATGGACTCCCGTCGCCCCATCGGCCGAAGGCAAGGGCCGGGGCCGAAAGAGGAAAACGAGTGGGGACAGCATTCACAAAAAAAGCCACCATTTCAAGCGGTGGCTTTGCCGGGAAATGGCATGAGGCTTAACGGCGGCGGCGGGCCGCCACGCCAAAGGCCAGTCCGCCCAGCCCCAGCACGGCCAGGGCAGTGGGTTCGGGCACAACATTGTATCCCAAGTTTGCTGCGGGGTAGATGGCATCAGAGCCAGACTGGTTGGAGGGCGGTTCAACGGAGTCATACCGGCCGGCACGGGAGAATTCATAACCGCCGGCGAGGTTGGCGTATTGGCCGCTCCAGGTTACCTGGCCGGCGCCGGAGTTGTCCGTGATCAAGTCGCCCCACGTGTCCACGTTGTCCACCTGGGCATCGATGACGTACCAGTTGTTGTAGGTCAGATGCACGGTGGAGGGTAGGGCCACCCAGCGGTAGCCATCGACCAGCGGGGCGCTGGTGCCGGCAGGCACGGTGGCGGTCACAAGCAGGCTGTTCCCCGCGCTCGCATCCCAGAGCGACACCGTATGACTGTTGGCCAGGCCATCGCCACCCTTGTCGTAATAGCCGAGATAGTTCACGTCCGGGTAATAATCGTAGGAAGTGAGGAAAACTCCGCCAACATAGCCCACATAGCTGTTTTGCGTGCCGGAGGAGAGGTCCACATTCGGCGTGAAGAGCATGCTGCCATTGGTGGTTTGCGCCCGGACGACCGGGCTGAGCACGCAACTCAGTGCCGCCGTCAAAAGGAAACAAGCAAGGGTTCTTTTCATGTGGCTGGATATGGATTCGGATTGAGTTTGGGTTGAGCACACCGCTTCCAGAAATCCCTGACGCCCCTGGTGGGGCCCGGGCGGGGAATCGGCTGCTGTGTAGTAAAGATTATCACGGTCTTTATTCTGGAGAATGGACAAGCCGCCGGACTGCATGGACAATCGTCCGCCAAACCCGCCAAATTGCGGAAAGCGACCAGCCGGAACGCGCCGGCTTGCCGGTGACGGGAGGCGGAAATGTGGCAAAAAAGGTTTCTGATTGATGATGGACAATTGTGGGTTACCCGGTAAAACCTCAGAGAATCACTTTGACCGCAACGGGGCTGGGCCGCTAAGAAAAACAAGTTGCCGCCACCGTTGCCCCGGATTCTGGGAAGTCGGGTGGCGTGGGAAATGGACCAGATAATATGAAATCAAAGCTGCTTCACATGGTTGCAAGGCGTTCCTGTTTGAACCAACTTTTTTGCCGGGCGACGCTGTCGGTGTTGCTTACGGCGGTTTGCCTGAGTGCTGTTGCCAAGCCGGGCCCGGATGCGCGGGCCACCGCTTTGCTGGGGCAAATGACGTTGGATGAAAAAATTGGCCAGATGGTGCAGGCCGACATGAATGCACTCGCGGACAAAACGGATGTGGCTAAGTATGCCCTGGGTTCCGTATTGAGCGGCGGCGGTTCCGACCCGGCGGACATGTCTCCCGCCGGTTGGGCCCAGGCCGTGGCCGCATTCAAAACTCAGGCTCAAAATACGCGGCTCAAGATTCCATTGCTCTACGGCATTGATGCGGTGCATGGCGACAACAACGTAGATGGCGCGGTCATTTTCCCGCACAACATCGGGTTGGGGGCCACCCACAATCCCAAGCTGGTGGCCCGCGCCGCCCGCATCACCGCCTTGGAGACCCGGGCCATCGGGGTGCAATGGGCTTTTGCCCCGTGCATTGCCGTGGCGCGCGATGCCCGCTGGGGCCGCACCTATGAAAGTTTTGGCGAATCGCCGGAGCTGGTCGCCGAGCTGGGCGCTGCCGCCGTGCGCGGTTTTCAGGATCGCCGGCTTTCCCGGCCCACGGCGGTGCTGGCCTGCGCGAAGCATTTTGCCGGTGATGGCGGCACGCAGGACGGAGTGGACCAGGGCAACACCGTTTGCGACGAGGGCACTTTTCGCCGGCTGTTTCTCGCGCCTTACGAGCCGGCCATCAAGGCCGGAGCGGAATCCATCATGGTGTCGTTCAGCAGTTGGAACGGGGTCAAGATGTCCGCCAACCGGCATCTGCTCACTGATGTGTTGAAAGACCAAATGGGATTCAAAGGATTCCTGGTGTCGGACTGGGCGGCCATTGACCAGCTCTCGCCCGATTACAAGAGCGACATCGAGCAGTCCGTCAACGCCGGGCTGGACATGATCATGATTCCTTACGGCCCCACTTCGACGAATGTCACCGAGACCAACAATTATGTCGTCTTTATTAATGACCTCAAGGAACTCGTGGCGGAAGGCAAGGTGCCGCAGGCGCGCATTGATGATGCGGTGCGCCGGATTCTGCGGGTGAAATTTGAGCTGGGATTGTTTGACCAGCCGGATGATTCCGCCAAGCTGCTGCCCGAGGTGGGTTCGGCCCCGCACCGGCAGGTGGCCCGCGAATGTGTGCGGCAATCGCTGGTGTTGCTGAAGAACGAAAGCCACGCCCTGCCGCTGGCCAAGAAAATCAAGTGCCTGGCCGTGGTTGGGACCGGGGCCGATGATATCGGGATGCAATGCGGCGGCTGGACGATTGACTGGCAGGGCCGGCCGGGCAACGTCATCCATGGCGGGACCACCTTGTTGGCTGCCGTAAAGCAAACCGTTTCCGCCGCCACCAAAGTCATCTATTCCCCGGATGGCAGCGGCATCACCGGCGCGGATGCCGTCATCGCCGTAGTCGGTGAGCCTCCGTATGCCGAGATGAAGGGCGACCGCACGGACTTGCAACTATCGGCGGCGGATCAGGAGTTGATTGCCCGCGCCAAGCAGGCCGGCGTTCCGGTGATCACCGTGTTGTATTCCGGCCGGCCCCTGGTTTTGGGCAACGCCCTGGAATCCAGCGACGCCTTCGTGGCGGCATGGTTGCCGGGCACGGAAGGCCGCGGACTTACCGATGTGCTGTTTGGTGATTACAAACCGAAAGGCAAACTGCCGCGCACCTGGCCGCGCTCAAACGAGCAGCTTCCGGAGCTGGCCCGGGATCCAGCGGCGGTGCCGGCCCAGTTTCCATATGGCTTCGGGCTGACCTACTGACCCATACCCGATCAGGCAAGCGCGAAAACGAGGTTGTACTATTAACCCGTACCTTCCACTCGGGAAATATTCGTTCGGCATGGGTGACCGGTTTGGTTGCCAGGGCCGGGCGCAGTTGCAGGCCTGTGTCCAGGCGGCAAGGCTCGGGGTGACCCTCGTGCCGGTCTGGAACAAGTCCCACCGCGAACACACGCTCATCGGTTCCGCGCCGGACGCGGTGCGGGCCGAGGCTGCGGCGGCGGTGGCGGCCCTGAATTGGTCCGGTCCATATCATGTGGATGCTGATCATATCCGTTTGAACACCGTGGATGGGTTCATTGCGGCGTCGGACTTTTTTACCATTGATGTGGCTGACAGCATCGGCGCGCCCGCCGCGCCGGAAGCCGTGCGGGATTTTGTGGCCCGCCACCCGGAACTGACCGGCCCGGTAACCATTCCGGCGCTGGGCCGCACGTTGGAGTTTTCCCGGGCTGAAGTGGAGCTCGGGGCCGCAAAATTTCTCCGCGCGGTGGCGGAGGCCGGGCGCATCTACCGGCACATTGCCCAGGCCAAGGGTGCGGCCAATTTTATCACCGAGGTGTCCATGGATGAAACGGACACGCCACAAACGCCCGCCGAGCTGCTCATCATTCTGGCGGCGTTGGCTGACCAAAATATTCCGCTGCAAACCATCGCCCCCAAGTTCACCGGCCGCTTCAACAAGGGCGTGGACTATGTTGGCGACGTGGGCCAGTTTGAACGGGAATTTGGCGCGGACCTGGCCGTGCTGGCTTTTGCGCGGGGCCAATATTCGCTGCCGCCCACCCTCAAGTTGAGCGTGCATTCGGGCAGCGACAAGTTCTCCCTCTATCCGCCCATCCGCCGGGCGCTGGAAAAATTTGATGCTGGCATCCATGTCAAAACCGCTGGCACCACGTGGCTGGAAGAGCTGATTGGACTCGCCGAGGCCGGCGGTAGCGGCTTGGAACTGGCCCGGGAGATTTATGCGCGGGCCCGGGCGCAGGCGGAGGAACTGTGCGCTCCTTACGCTACGGTGATAGCGGTGAACCCGGCGCGGCTGCCGACGGTGGCGACCGTCGCGGGCTGGAGTGCATCGGAGTTCGTGGCAGCATTGCGTCATGAACCGGCCAACCCGGCCTTTAACCCCGACTTTCGCCAACTGCTGCATGTGAGTTTCAAAGTGGCCGCCAAGCTTGGGGACCGCTATGTGCAGGCGCTCCGGAAGCATGAAGCCAGCATCGCCCGGAACGTGACGGAAAATTTTTTTGTGCGGCATCTTCAGCCGTTATTTTTGGCGCCGTAAGGCCGGGTTGCGGGTAACCTGAGATTCGCCGGAGGCATTCCTGATATGATTCACGCACTTCCAGGCATGGGGGCCGATCAGCGGATGTTCCCTCCGCCGTGGGATTCCTTGCCCGAATTTCGCGCCCACGACTGGCCGCGATATGCCGGGGAGCAGACCCTGGCTGAAGTGGCGGAGGCCATGTGCCGGGCCGCTAACATCAATGATGGCGACAGTTTGATTGGCGCTTCCCTCGGAGGCATGGTGGCGGGAGAAATCACCAAAATTCGCCGCATCGCGACCCTGTATCTGGTGGGCAGCGCGGTGAGCCGGGAAGAAATCAGCGCCGTGGCGACCCGGCTCCATCCATTGCTCCAAGTGGCGCCGCTGGACTGGCTGCGTTTTGTCGCCGGCAAAATTCCCTGGGAACTGACCCGCATGTTTGCCGGAACGGAATCCACCTTTATCCGCGCCGTAGGGCCGGCAATATTCCAGTGGCCAGGATTGGGGCCACCCCGGACCCGGGTACGCCGGATTCATGGCCGGCGCGACCATATCATCCTGCCGCCAGCCCGGGCGGATCTTTTATTGAATGGGGGACACCTCATTGCCATCACTCACGCCCGGGAATGCGTGAACTTCATCCAGTCCGATTTTGTCCAATGAATCCGGGCCAGTAAGGTTTGCATGTAACTGACAGTTAGAGTTGTATGATAAAATAATGCCATCGGGTGATGGCAATAAATGTGCAGTATTAGTCCCTACAGTGACGGTGAAGATTTGACGATAAAGAGATGACCGAAAATAACAGATTTACAAAACGCAACCGGTTGTTGCAAGGGCTTCGGTATTGGAGCTTTGACGTTCCGGTTTTGGATGATTTTTGCAATGGCTGGTGATTTTTCAGATGCTCGCGGCGCTGCCGAACGCGCTACCATTGTCCGCAAAACGGTGCGGGTGGTGGTGCTCTACGTAGGGCTCACGGCCATCTGGCTCTGGCTGTCCGACCGGCTGCTGTTTCGCTGGGTGGAAAATCCTTCCTCGTTGGCCTTATGGTCTACCGTCAAAGGGCTGTTTTTTTTGGCCGTTACCGCCGGTTTGCTGGGCGGGATGCTGTACCGGTTGCTGCGCCGATTGAATGCCGTGTCGAGCAGCTTGATGGAGAGCGAGGGCCGGTTTCGCGATCTCTACGAAAATGCCCCGGACATGTATCTGAACGTGGAGGTTGCCACCGGTAATGTCGTCCGGTGCAACGAGGCCCTGGTTCAGGCCTCCGGGTATTCCCGGGAAGAGATTGTGAGCCACCCGGTTTTTATTTTTTTTCCGGCCGACTGCCTGGCGGCGGCCAAGCAGGCCTTTGACCAGATCGTCGCCACCGGGGAAATCCGCGATGTGGAACTGCAACTTTGCCGCCGGGACGGCACCCGCCGGGACATCAGTGTCAGCACGTCGGTGCTGCGGGATGCGGCAGGGCGGGCGCGTTATACCCGGTCCGTCTGGCGCGACATCACCAAGCGCAAGAATGCCGAACGGCGCATGGAGGCGGCCCTAAACTACAGCCAGATGCTGCTGCGGAATTCGCCGGTCGCCATTGTCACCTGCCGGGCCAGCGGCGAGGTCATTTCCGCCAACCCGGCAGCGGGAGAGATTATCGGGGCCCAGCCCGAACAGTTGGTCGGTGACAATTTCCGGATGTTGGAATCCTGGAAGCGTTCCGGACTGTTGGCCGCGGCGGACGCCGCCCTGGAAACCGGAAAAATGCAGCGGGTGGAGACGTATCATACCAGTACCTTTGGCACCAGCCGCTGGCTCGCCTGCCAGTTTGCCCCGTTTACGCACGAAGGCGTGCCCCACCTGCTGTGTTTGTTTGCCGATGTCAGCGAGCGCAAACGGGCCCAGAGCGTCCTGGAAGCGGCCAATGAACGGCTGACCGCCATGTTCGAGGACGGCCGCGACGCCGTGTTCCTGGCCGACATCAAGACGGGGATCATTGTGGACGCCAACCGGGAGGGGGAGCGCCTGTTGAACCGGCCCAAGCGCGACATCATTGGCCGGCACCAGACGGAACTGCATCCGGTGGAACTGGCGGATTTTTACCGCCGGAATTTCGCCGAACACCTGCGGGAATCGCACAATGCCTTTTCAGATGCGGAAGTGATTACTTCCGATGGCCGGCGCGTGCCGGTGGAAATTCGGGCCAGTTGCATCCGATTGCCCAACGGCCACACGCTGTTGCAGGGCATTTTTCGGGATGTCAGCGAACGCCGCCGCACCGAGGAACAGGTGCGCAAGCTTTCCCGGGCGGTGGAGCAGAGTCCGGTATCCATTGTCATCACCAATCTCCAGGGCGACATCGAATACGTGAATCCCAAGTTCAGTGAAGTCACCGGTTATGTCGCCGGGGAAGTACTGGGACGCAATCCGCGATTGCTCAAATCGGGTGGAATTTCCGCCGCCATTTACCGGGAGCTTTGGGCGACCATTACGGACGGGAGGGAATGGCACGGCGAATTGCACAATCGCAAAAAAAACGGCGAGCTGTTCTGGGAAGCCGCTTCCATTTCTCCGGTGCGCGATGCCGCGGGGCACATCACTCATTTTCTGGCGCTCAAGGAGGATATCACCGCCCATAAACTGGCCTTGGAGCGCATCACCGAACAGGCCGCTTTGCTGGAGCAGGCGCAGGATGCCATCTTGGTGCTCAACCTGAACCGGCAGGTCACTTTCTGCAATCACAGCGCCGCCTGCCTCTATCATCAGGAGGGCGCCGAGATGCTGGGGCAACTGGGGGATGAACTGTTGTTTCCCGACGACCCGGACCAGTGTGCCGAAGTTTGCAAAACCACGTTGGAATACGGAGCCTGGTCCGGGGAAATCCGCCAGACCTACGGACGCGACAAAGGGCGTTGCATCCAGAGCCGCTGGTCGCTGGTGCGTCCCGCCGAAGGCCGCGCCGCATTTCTGATTACCAATACCGACGTTACCGAAAAGCGCCGGTTGGAGCAGCAGTTCCTGCGCGCCCAACGCATGGAAAGCCTGGGCACCCTGGCCAGCGGCGTGGCTCACGACATCAGCAACATTTTGTCGCCCATTCTCATGTCCACGGAATATTTGCGGGCGGTGCTCGAGCGGCCGCAGGACCGGGACATTCTCAACCTGCTGCACGAGGGCGCCTGTCGCGGCGCGGACATCACCCGGCAACTGCTGATTTTTGGCCGCGGACTGGAAGGCCAGCGGGGCGAATTGCAGGTGCGCTCGCTGCTCAAGGAGATGGTCAAGGTGGTCAGCGAGACTTTTCCCAAGAACATCCGGCTGGAGCAGAATTTTCCCGCCGACCTCTGGACCGTGCGGGCGGATCCCACCCAGATTCACCAGGTGTTGCTCAACCTGTGCGTGAATGCCCGCGATGCCATGCCCTATGGCGGCACGCTGAAACTGGCGGCGGAAAATGTGCTGCTGGATGCCCCGGCCGCGATGCAATTTGCCGAAGCCCGGGCCGGCCAGTTTGTCCTGCTGACGGTGACCGATACCGGTACCGGCATCCCGGTTGAAATTCACGACAAGATTTTTGATCCGTTTTTCACCACCAAGGAACCGGGCAAAGGCACCGGCCTGGGACTCTCCACCGCCTTGGGGATTGTCAAAAGCCACGAAGGTTTCATGCGGGTGCACAGCCAGCCCGGCGCCGGCACGCGCTTTGAAGTCTATCTGCCGGCCTTGACCGACCCGGCGCTGGCGCCCATGGTGGAAACCGTGCGGGCGCTGCCCCGGGCGGAGGGTCAATGCGTGTTGCTGGTGGACGATGAGGCCGCGGTGCGGGCCACCGCCCGCCAGATTCTGACCGCCGGCGGCTACCGGGTGGTCACCGCCAAGAACGGGGCGGAAGCAATCATCAAGTTTGCCAAGCGCCGGAGCGAAATCCGGGCGGTCATCACCGATCTGGCCATGCCCACCATGGATGGACCGGCCCTGATTTGCGCCTTGCGCCAGATCGCCCCGGAACTGCCCATCATGGCCATCAGCGGGCTGGCCGGTTCGGGCGATGGGGCCATCGATTGCGGTCCACAGGCCGACGCTTTTCTTGCCAAACCCTTCACGGCGGTGCAATTTGTGACCGCACTCCACCATATCCTGGCCCCGCATGAAACCAACGGTTCCGCCGTCCCATCCTGAGTCCGCCGCCGCCGTCCGGGTGTTGCTGGTGGATGATCACAGAATTGTGCGCGACGGCCTGCGGCTGGCCTTGAGCCAGCATGCCGACCTGCAAGTGGTTGGTGAGGCTGGCGACCGCAAGGCGGCGCTTCTGCAAATCGAACAATTGCAGCCTCAAGTGGTCATCATGGACATTGGGCTGCCTGATGTGGATGGGGTGGAACTGGCACAGGAAGTTTTGAACCGTTGGCCGCAACTGCGCATTATCATTCTTTCCGCCGTGGCTGACCAGGACCACCTGGACCGGGCCATGGAAGCCGGGGTGAAAGGGTATTTGCTCAAAGCGAGCGCGTCGGCCGACCTGGTGCGGGCCATCCGCGCCGTGGAGAACGATGAACCGTATCTCAGTCCCGAAGTTTCCGCAGTGCTCCTGGCCGGATACCGCAAGCTGCGTGAGGCTCGCGAGCACGGCGTCCCTTCCGGCCTGAGTGAGCGCGAAGTCCAGGTGCTCAAACTCATTTCCGAAGGCCGTAATACCAAGGAAATTGCCGCGGACCTGAACCTGAGCATCAAGACCGTAGAGACCCATCGCACGCGGCTCATGACCCGTCTCGGGGTCCACAGCGTGGCCGAGTTGACCAAGTATGCCATTCGCATGGGTTACACGACTGTTTAAGCTTTTTCTTGGTTGTGGCTGATTCACATTCAGGCATTTAGATTGCTGTTTTTCGATCGGGGGTTTCCCTCTTTCCCGTTCAGGTTTTCCGAAGTTCGTTTCGGGTTCTCCCTCATGTAGTACTGCCGGTGCTTTGCCGATGATGGAGAGGAAACGGGTCTGGCCTTTCCCGACCGTGATGAGATGAAAGCTCATCCGGCGGCGCCGGGCCGGCCCGCCACCGAAGATGAATGCCCAGGCCAATGGATCATACCTGCAAAAACTGGCGGACCTGTGGCGCCGTGGGATGGTGGTGGCGGCGAGAGTGACCCGGCTGCGCTCCGTCGGTCAAGCCTTGCGGTTTTGGCGCCGGCCCCGCCAGCACGACCTCTCCCGGCAGCTTCTGGCCTTGAATCAGACTATGGCGGATTGCTATGGCGGCACGGAAACCGAATTTGTTGGTCTCGCCCGGGCCTTGCAACATCTGTTTGGCACTGCCAAGGAACTGGCGGATCTGGTGGGCACCCGGCTGGGTTCGGTGCGCAAGGTTTTGGATGAAGTGCATATCACCGGGGCGGATGGCCTGGCGGCCGGCACGTTGCACGACCTGCAGGCAGGATTGGCTGAAGCCGCGGACGAACTGAATACGTTGAAGGGCGTGGGCCACGACCTGCGGCGGCTGCGGGTTCAGGTTGAAAACATTGACCGCGTAGGCGTTTCGGTGCGGGCCTCGGTATTTGGTTTTGCGGTGGAAAGCGCGCGCACCGCCGATTGCCAGCATACCTTCGGGTCGTTCATCAGCGAATTGCGCAATTTAGGGGATCGCATCACGGCGGTGGCCGAAGCCATTGCGACGCATGCCGCCGCCACCCGGCAGTCGCAAGATCACGAATGGACGGCGCTTTCCGCCCATCACGCCCAATTGTGCCAGTTGGTGGAACAGTCCCGGACGACTTCCGAAGTTGCCGCGGCAGAAGCCCAGCGGGTGCTGGACCGGGTGCTCGGCGGACTCCAGGAGGCGGAAACGCATATGACCCAGGTGATGCACCATGCCGGGGAAGCGGTTTATTACCTCCAGTTTGGCGACATTGTCCGCCAGAAAACCGAGCATGTCACCGCCGCTCTGAGCGAAGCGGCCGAAGAGCTGGATCAGGCCGTCACCCGCCGGGATTTTGCCGCCAAAGCCGCCGCCGCCGATCATGTCATCGCCATCCAGATCCGGCAGTTGGAACTGGTACAAACGGAAGTGGCCGCCGCCCGCCGCCAGTTGGCGGAATCCTTTGAAGCCCTTGCTACCGCGGCCGGGCAGTTGCACGAGGCTTTGGGGCGCTGGCAGGAACATCCCACCAGTTCCGGTTCCGGCTGCATTGACGCGTTCAAGGCCGAACTGGCACGCCTGGAGCAACTGCATCGCCAGGGCCATGACTTGCGGCTCGGGGCACGGCGCTCCAAACAGAATGCCATCACCGCCTCCCAGGAGCTGGTGGGCCATGTGAAACAGGTCCGCACCCTCAACGCCGACATTCATCTGCTGGCGCTGAATGCCATCGTCAAAACTGCGGCCCTGGGCAATCAGGGCGCCACCTTGTCGGTGTTGTCCGCCCACGTAGACTCCCTCTATTGCGAATCCAGCGGCATCGTGGGGGACGTCACCACCATTCTGGACTCGGTGTTGCAGCAGACCCGGGCCGCGGCCGATGACTCTGATCTGAGCGCGGAAGCCACCCGCGAGAGCCGGTTGCATGCCGGTACGGAACACATTGAATCCGCCTGCAATGCTTGTCACACCGCCTTTGCTTCCGCCACCGCACTGGTGGGCAAACAGCAGGCCGCCCTGGAATCCAGCCGGGGTTGCCTGGATTTTCTAACCCGGCACGCTGCCGTCATTGGCGGGCAAATTGCGGAATTGCAAGCCTTCCGCCAGACGTTGTCCCCTTGGGCCGGCGCCGCTGCGGTGCCGGCGGCCGCCACGCTGGAAGGTTTGCATGGCCGGTACACGATGCAAAGCGAGCGCGACATCCATGCCCGGCGCGAACCGGAGGAGTTCCCGGTCATTCCGGCAGCAACGGACAATTTGGAACTCTTTGAACCCTCCGGGCCGGAACCGGCCCAGATGCGGTCCGGCCTGGCGCCGGAACCCGCGGCGTCCGCTCCGGCCGGGACCAAACTGGGGGATAACGTTGAACTTTTTTGAGCCATGAAACTGGAAATTACCTCTTCGCAAAACACCATCCGGTTCGCAGGCGATTTGGACATTTACGGCGCGGGCACCGCGCTTCATGCCCTGTGCGAACACTTGGCCGCCCGGCCCGCGCTGGAATTGGACCTGGGCGCCGTGACCGCCTGCGACGCCGCCGGCCTGCAACTGCTGCTGGCTGCGTGGCGCAGCGCCTACGCCACCGGCAAGCCCTTTGCCGTGGCGGTCACCGCCCCGGTGGTGGAGCAATGCGCCCAAAAGCTGGGCCTGGGCCCAAACCTCTGGCCGCCAAAAGCCGCTTGATTTTATGAAGACCATTCTTACCGCCGATGATTCCGCCAGCATGCGCGAGATGATCAGCTTCACCCTTCGCAACGCCGGGTACGACGTGGTGGAGGCCGTGGACGGCCAGGACGCCCTGAACAAAATCTCCCGCACCCCGCCGCACCTGCTCATCACCGACCTGAACATGCCCACCATGGACGGCATTGAACTGATCCGCCAGGTGCGGGCCCTGCCGCAGTGCAAATATTTGCCCATCGTGATGCTCACCACTGAATCACAGGACGCCAAAAAACAGGCCGGTCGCGCCGCCGGGGCCAGCGGCTGGATCGTCAAACCCTTCCGCAGTGAACAACTCGTCATGGTTGCGAAGAAACTGTTGCCCTGAGCCTTCTTTTTGCATGAACCCGCGAAATCCAGTCGAAACCTTTCTGACCGAGGCGGAAGACCTGCTGGGCCGCATTGAAGAAATTGCGCTCGAGCTGGAGCCGGGTCAGGCGGCGGATGATTTGGTTGGCCAGTTGTTCCGGTCGTTCCATACCATCAAGGGTTCGGGCGCCATGTTTGGCTTTGACGCCGCCGCGGCCTTCACCCATCACGTGGAAACGGTCCTCGACCAGGTGCGGGAAGGCACGCTGGCCGTCTCCGCGGAGCTGATCTCGCTCATCCTCCGGGCCAAGGACCAGATCAAGGTATTGCTGGAGGTCAATCCGCCGCCAGCGGCGGTGATCGCTGCCGGGACGGACATCGTCACCACGCTCAACGCGTTATTGCCCGCCGGGGCGGTCATGCCGGCTTCCCCAAAGCCGGTGCCGTCCCTCGCTGCGGCCCCGGCGCCGGCAGCGACTGCGCCAACATCCGTGGCGCAAAGCTTCGTCATCTGTTTTCGGCCCATGCCCGAGCTGATGATTTCCGGCACCAGCCCGGAAGCCCTGCTCAACGAACTCCGCGACCTGGGGGAATGTCAGGTCACCGCCGATATCGCCCAGGTCCCGGCATTGGACCAGTTGCAATTCGACCATTGCTACCTGGCCTGGAATCTCCGGCTCACCACCAGCCGGGGAATGAATGCCATCAAGGATGTCTTCATGTTTGTCGAGGACGGCAGCGAAATTAAAATTGAACCTGCGGTTGCTTCAGTTCCCATCGCCCTCCCGGCGGCGGGGCCTGTTCCGGCTCCGCCGCCGGGAGAAACAGGCGTCGCGAAAAAATCCGCCCCCCGGCCGGCCTCCGGAGAACCGGCCGCCCGGAAGCCCATGGCCCGTGACTCCAGCGTGCGGGTGCCGTCCGAACGGCTGGACCGGCTGGTGAACTTGGTGGGGGAACTGGTCATGAACCAGTCCCGGCTCTCGCAGGTGGCCGCCGCAGCCGAGGTGCCCAACCTCGCCGCTCCGGTGGAGGAACTGGAGCGGCTTGTGGATGAATTGCGCGACAATGTACTTGGCATCCGCATGATGCCCATCGGCACCACCTTCAGCCGGTTCAAACGGCTGGTGCATGATTTGTCCGCCGAACTGCACAAGGAAATTGACCTCATCACCGAAGGTGCGGACACCGAACTGGACAAGACCGTGCTGGACCAGTTGGGCGATCCCCTTGTCCATCTCATCCGCAACAGCATTGACCATGGCATCGGGACTCCCGAAGCGCGCACCGCCGCCGGCAAGCCGCGTCGCGGCACCATCCGGCTGGCGGCGGCGCACGTGGGGTCCAATGTCATCATCACCATTACTGACGACGGTCGCGGGCTCGACCCGGCGGCCATTCACGCCAAGGCGGTGGAAAAAGGACTCATTGCCGCCGAAGCCAAGCTGTCCGAGCGCGAACTTTACGATCTGATTTTCCTGCCGGGATTCTCCACGGCCAAACAGGTCACCGGCGTTTCCGGCCGGGGTGTGGGCATGGATGTGGTCAAACGCCAGTTTGAAGCCCTCCGGGGTCAGGTGGCCCTGAGCAGCACGGTGGGCCAGGGCACCACCATCACCCTCACGCTGCCGCTCACCCTGGCCATTATTGACGGCCTGCTCGTAGAAATTGGCGGCGACCAGTTCATTGTGCCCATGTCGGTGGTCACCGAAAATGTGGAGCTGCACCGCGCCGAACGCAGCCGCAACAACGGCCGCAATGTCGTGGCCGTGCGCGGCGAGTTGGTGCCCTATCTCCGGCTGCGCGAAACCTTCGCCACTTCCGGCGCCGAGCTCGACGTGGAAAAAATCGTGATCGCCCGCCACGGCGCCGACCGTGTGGGCCTGGTGGTGGACCGCGTCCTCGGCAGCCATCAGACGGTTATCCAGCCGCTGGGCCGGTTTTACCGCGACATCTCGCTCGTATCCGGCGCCACCATCATGGGCGACGGCCGGGTGGCCCTCATCCTGGACCTCGCCGGATTGGTCCGGCACGCCGGCCTGTCCGGCACGCAAAGATTTTCCTCCCTTTCGGTCCGCAGTCGGGACCGCAATGCAAGCAGCACGGAATCCGCAACCACCTCCCGGCTACCGGGTGGCAAAGAACAGAAATAGTTATGAAACTGACCATCGGAAAAAAAATCGGCCTGGGTTTTGCGACCCTGCTCGTCATCCTTACCCTCACCGGCGGCTACGCCATCATCAGAATGAGGTCCGCCGCCACCGGCGCGAAATGCCTGTCCAATGAATATGTGACCGAGTGGGCCGGGGCCGACAAGGTGATCAAGGCCCTGGATGAAATGATGCTCAATTCCCGGTCATATGGGTTTACCGGAGGCAAGACCTATTTCGAAAATGTTCACAAAGCGCTCGACGATATGAAGCCGCACATCGCCGAGCTGGAAGGGCTCGCCCAACGGTCCACCAAGCTGGTCAAATTGAAGGAGCAAATTGGCGAGGTAAAGACTGCCGCCGCCAGCTATGAGCAGGCCTTCAATGAAACGGCCGCCATCGTGGACGAACTGGAAGGCCAGCGGTCCGCCGCGCTGGCCGCCGCCACCGACCTGGAGCAATTCCTCAATGCCCAGGACGCTTATCAGAGCACCAATCTGGCCGCGGATCTGAAAGCCGGCGTCGCGCCGGAAAAATTGGCCGAGCGGTTCCAGAAGATTGAGCTGCTGGCCGGCATTCGCGCCGCATTTGTCGCGGCCCGGGTGGCCAATTACCGCTCCCAGGCGGTACGGGACTCCGCCATTTTCAAAAAGGGTGTTGAAGACTTCCAGCGGGTGCACTTGCTCGTGGAACAACTGGTCCCGCTGGTGCACCAGCAGGAAGGCAAGGTCCAGATTGAGAAAATTGATGCCGGTTTGAAGCAATATGCCGGCCTACTGGCGCAACAAGGGGCCTCACAAGAGAAACTGGATGGCATGTTGGAAAAAAGAACCAAGGCGGCTTATGCCATGCAGAACGCCTGCAGTGAGCTGACGCAAGCGGCCAATACGGGCACCATTGCCATTGCCGGGGAATCGGCCAAGAGTTTGAGCACCTCGGCCTTGTTGCTCACCGCCGGCATGGCTTTGGCCATGGTGTTCGGCATTGGGGTGGCGATTGGCATCACCCGCATCATCGTTCGTCCGTTGCAAAAGGTGACGGCTGTGGTGCAGCAGATTGCCCTGGGCGACCTCACGCAGAAAGTCGAGGTGAAATCCCACGACGAAATCGGCCAGATCAGCTCGGCGATGAATGACATGCTGACGGCCTTGCGCGGTATCGTGGGTGAAGTGGCCAAGGCCTCCGCCAACGTCAGTTCCGGCAGCCAGGAAATGAGCGCCACCGCCCAGCAGCTTTCGCAGGGCGCCTCCGAGCAGGCCGCTTCCGCCGAGGAAACCACTTCCTCCATGGAGGAGATGACCTCCAGCATCCAGCAAAATGCCGACAACGCCCGGCAGACCGACAAGATCGCCTCCAAGGCGGCGGAGGATGCCCAGGCCAGCGGCACGGCGGTCACGCAGACGGTGAATGCCATGAAGGAAATTGCCGAGAAGATCAACATCATCGAGGAGATTGCCCGCAAGACGGATTTGCTCGCGCTCAATGCCGCGGTGGAAGCCGCCCGGGCAGGCGAACATGGCAAGGGGTTTGCCGTGGTGGCCAGCGAAGTCCGCAAGCTCGCCGAACGCAGCCAGGGTGCGGCGGCGGAAATCACCAAGCTCGCCATTGGTGGCGTCAACGTGGCCCAGGATGCCGGCAACATGCTGACCAAACTGGTGCCCGACATCCGCAAGACCGCCGAGCTGGTGCAGGAAATCAACGCCGCCAGCGCCGAACAGAACACCGGCGCCAACCAGGTCAACAAGGCCATCCAGCAACTCGACCAGGTCATTCAGCAGAACGCCTCTTCGGCCGAGGAGATGGCCTCCACCGCCGAGGAACTGGCCAGCCAGGCGGAACAGCTCCAGCAAAGCATCTCCTTCTTCAAGATGGAAGACGGGGCGCGCCGAACCGCCGGCACCCCGGCGGCCAAACCCGCCACCAATGGCAAGAAAGAAGCCGCATCCACTTGGGTGACAGCCAAACCCCGGGCCACCAAACCGGCGGCCATCGAACTGGGGGCGGCCCACGGCAATGGGAATGGTAATGGGAACGGCCATGCCGATGCCCAGGACAAGGAATTCACCAGCTACTAAGGCGCATCATGAACCCGACCAATACGCAAACGGCGCAATACATCACGTTCAAGCTGGGCGATGAACTGTTCGCCATCAATGTGGCGCAGGTGCGCGAGGTTTTGGAACTCTCGCAGATTACCCGGGTGCCCACCGCGCCCGATTACATGCGGGGCGTGGTCAATGTGCGGGGCAAGGCCATTCCCGTGGTGGACCTGCGGCTGAAATTTGGCCTGCCGCCCGTCCCGGATACCGCCAACAGCCGCATCGTGGTCATGGATCTGGAACTCGACGGCGAGGCCACCGTGGTCGGAGGCATCGCCGACAGCGTGCACGAGGTCATTGAACTGGAGGCTGGTCAGATCAGTCCGCCGCCGCGCATTGCCATGCGCTGGCGCACGGAACTGATCCACGGCATGGGCCGGCGCGGGGATGATTTCATCATCATCCTGAACATTGACCGGGTGTTCCTCACGGAGGAACTGGCCCTGGTGGCGGAAGCTCCGGAAAACTCGCTGGCGGTTGCATAAATCCGCCGACCGTTCCTGAGACCATAAATTCAGTTCCGGTGCGACTGGCGGCGGAGTCACCGGAAGTCCAGCAGACCGCCGCAAACTTGAATTATGAAAATTAAGAATCTGAAAATCGGAGTCAAAATCATGGCGCTTGCGGGCGCGATCCTGGTGCTCATGGGTGGCGCCGTGGGTTTCAGCCTGTGGAAATTCAATCACGTCAGCGGTGAAGTGGCGGACATCGGTGTTAAACACCTGCCCCTGCGCGCCGTCACCGATCAGATTTTGATTCGTGAGAACGAACAGGCCCTGGCGTTCGCCCGCATCGCATATTATGGGGAAAAACTGGCCGGCAGCGCCGCTGCCCGGAACGAATTTCAGAAAGCCGAAACTGAAGTGGAGGAGCTCGGGAAACAGGTGGACACAGAAGTGAAAAAGGCCGAGGACGTGGCGGCTCACGGCGTCCAGACGGCTGACAGCGACGCGGAGCGCCATGAATATGAACAAATCGCGCAGACCCTAAAGTCCATTGACGAAGAGCAGAATGCCTTTGAAGTCCAGATCAAGCGTGTGAGCACCTTGTTTGAGGAGGGAAAAGTCCAGGAGGCCGATGTCGAGGATGGCAAGGTTGTCGAACTGGAAACCGCCCTGCTGCGCAATGTTTCAAATCTGGGCACAAACCGGGTGGCTGGCATGATGGCCGATTCGGTGAAGCGGGTGGATGCACATGCCGCTTCCGCCATGCATTCCAGCCTCATTTTGTCATTGCTGGCATTCGTGCTCGGGTTGACCGGCACGTTTGCCATCAGCCGGGCCATCACGGGCCCCGTGCATCAGGCCGTAAAACTGGCAAATGCCATCGCCTTGGGTGATCTGAACCACAAGCTGGAATTGGAGCAACGCGATGAGGTGGGACAGCTGGCCGCGGCTTTGAACCAGATGGCCGGAAACCTGCAGGGCACTGCGGCGCTGGCCGGCAAAGTTTCCGAGGGCGATCTTAATGTGGAGGTGCGGCTGCTCTCGGACAAGGATATGCTGGGACAGGCATTGCAAAAAATGGTGACGAACCTCCGCACGGTGGTCTCCGAAGTGGCCGGCGCGGCCGGGCAGGTCGCCACCGGAAGCGAAGAGATGAGTGCCACCGCCCAGCAGCTTTCCCAGGGGGCCACGGAACAATCTGCCGCGGCCGAGGAAACCACCGCCTCCATGGAAGAAATGACCTCCAGCATCCAGCAAAATGCCGACAATGCCCGCCAGACAGACCAGATTGCCACCAAGGTTGCCACGGATGCCAAATCCAGCGGCGAGGCGGTGGTGCAGACTGCCGGGGCCATGAAGCAGATTGCCGAAAAGATCAACATCATCGAGGAAATTGCGCGCAAGACGGATTTGCTGGCACTCAACGCGGCAGTGGAAGCCGCCCGGGCCGGCGAACAGGGCAAGGGTTTCGCGGTGGTGGCCAGTGAAGTTCGCAAACTGGCCGAACGCAGCCAGTTGGCCGCGGCGGAAATAAACCAGCTGACCACGGGCGGAGTGGCGGTGGCCGAAGGTGCCGGCGAAATGTTGGGCCGGCTCGTGCCCGACATCCGCAAGACGGCCGAGTTGGTCCAGGAGATTAATGCCGCGAGTTCGGAGCAGAGTGTCGGTGCCGGCCAGGTTAACAAGGCCATCCAGCAACTCGACCAAGTCATCCAGCAAAACGCCAGCGCAGCCGAGGAACTGGCTTCGACCGCCGAGGAACTGGCTGGTCAGGCCGAACAACTCCAGACCAGTATCAGTTTCTTCAAGCTCAACGGTATGGCGGCTTCAACCCGTAACCGGCGGAATGGTTCGGGGGCCAAATCCGTCCCTTCCACGGTGGCGGGAAAATCGCCAGCGTCCGCCTCTCGAACGTGCGGATCTGTCGTTACTTTGAACTCTGAGGCCCGCAACACTGACCTGCAAGATGGCAATTTTGAACATTATTGATCTGTAGACGGGCTGAAACTTTCGAGCGGCCATGAAAGCTCTCTTCGTTATGTCAAACTGTGCACTGCCTACGCCCTCTACCGATTGCCGGCGACCGTCCTGGTACCTGGCTGACCCGCATTTTCATCGCGTATGAACCCATCTTCTGAAGCCCAGTCCGCCGCCTTGGAACTCTCCCGGGAGAGCTTCTCCCGGTTCTGCCAGTTCATTACCAGCGAGCTTGGCATCAAGATGTCCGAGGCCAAGCTGCCCCTGCTGCAAAGCCGGTTGCTGCGGCGCATCCGGCTGCTGCAGCTGGATTCGTTGGAAGCCTATCAGCATTACCTGTTCAATTCTCCGGGCGGCGAGGAGGAACAGGTGCATTTCATCAACGCCATCACCACCAACAAGACGGACTTTTTCCGCGAGCCGCATCATTTTGATTATCTGGTTCAGACCGCACTGCCCAATCTGGCCGCCCAGCAACGGTCGGAAACCGGCAGCCCTTGGGCCTTCAAACTCTGGTGCGCTGGATGCTCCTCCGGCGAGGAACCCTACACGCTGGCCATGGTGCTGAGTGAATTCGCCGCGGGCCGGCCTGGTTTTGATTATTCGCTGCTGGCCACGGACATTTCCACCCGGGTGCTGGCCCACGCGCAAGCGGGCATCTACGACGAGGAACGCATCGAACCGGTGGCGTTGCCCTTGCGCCGGAAATATCTGCTCCGCAGCAAGGACCGCACCCGGGCGCAGGTGCGCATCGTCCCCGAATTGCGGCGGCGCATCACCTTCCACCGGCTGAATTTCATGGATGCGGATTACGGGGTGAAAGACCGGTTTGAAGTCATCTTCTTCCGCAACGTGATGATCTACTTTGACAAGCCGACGCAAGAAAATGTCATCCACAAACTCTGCCGCAACCTGGTGCCGGGCGGCTATTTGTTTGTGGGCCATTCGGAATCGCTCGCAGGTCTGAACCTGCCGGTTTCCGCCGTGGGCGCGGCCATCTATCGAAAACCGTTATGAAACTGCCCGGTCCTCCCTTGCCGCAAATTCATCTGCAACCCGGGGAACTCGTGGTTACCCGGGAACCGCAATGGGTCATCACCCTGCTGGGTTCGTGCGTGGCCATCACCATGTTCAACGCCGCGCACCAACTGGCCGCCATCTGTCATTGCATGCTGCCCCGGCCCGGCGGTCGCGAGGCGGCAGGAGGGACCCCGGAGAACTGCTTCCGGTATCTCACCCATGCCGTCCCGGCCATGCTCGAACCATTTGCCCGCCTCCGGCTGCCGCCCGGCGCGGTGGAGGTGAAAATGTTTGGCGGCGCCAATGTCATCCACCTCGGCGGAGACCCCCAGAATGACCGTTGGATTGGCAGTACCAACGTGGCTCTGGCCCGGCATCTGTTGCAGGTGGCGCAACTGCCCATCAGGGCGCAAAACGTCGGCGGCAACCGCGGTTGCAAAATTGTGTTCAATACCCGGACCGGCGAAGTGCTGCACAAGCATCTTTCGGCCTCATCCGCCGGCGGCAGGCACGCATGAATCCCACTCTTTCCAACCGTCCCGCGGCCCGGGTGCTCGTGATTGATGATGACGCCGGCATTCACGCCGCCATTCGCCAGGTGCTGGGCCACTGGCCGTTTCGGGGGGGCTCGCCGCGGCATCTGCCCACCGCCTCCGGCCCGGCCATTACGGCGCTCCAGTTTGAAGTCACCTCCACCTATCATGGTGAGGGCGGGTTGGCGGCCGTCCGGGAATCCGTGCAAACCGCGCGGCCCTTCGCCGTGGCGTTTGTGGACGTGCGCATGCCCGGCTGGGATGGCGTGGAAACCACCTGCCGGCTGTGGGAGGCCGATCCCGATCTGCAGGTGGTGCTGTGCTCCGCATTCTCGGATTATTGTTGGGAGGACATTGTGTCGCGGCTGGGCATCTCCGACCGTCTGGTCATCCTGAAAAAACCTTTTGAGGCCATCGAAGTCCGGCAGCTCAGCCATGTGCTGGCCGAAA
>DATJIU010000326.1:0-16999 GCA_035492855.1 Dongiaceae bacterium | reverse complement strand
GGGGCGAACCAATCCCCTCCGGTGATTGCGGAATAAGCCCGTCGCAAACCGCCCCACGAAGCCAAACGAACCCAATTGGGTTTGGCGTCGGAAATTGGTGTAAGTTGTTTTATCATAATAAAATCCCAATCGGATTGCCTCAAAAAATTTTGGGTTCGTTTGGTAATTTGGTCCTTGTGGACGGCCACCGGGGAACAAGGCAGAATGAAGGATGCCGAATGAAGCAAAAGTGCGGAGTGGCATCGGCCGCCCCCTTGCACCAGCCACAGCCAGGACCGGAACCAAACGATGGTTTGATTTGGTTTGATCCGGCAGGATTTCGGAGCGGATACCACTCCGCAACTGGGTAGGGCGGGCAGTCCCCTGCCCGCCGCAGCGTGGCGCGACCGGAAGTGACGAGTCCTTGTCGGGAATGCAAACCCTTGCCTGGTCCCGTCCGGCTCGCGAGGACGCTCGCCCCACCCGCTTCCGGCGGACAGCCCCGCCGCCAGTTTGTCCCAACGGGTTTGATTCGGTTTGATCGGCTCGGATCGGGCCATTGCGGAATTCGGAGTGCGGATTGCGGAATACCACCGCCGCGCCTGACATTGCTCTGGGCGAGCGCATGCCGGGCGGCAACGCCACCTCGCCTTCCCGGCTCCCGTTGCTGCACCTTCAATCATCGGATTCTTCATTCTTAATTTTGCATTCAGCCTTCGGTTTGCCCGGCTCTGGTTGCGCTTTTTCGCATACCGACGGGCATTTTATCACATTCCAAAAAAGCATGGGGTTTAATGGTGAACCCAATTTTTTGAGGCAAAAAATGCGGGTTTAAAAGTTTAAATCAACTCCGGGAGAATGGGTTGCAAAATTGAGAAATCAAAAAAACGCAAAATCATTGTTAAAACAAAATGCGCGAATAACCACCAAGGAACCCAGAAACCAAGGCGGGAAAAACCTCACGTCAAGGACGCAAGGGCCGCGAAGGACAGTTGGCCGTGAAAGAACCCAGGGGAACGCAAAAATGAATTCGCTGCCTGTGTTGAACCGCGGATGGTCCCCATCCGCAGCGTGTGGCAAGGGTGAAACGTTGGGGCGATCTCGGATACTACAAATAGGGCGCGCCTCGGCGCTTGAATCAGGATGTCGCGGCGCTGGCCCGCTTTCGGCGGAGCGCGACTGTGCTGCAAGCCAGTCGCAGCAAGGTGGCGGAATGGAGGTGTGGAGATCTGCAGCTATCGCGCAGGGGTCCCATTGCTGCGGCTGGTGCGGCTGCACACAGCCGCGCTCCGAAGCAGGCTGCGCTGGCGCTCCGCGGTGGGAGACTCACCATTGCCGCCGCAGCCGGAACCAACGGTTGCCCGTGGCCGACACGTTCATTTGTATTTCGCCGGCGGCGGTGCTGGTGGCATTGGTAACCACGGACCAATGCGCATCAGGGCCCAGCGTATCGGTGGCTTCCACCACTACTCCCGGAATGTCGGGCCAGCCCAACTGCAAGGCGTTGCCCGTGGTCGCGAGGGCGAGCGTGGTTGGGGCCGCGATGAAAATGCTGCCCTGGTTGGTCATGCGCAAGGTGTCCAGCATCGTGATGACCGTCCACGAATACGTGGCGCCGGAGGCATAACTGTGGGCGGCAAACTGGTTCGTATCGGCCGGGCTGCCGTCGCCAAAATCCCAGCGGAAAGTCAATGGCGCGGTGCTGTTGGTCACCTCGGGCACGACGCCAAATGCCACCGGCCATCCGGCGGCAGCGGTGGGCGGCACGTGTGCGGTGGCGGTCAGGCCAAAGCTGCCCGCAGTGACGGTGACAGTCCCGATGCCGAGATTGGAATTCTTGGCGCCATCATATGCGGCGTAGGTGAAGCTATCGGTACCCACGAAACCGGCATTGGGGAAATAGGTGGCGATATTGTTGCTCAAACCTACCAAGCCGTTCGCGGGCTGGCTGAGGATCCGCACGGTGGCGCCGCTCCCGGTGACCGGCAGCGCGAAAACCCGGCTCTGGTCGTTGGGGGTGTTGGTGCTGACGTTAGTGACGGTGGGAGGCGCACTGCTGTTGGCCGATTCGGAGTTCGGGCCGTCGTGGCAGGTGTAGCACCCGATGATTGCGCCGCGGAAAAATGTCTTGCTGCCAAACGCGTCCAGGGTGCGGTCGGATTGCATGCGCGAAAGTACCGTGCCGCGATAATCCGTGCCGTGGCAGGGCTGGCAGGCGGCCCGGCCCAGGCTTTCCGCCGCATTGTCATGATTGCTGATCCAGGTTTGTCCCACGGGATGCATGCCGTGCGGGCCGCCGGTGTAGGTGCCCGGATCCGTGGTGTGGCACGCGGTGCATTCCACCATCACCCCGGCATGGCCCTGGAGCGCGAGGTTGCGGACATTGTCATTCACGTGGGTGCTGGGAAATTCCGCGTGGGTGGACCCGTGACAGGCGGAGCATTGCAATCCGCCATGACCGACTGAAAACCGGTACAGCGAAAGTCCCGGTGCAGGCGTGTTTGCTGTGGTGGCAAAGGTGGCATCCACCGCCACACGGGGCTGCAAGTTTTGATCCCAAGCTGAGGTATAACGAATCTGGCCGTTGTTGTGCGTGGCGGTGCCGGTGTGGCAGCTCTGACAGTTGGGTTCCTGAAACCAGCCGACGCGGTTGGCCGCGCCGACTTGGCTGAGATTGCCATGGCAGCTCTGGCATTGCATGGCCATGGAGCCATCGGCTGCCACCGCCCCGCCCATGGCCCCGCGCAAGCAACGCGTGGTGGCGCCGGGATGGCAGCGATAGCACGCGGACCGGTGCGTGGCGTCATCCAGGGTGATGTGCAAATCCGGGTCCAGTACGCTGGCGTGCAGTGAATGCACTGACGCCGTGAGCGGCGGGATGTTGCTGTAACTGCCCGTGCCCAGCGCCTCCGAAGCATGACAGGCGGCGCACAGCACCGGCTGGCCGTCGGCCACCACGCCCCGATACAATCCCTGCGGATTGTAGCCCTTGGCCGCCAGGGCGGCGGCGTAAAGAGCCGCATGCTGGGCGAAATTTCGTTCATCATGCCGCCGTAAAATATTCAACCGGTAATCCCGCTCCGGCAGACCATCCCACACCCAGCCGGCCGCCGGCTCTGCGTCCGCGTCCGTGCCCGAGGCGTGACAGCTCCGGCAGTCCATTTCGTCGGAGACCGGCAGCACGATGTCGTTGGTGGCGATGGGCTGGCTGGCCGCATCCCGGGCGATCAACCGCATGAGCGGATACGGATTTTTCCGGCCGGCATCGTCGTAGGGCGTGAGCGGAATGCCTTCGGCCCGGAACCAGTTCACGCGCGTGGCCACGCCCGCAGCGGGCACATTGGTGGACTCAAAGAGCATGCCCTGCGGGGTGTTGTTGCTGCCGGGCATGGCCCAGCCGGCCAGCCCGGTTTCCAGCGGCAACGGGGTGGGGCTGTAGAGTTGTTGATAATAACTGCGGTAATTGCCCTTGCCGGTGGAAAACGAATTGAACGAGCCGCCGGGGTCTGCCACCGCCTGGTAAGTGACAGTATAGCCGCTGTTGGTGGTGACCAGTTTGCCGCCGACAATGAGCTGCGCTTCGATGGTGTTGTACGGGGGGAGGATGCTGAACACCGAGTAATCGCTGTCCATGCAGTGCATGCCCAGATTGTTCCAGCCCAAAATCTGGTTGTTGGCGGCCGGCGCAGACCGCCACGGCAGCAACCACGCCGCCATTGTAAGCAGCAGCCATGAGCGGCGGAATAGATGGAAGCGGGGCGGCGGCGAAGATGGTTTCATAAGCCGGAGGAAATGTTTGCACCGGATGCAGCCCCGCAAAAAAGAGGGTTGCTCCCCGGATGAGATTTGGCGATGGTTTTCACACAAAACGGAGGCGCCGGAGTTGGTCTTGATTGCCAGATTATCATATAACCATTCAGTAATATGTCAACTGTCCGAAAAAACCGGTTGTCCCCGGGGCAATTGGGGGTCGTGGCGCGGGTGTTTGGCGTGCTGGCCGAACCGAGCCGCCTGATGCTGTTGCAAGCCTTGCGGGACGGCCCCTTGACCGTCACCGAGCTGGTGGCAGCCAGCCGGATGAAGCAGGCCAACGTTTCCAAACATCTGGCGGTCTTGCACCAGCACCACCTGGTCAAGCGCGAGCGCGCGGGTATTACCATCCGGTACGAGATAGCCGATCCCATGATCTTTTCGCTGTGCAACCTCGTCTGCTGTAAGATGGAACGCGACACCAAAAAAGCGGCGGCCATCTTTGCCGCTGAGATCTGACCGCCCTCCGGTCGCCCGGAGTTTTTTTGTTTCCCGAACTGCGGGGCATTTCCCGGGGAATATCTGAACGAACTGCGGGAATTGGTGCGCCCGTCCTGGCTAATCGGATCGGAGCGTGAATTTTGATGCATCCAAATGCGCGCGCGTGACGGATAGATTGTCAATGAGTCCAAATTGTTTGGTCTGGCAATCCTCAAACCTCGCAGCCCCTCATTTTTTATGAAGCACCTGATCGCTCCGATTCGTCTGTTTAATCTGGCCATTCCCGGCGGGACGGCGCCGCAACGGCAGTTCGCACGTTCAATCTTGCGGTTAATCCTGTGGGTTAGTCTGGCCGTGCCGTTAACCAGCCCCGCCGAGTTGCTTTATTTTTGTTCACCGCCCCAACCGGTGGTCTCCGGACCCTGGCAACTGGACGTCAACCTGGATGGCACGTCCGACTTGCAGGTGACGGTGGCAGGACAAAACCTCACGGTGCTGCCGGCAATGAACAACAGCGTGCTGGCGACCAACCGCAGCTACTACACCAATCTGCCATCGTCCGGCACGCCAGTGCTGGTGGGGTTTCCGGACGAAGTGATGCCGATGGCGGCGGGAGCCGCCGTTTCCTTTGCGATGCCGTCGAGCCCATTTTGGCGCGAGCGTACCGCCATGGATAACCAGCCGTTGAATTTGCCCCTGACGTTTGCAGCGGGAGCCGCGGCGGCCACCAATTTTTTTGCGGTTAAAGTGCGGGTCGGGAACAATTGGGTCCTGGCCTGGGTGCGGGCGCGGGTGACTGCGGGCGGCGCTGCCACGTGTGCTTTGGATTGGGGCTACGATACCCGCGCGGTACCGCTGGTGGTCAATGATATGGTGATTGGCGCGCGGCCCGTTCCGGCGACCGTGCGTTCCACGGAAAAAGTTTTGGGCATCCCGCTGGACGATGGGACGGCGCTTGACCTGGATGCGAATGGCATCCCTGACGTGTCCTTCGGCGGGGTGGCGCTGACCACGTTTGGTAATGGCGGGGTAATTATTGGCGGCGGGACTAATTTGTCTTCTGCCGGCGTGCTGACCTATGGGCTGACCACGGCGGGCCAGACGGAAGTGCTCCGGGAGAATTCGAACGCCCGGATTTTTGCCAGCGGCGCGGGCATTGCCGATTTTGTGCCGACCAACACGGTTTGGGTTTCGGGCAACGCCGGTCTGGCCAGTATCGGGTTGGGGATGATTGGCTTGGGATATACCAACTCCTGGACCGGCTCCCTCGCGGCGGCCACCAACGGTTACGTGGGGTTGCGCGTCTTCAAGGACAATAATTTTTATTATGGCTGGATTCATCTGCAACTGACGGACCCGGTTTCCGCCGGCCTTTTGGGCCCGGTGATTCTGGGTTGGGCCATGGAGAGCCGGCCGGGCGTGCCCATTGTGGCTGGCGACCCGGGCGTGGCGGGAGAGGTGGTCCTGATCCCTCCGACGCTCGTGGGAAGCCTGGCGGTGGTGGATGTCTCCGGACTGAGCCGCGGCAACGTCATCCTGTCCTCATCGCCGGATCTGTTGCACTGGACGCCGGTCATCACCAATTCGGTGCCGTTCCATCTGGTCTATCCCATTTCCTCGCCGGAGGCCGCCCGATACTTCCGCGCCATGGTGGTCGGAGCATTGACCGAAAAGATGTAGCGATGCGCAGCGAGGATTTTTGGATTTTGGCGAGGCTTTGGCGAAGGCGCAGGTTTGAAAAACCCTGTAACTGAGCCGAAACGAAGCCAAAAGCCAAAAAGACCGCTCCCCCGTACTTCGGCGCAGCACTACAGCTTTGAGGGAAATGCTCTAATTAACGGGAAAAGTAGGTTCATGGTTGGGCTCCTCCGTCCGGTTCGGGCGGGGGAGTTTTTTTGTCCTGAGCGGCCTTGCGGTGAGCCATTGATCCAGGCGATGCCGCATCGCTTTTTATCAATTCACGCTCCATGACCGGGGTGAGGTATCAAGGGAACGCTATGAATACTTTGATTGTCGGAGCGTTCGCGGGAATCGGGGCGGTGCTGGCAGCGGACTTTGCCGCCGGCTTCGTCCACTGGATTGAGGACGCCTACGTTCGCGAAGATACTCCGCTGGTGGGCCGGCGCATCGGCCGGCCCAACGTCATCCACCATCATTTTCCGCGCTACATGACGCGGAATAACTGGTGGCAAAGTTCCTGGGACCTGTGCCTCGGGGCCGTCGGGGTGGTGGTGGGCGCCCGGCTGGTGGGCAAACTCACCTGGCCGGTCGGGCTGTTTGCGCTGGTCAGCGCCAACGCCAATGAAATCCACAAATGGTCGCACCGCACGCGCCGCGAAAACGGCCGGTTCATCTCCTTCCTGCAAGACATCCGGTTGCTGCAAACCCCGCAGCACCACGCCATCCACCACACCAACCCCAAGGAGGTGCATTATTGTCCCGTGACCAACTTTGTGAACCCGCTGCTCGACCGCATTCATTTCTGGAGCGCGCTGGAATGGTTGCTGGCCCGGACCCTTGGCCTGTGCCGGCGGCCCGACACTTCGCTGCCCGGCACCGGCCCGGCGCCCGCCTGGCTGCAGGAAATCCGCCGGGCCCCGGCCGGGGCCACGGCCCCCGCGGCGGCTCCGGAATTGATTGAACTGAATTAGTCCGGCGTCCTTGAGCAGCTTTGACCCCAAACAAACCCGCACAAAACTATGAAAACGATGAAATCAAATCTGCAAGCCACGTTGAAAAAGTGGGCGATTCTCTGGTTGGGCACCGGCCTGATTACCATGGCCGGTGCCGCCAGCACCAACACCGGGCCCGAGCGCATCGGCGTGTACGACTCGCGCCTGGTGGCCTACGCGCATTTTAACAGCCCGGCCATGGAACGGCAGCGGGCCACGTTGATTCAGGCCGCCCGGGCGGCCCAGCAGGCGGGCGACACCAACAAGTTTGAGTCGTATCGCGCGGAATTGGGCGCCGCGCAGGACCAGGCCCACCGGCAGGTGTTCAGCACCGCCCCGGTGGCTGCGGCATTGCAGGCGCTGGCGGCCCGGTTGCCGGAAATCCAAAAGACCAATGATGTGACAGTGCTCATCTCCAAGTGGGACGAGGCCGCGCTGCGGCAGCATCCCGGCGCGGTGCAGGTGGATGTGACCGAGCAACTCGTGACCGCCCTCATCGCGCCCACGGAGAAACAATGGAAAATCATGCGGTCCATGGCCGGGCAGAAACCCATTCCGCTGGAGGAGTGCAACGAATTGATCCGGCAGGGGAAGATTTGAAAGAAATACTGGTTGCTTTTTCGCCCGAATCAGGCGAAAAACTGATGGTCCCCTGCTGGGAATATGAAATTTTCTGATGTCCAAAAACTTCGGGACGCCGGTCTGATCTCTGGCGAACAAGGTGATAAGATTATTGCCCATTTTGGGCTGAAGGAAGAAGGCGGCAAATTTCTCGCGATTGTTTCACTGATCGGGGCGGTGTTGGTGACGGCGGGGCTGGTTCTGGTGATTTCCGCCAACTGGGATGAGATTCCGCGCGGAGTGAAAATAGCCGTGGGCCTCGGGCTGATGCTGGGCGCGCACGGGGCCGGTTGGTGGCTGCGCGAGGTGCAGGGCCATTACCGGAAAAGCGGGGAAGCGCTTTACCTGGTGGGCGCGATGCTGTTCCTGGGAAACATCGCGTTGCTGGGCCAGATTTACAATCTGGTGTCGCGGCCGCCAAACGCGATTTTGCTCTGGTGGGCGGGCATTGCGGCGCTACCGTGGATTTTGCGGTCCAAAGCGCTCCACCTGCTGGCGTTACTGGCCTTTGGCATCTGGTTTGGCCTGGAGGTGAATGAACCCGGCAGCCTCATTTTCTTTGGCAACGATGAAGGTCAGATCCTGCTCTATGCGCTGCTTGGGCTGGGCTATCTCGGGCTGGGTTACGTGCTGCGGCGGACGCGCCGGGCGGAATTTGCACCGGCCACGGAAAAACTGGGCCTGCTCGCGTTCCTGTTGTTTGCCTATCCACTGACTTGGGGAATTTGGGACCACAGTGGCCGGGCAAGTTCAGTGGTGGCGGCTTGGATCTTTCCCGCTCTCTGCGGGGTGGCCCTGGCCGGTTGCGCGGGTGCGGTGTCCAGCCTGACCAGCCTGACCCGCCAATGGCGGTGGACCTGGACGTTGACGTTGGCCGGGGCGGTGGCCTTGCTGGCGGGGCAGTTGTATTGCGCGCCGGAGTCGAATTGGGATTATGGCTGGCAGGACTTCGGCTACCACTGGGTTGCCGTATTCGGCCTGTTCATATTCTGCCTATTGCAGATTCAGGTGGGAATTCAGGAGCGGTCCCCCTTCATGGTGAATCTCGGCATCACGTTTATTGCGCTGGACATCGTGGTCACGTATATCCGGCTGATCGGATCCATGGGGCGCACGGGAGTGATGTTCCTGGTCTCCGGGGTGTTTCTCATCGGTTTTGGAATTTATCTGGAAAAGAAACGGCGCCGGTTGATGATGCAAATCAAAGCGGCCGCTCCGGCAGCGGGGAGGACGCCATGAAACTGAAACTGTTTGCCTTGGTATTAGCGTTGCAGTGCGCCTGGCTGCTGGCTACGACATTCACGCAGGAGCACGCCCGCCGCACCGGGCAGGTCATTTTGCTGGAAACGCGCCCGGTGGACCCGCGGGATTATTTGCGGGGCGATTACCTCACCCTGAGCTACGAGATCAGCGATGTGCCGTGGCAGAACTTCTCCCCGGCCCGGACTAACGAACCGCCTGCCGGCTCCGCCATCTATGTCGCCCTCGCGCCCGGAACGAACGGATTTTACGAAGTTGTGCAGGCATCCCTGCAACCGTTCACCCCGGCCGCCGGGCAAATTTTGATCCGGGGCAAGAGCGTGTTCTGGTGGGGCAGCACCAATTCAGCAGAGGTGGAATACGGATTGGAACGGTACTATGTGCGCGAAGGTACCGGTAACCCGCGGGGCACACTCACCGTGCAAGCGGTAGTGACCCCCGCTGGTCAGGCGGCCATCAAGGAGGTTTTCGTGGATGGCAAACCCTACGCCGAGGCCATGCGGGAGGCCGGGCAGTAAAGTCGGCGGCAGGCAAAAATGGTGCCGGTTGCGCTGCCAGAAAGGTACGTCGCCCCGTTCCCCAAGTTTTCAACTTACCGCCAGGCCGGCAAAGTGTTAGCCTGCCGCCATGAGCGAGTTCACCGTCATCCTGCAGCGCATCGACGCGGGCGATCCGCAGGCGGCGGCGGAACTGTTGCCGCTGGTGTACGAGGAGCTGCGCAAGCTCGCCGCGCAAAAGCTCGCGCGCGAAACCCCGGGCCAGACCTTGCAAGCCACCGCGTTGGTGCATGAGGCCTGGCTGCGGCTCGGCGCCGACGCCCAGCCGGAATGGCGCAACCGCGCGCATTTCTTTGCCGCCGCCGCCGAAGCCATGCGCCGCATTCTCATCGACACCGCCCGCCGCAAGAAAGCCCAGCGTCACGGCGGCAACTGCGAGCGCGTGAACCTCGATGCGTTGGACCTCGCGGCGAACATGGATGACGGCCAGTTGCTGGCCTTGCACGAGGCTCTCGATCAACTGGCAGAGCATGACGCCGCCAAGGCGCAGGTGGTGAAGCTGCGGTTTTTTACCGGGCTCACCAACGAGCAGGTGGCGCAGGTGCTGGGGGTGTCCGAACCCACGGTGAAACGGCACTGGGCCTACGCCCGGGCCTGGTTGTATCGGGCCATGAATGCGGACTGAACCGGGGGCGGTAAATGCGCCGCGGCCGCCGAATTGGGTCTGGAGAGGACTTTTTTAACTTTTATATCAAATTATACAACAACAGTTTACGAGCTAGTCCGGATTCAGGGTAAAAAAATTTCCATTTGCTTGTTGCTATTCGGGTGGAACCTGCCAAAGTCTGCCTCGTCTAATAGATCATTCTTGCTTTCAAGGCATGGTAAATCTTCAAGTGAACTCGCTTCAGTGATGATTTGAAATCCGATATCCGGAAACAGTCTAGTCAAAGTCAACTAAGTCTAGGACAGTAGAACATCACATGAGCAATAAATTATTCGTTGGAAATCTTTCTTTCCAAACCACTGAAAACGACCTGCAGGACGCCTTTGCGGCGTTTGGCACGGTCACCGAAGCCAATTTGATGATGGATCGCACCACGGGTCGTCCCCGGGGTTTTGCGTTCGTCACCATGAATTCCGCCGAAGAAGCGGAAAGCGCCATTGCCGGTCTGAACGGCAAGGATCTGGGCGGGCGGGCACTGACCGTCAACGTGGCCCGGCCGCGCGAAGACCGTCCGGCTGGCGGCGGCGGCGGTGGTGGTCGTCGCGAATTCGGCGGCAGCCGTGGCGGCGGCGGCCGGACCAACCGGTACTAATCCCTTTCGGTTAATTTCAAAGCGGCGGAGTCCGGCCAACCGGGCGCCGCCGCTTTTTTTTGTTGGTCACTCCAAGTTGCGAACTCAGGAACGGCGCACGCCGCGACGGATGTATGCAAACGTGACCAGCGCCACCACCAAGCCTGTGGCGCCGAGACCGAGAATGAACGGCCTGCGCGCCACCAGGCCCAGGTCCACCAGCAGGTAGCTGCCCAGCCCGCACCCCACCAGCCCGCCCACCAGCATGCGCCAGCGCGATTGAAACGGCGCCAGCACGGCGAACAGAATCGCGGCGGCGAGGTAAATCTTCACGTCGTAACCCACCAACGGGTCGTCGCGGTGCTCCATGGCGTTGGCAAACAGTGCGCTGATGGTGTGCAGGATGGCCAGCACTTCCAGCCATTTGCCGGCCCGGCGCAAGTCCAGGCTCGGCGCGCGTTCCGACAGCAGCATCAGGACCAGAAAGATGAGGCCGTTGAGCACCAGCGAAAAAGCCGTCTGCCGGTGCGGATCGAAATACTGCCAGTGTTCCTGCGTCACCCCGAGCATGTTCAAGGTGGGCCCGCAAAAGGCCATGACATCGAGTCCGGCCACCACCGCCACCAGTGCCAGCAGGTGGAACGGCAGGGTCCAGCGCACGCGGCCGGCGCGTTCCAGCGCGAGCGCGGCAAATTCCAGCAGGCCGAGTGGCAGACACCACAGCGCGCGGGTTTCGGGCGGCTTTTGCAACCAGTCGAACTGCAGCAGCACGCTCACGTAACTGGTGGCCACCAGCGCAGCGGTGGTCCAGGCAAACCCGGTCAGTTGGTGGCGCCACAGCCCAAAGAGCGAGACGCCCAGCGCGGTGAGCGAGGCGGCCAGCACTTGCTGGTTGGTGAAGTTGCCGGGGAAAAGCTGGGTGATGCCCGGGTGGGCCGTGCCGAACAGCCCCAGTTCCGCCAGCAAGGCCAGCGTGGCCGGTGCAATGGCCAGGGCCGCGCCTGCCAGGAAGGTGGCCGCGGCGAGTGTTTCCTGGGCGCGCCGTGCAAAATGGCCGGCCGCCAGAAGGGTGCCGGCGAAAAACACCGGCAACACCCATCGCCACGGCGCGGCCAGTTCATCGCGCAGCATCCACACGGTCAGCACGGTGGCCACCACGGTGAGCCAGGTGGCGCCGGACAATATGGTTTGCCGCGGCGTGATGCGGCGCGCGTCAATGATCCAGTGGTCCTCCTCGGCGAGCAGGCGGCGGTGGATGATTTCCAGCGCGTCGCGTTCCTCGCGGGAAATGATGCTCTGGCTTTCCCACAATTGTGCCTGGCTGGCGTGTTCGCTGATCGTGCGGCGCAGCAGGTCGTGGTAGAGCGTGGGCCGGAGCCGCACCGGTTCCCCGACCAGAAAGCGGCCCAGTTCCAGTGCCACCTGTTCGGCGGTGGGGCGGTCGGCGGGTTTCCAGGCGAGGCAGGCGAGGCAGATGGCCTGCAAATCTTCGGGCACGCCCACGGCCACTTCGCGCAAAAACGGCGGCGCGGTGCTGACAATGGTTTCCAAGACCTGGCTGATGGAATCACCGGCAAACGGCGCCTTGCCGGTGAGCACCTTGAACATCAGGCTGCCGAAGGAAAAGACATCGGACGCGGCGTCCAGCGGCTTGCCCTGGGCCTGCTCGGGCGAGGCGTACAATGGCGTGCCCTCGAAGCCGCGGCCCGAGCGGCCCGCTTCCTCCAGCGACAGCGCGAGGCCGAAATCCAGGATGCGTGGCCGCAGGTCCGGGCCCACGATGATGTTGTTGGGCTTGAGGTCGCGATGCACCAGGCCGCGCGCGTGCGCCACGGAAAGGCCGCGCGCCACTTCCCGGAGCAGGCGGGCCTTCTGCTCAAAACTCAATTCCGCGGCCACGCGGTCCAGCGGATAGCCCTCGATGAATTCCATGACAATGGCCGGCGGGTCGGCTTCATCGAGCACGGAATAAACGGTCACCACGGCGGGGTCGCTGAGCGCGGCGGTGTGGCGGGCCTCATCCAGCACGCGGCGGCGCACCTGGGCATCGGCGCGGCGGCGGAGCACCTTGAGCGCCACGCGGCGGTTGAGCTTTTCGTCCTGCGCGGCATAGACGACCGCCAGCCCGCCGGCGCCGAGTTTTTGTTCAATGCGAAAGCCGGGCAGTTGCGGCGGGGCTTCCTCGGGTTCCGCCGCGGGGACGGTTTTGTGGGCGCGCCACTGGCGCACGTGCCGGCCGGCCTGGATCCGTTCCCGGGTTTCCTCGCGCACCGCTTCGGGCAGTTGCGCGACAAAACTTTCAATTTGCGAATCCGTCGGCTGGGCCAAGCTGCGGAGAAAGGCGTCGGCATGCGCCGCGGGATCCAGCACCGCCGTGCTTTGCAGGAGCGGGGACGGCGCTGCCGCTACGCCGGTTGGAGCGGAGGCCGGGCGCAGAAAATCCCCGGCGGCATCGTGGGCGTGCAACAGGGATTCCACCTCGGCGCGCAGGCTGGCATCGTCCCCGCATTGCGTGGTTAGGAAACGGTTGCGGGCGGTGCCGGGGGGCATTTCCAGCGCTTCCGCAAACACGCGTTCGACCTGGGGGGAAAATTTGGGCATTGCCGTTGAACCGGCGGCAGGATAACAAGACACCATAGCCCGGCCCAGCGGAAAAAATCCCGGAACCGGTGCCGAAAGTATTTTGATCCGATTCGCCGCCGGTTTTCGCATTGGGTGAATGAAGGCCGGAAACCGGCCCCAACCAGAAACCAGAAGAAAGTTATGAAAACGATCCCGCAATTCCGCAAACGTCTCGCCCTGATGGCCGCCCTGGGGGTGGCCACGCTCCTCGGCGCGTGCATTCCGTCCGTCAACCAGTTCTACGCCGACAAGGATGTGGTCTTCGACTCCAACCTCGTCGGCAAATGGCAGGTCACCGACAAGGCGGACCAGCCGGAGACCTGGAACTTTGCGGCGGGTGACGCCAAGGCCTATCAGCTCACCGTCACCGACAAGGACGGAAAAACCGGCGAGTTTAATGCCCATCTGTTCCAGCTCAAAGCGGAACGGTTCCTCGACCTCACGCCAACCCAGTGCAATTACGCGACCAACCAGTCGGACCTGGTGACCATGGCCATGATTCCCGGACACCTGTTGCTCCGCGTCTCGCTCTCCGGGAAGGAACTCAAACTGGCCGCGTGCAGTTATGACTGGCTGGAGAAGTATCTGAAAGCGCATCCCGAGGCGCTGGGGCACCGCTTGGTGGATAACGGCCTGGTCCTCACCGCCGGCACGCCGGAATTGCAGAAGTTTGTGCTCGCCCATCTGGGCCCCGACGAATTGTTTGGCGAACCTGGGGTATTGGTGCGCCAAACCGGGGGACAATAAACCGCGGCGGCAGCGACTCCGCCCCGGCCCGTTCCCGTCCCCCCGCCCGGAACTTTTCGTTTCGGGCGGTTTTTTGCGTCTGGGCCGGAGGATTTATGACGCCACCGATACCCGGCCACCGTTGCTACTCAATTTGGCAAAAGCTGTTGGGGAGCACGCCCGCCCCGGGCGTCGTTTTCCGCGCCCACGCGGAAAACCCGGAGGCGTGGGAACATCTCAAAGCGGAATTTCGATGTGACGCGCAACTGCCGGTCGCGAGGGCGCGACCGGCAACGCCCGGGGCGGGCGTGCTCCCCAATGGTCTTCGATCTCGGACGCCGCTTTGGTATGGGGACCGGGCCCAAGACCGGGGGAGGGGACATTGGGGCAACCGATGTTGGGTTAAAGATTTTCGATTACCGTCCGGGCGGGAGACTTGGTAGCCTGCCGCCATGAACGATACAAAAGCCGAATCGTCCGGGGCCGGCCAGGCAGCTACCTCGGTCCCGTTGCGCGGGTTTTGGGCGTTGTTCTTTACCCAGTTCCAAGGCGCATTCAGCGACAATTCGCTCAAGTGGCTGGCCATCTTCCTCATCACCGGAATGGGCCTGACCAGCGAGAAACGCGATCAGCTCGTGGGCATTGTCGGCGCCCTGTTCGCCCTGCCGTTTATCTTGTTTTCGATGACCGGCGGTTTCCTCGCGGACCACTTCAGCAAACGCACCGTGACCATCGGGGTTAAGTTTTTTGAAATTTTCGTAATGTTGTGCGCCTTGGGCGGACTGGCGTTGAACAACATTTACCTGGTCATCGGCTGCGTGTTTCTCATGGGCGTGCATAGCGCGATTTTTGGCCCTTCAAAATATGGCTTACTGCCGGAGTTGTTGCCGGAACGGAAACTCTCGTGGGGCAACGGCGTGCTCGAACTCGGCACCTTTCTCGCCATCATCGGCGGCACCGTGGCGGGCGGTTCGTTGTGCAAGTATTTTGCCGGCCGCCAGGCGTGGTCGGGAGCGGTGTTGATTGCGCTGGCGGGATTGGGCTTGCTGACGAGCCTGGGCATCTCAAAAATTCCTGCCGCGGATCCCCGGAAAAGATTTCGCATCAACATGTTTGCGGATCTGTGGAGTCAGCTCAAACTGATCCGCCGCGACCGGGTGCTCTGGCTCGCCATGCTTGGCAATACTTACTTCTTCGCCATTGCCGCGCTCATCCAGTTTCTCATCGTCATCTATGCCACGGATGTGCTGCACCTCACCGACCCGACCCAGAGCAGTTATTTGCAGGCGGCAACGGCCATTGGCATCGGCTTGGGCAGTTTCGCAGCCGGCTATCTGTCCGGCGGCAAGATCGAATACGGTCTGATTCCCCTCGGTTCGGTGGGGTTGACTATTTGTGCCGCCTTGCTGGGACGGCGTGGTTTGACCTTTGGCCACGCCGCGCTGGATCTTTCGCTGTTGGGATTCTTTGGCGGGTTTTTCATCGGGCCCATTGCCGCCCTGTTGCAGCACCGGCCGGAAAAGGAAAACAAAGGTGGTGTGCTGGCGGCGGCCAATCTGCTGTCGTTCGTGGGCATTTTCCTGGCGTCGGCGGTGTATTTTGTGCTCGTCGTCGCCTTGAAACTTTCCCCGCCCACGGTGTTCCTGCTCGTCGCGTTGCTCACTCTAGGTGCGACGTTTTATGTGGTGGTTTTGTTGCCCGACTCACTGCTGCGCTTCGTCCTCTGGGTCTGCACGCGCACGCTGTACCGCATCCGGATTGTGGGGCGCGACAACATCCCGGCCAAGGGCGGGGCGCTGTTTGTGTGC
Organism: Dongiaceae bacterium; assembly: GCA_035492855.1. Taxonomy (GTDB): domain Bacteria; phylum Verrucomicrobiota; class Verrucomicrobiia; order Limisphaerales; family JAFMIX01; genus JAFMIX01. The sequence goes on along the minus strand of DATJIU010000326.1, from coordinate 1,265 downwards.
AATCACGTGTCGTGGATGGATGCCCTCCTGTTGCTGGCCGCCACCGACCGGCAGGTGCGGTTCGTGATGTTCAAGGACATCTACGAACAGGCGTGGCTCAAGCCGTTTTGCCGCATTCTCGGCGTCATCCCCATTTCCTCGGAACAGCGGCCGCGCGAACTGCTCCAGTCGTTGCACGCCGCCAGCGAGGCCATCCGTAACGGCGAGGTGGTGTGCATTTTTGCCGAGGGACAAATCACGCGCATCGGCCAGTTGCTGCCGTTCCGGCGCGGCATGGAACGCATCATGAAGGATGTGGATGCGCCCATCATTCCCATCGCGCTGGACGGTGTCTCCGGCACGCCTTCGAGCTTCAAGCAGGGACGGTTTGTGTGGCGGTTGCCCAGCCATATTCCGCTGCCGGTGACGGTGAGTTTTGGGCGGGCATTGCCGGGTAACACGAGCGCATTCATCGTGCGGCAGGCGGTGCAGGAATTGCAGGCCGGCGCTTGGGAATATCGCCGCGCTCACCTGCAACCGCTGCACCGGCAGTTTGTGCGTACGGCGCGCCGGTTCCCGCGACGGTTTGCCTTGGCCGATCCGCAGACCCCGCGGGTGACCTTCGGCGGCGCGCTCACGAAATCGGTATTCCTGGCGCGCCGGTTGCGGAAAATTTGGGCCGGGCAGGAGATGGTGGGCCTGTTGCTGCCGCCAAGCGTGCCCGGCGCGCTGGTGAACTGGGCGGCGCTGCTGTGCGGCAAGGTGCCGGTGAACCTGAATTACACGCTGTCCTCCGAGGCGCTGGCCTCGTGCGTGAAACAGTGCGACATCAAAACAGTGATCACCTCGCGGCTGCTGCTGGAAAAACTGAAGCTCACCGTGCCGGGCAAGATTATTTATTTGGAGGACGTCGTCAGCAAGGACCGGTCGCCGGGTGCGGGCGAAAAGCTCGTGGCATTTATTCTGGCGCGGTTGACGCCGGACGGTTTGTTGGATCGGATGTTACATGACCACGCTGCGCCCTCACCTCACCCCAGCCCTCTCCCCTCCCACGGGGAGCGGAGAGGGAGCGGCGCGGCTGCGGGGCAGGTTGCGCCTGATCCTTTGGAAGGTTCCCGCAACACAGGGAGTTCGCGATATCAGCGGCTGGACGCCTTGGCCACGGTCATTTTTTCCAGCGGCAGCACGGGCGAGCCCAAGGGGGTGATGCTCTCGCATTACAACATTGGCGCGAACATTGCGCAGATGGAGCAGGTCTTTGCACTGGGCAAGCGGGATTGCATCCT
>DATJIU010000325.1:0-18519 GCA_035492855.1 Dongiaceae bacterium | reverse complement strand
CAGCTCAATGCCCGCCGCCAGCAACCGGCGCAACGCATCCGCCAGCAACGCGCGCGTGGGATACAAAATGGCCACGTGATACAGCCCCGTCGTGCCCGGCGGCGGCGGCGACCCGCCCCGGCTCTCCCACGTGTTCAACCCAATGTGATGATGATACCCGCCCGCCGAAATAAAGGCCGCCTCCGCGCCAAACCGCTGTTGCACTTCAAACCCCAGCACGCCGCAGTAAAAATTCAATGCGCGGTCCAAATCAGCCACCTTCAGATGCACATGCCCGATGCGGACGCGCGGGTCAATGGGTTGGGGGCTTGGGGTCATAAAAGTTTATATGTGAGCGAAAATAGCGATGGTCTCAGGTTTGATCCTGTTCAATGGGAAAGCGCATGGAGTTGTTCACGGACAATTGCAGGTGCGTCAAATGGCGACTGGCTGTTTCGGAAAACGTTATCCAGCGTGTAGGCCATGACTTCAAGCGGACTCTTGCGATACCCGATTTTTTCCAAACCATCGGCGTAGGCCGCTACGAAAGATTTGGGACCAAGCACTTGACACTGGATGACGTGAATCAGTTCGTGAAAATGGTGTGCTTCATTTTCGCGCATCTCGTTTCTGGAAAAGAAAGTGTCCAGATACGTAATTCCGCCAGCTTCCATATGTTCAAAATCGGAGAACTGGCTCAATCCGATTGCGTTCAGCGGTGGCGCGGGGACTTTTGGAACATAAACGACTTTTGCTTTCGCTAGAATGTCAGATTGAAAATAAAGCGGCAGCCGTTTGAATCCCAAAGAGGCAATCGGCCGAGCGCTGGTTGCATGTTCGCTCAGCGTCTGCTGAATCCAACCGAGAATCAGTGGATATTTTTCGTCAAATTCCTTCTGAGTCATGGCAGTTCCAATTCTTCTTTGAAAGTGTGGGCATCGTAGGCCCGTGGACCCGCAGTTCAATGCAAAATTCGGCCAAGCGCGGCACAAGCACCTGTCCCGGGAGGGACAACCGGAAATTAGCCAGCCACACGGTGGCTGGTAACGTCCGGCGGAGTCATGGGGTCCTGAAAGGACCCGGGAACGGTCGCCCGGAGCGAAGTCATGCATTTCGGGCCACAGACCCGACGCTACACCGACCTGTCGGATCATGGTGGGGCGAGCGTCCTCGCGAGCCTGGCGCAGCGAGATATTCGTTCGCCCCGGCTGGGGCTGGGGAGATTTGGGCATGACGCATCCCAATGGCTGTCGCCGTGGGCTACTCGCTCACGCTACTCCGCAGCTTGGAGGGAAATCAGGCCGGCGCAGTAATGCCGGTCGCCAGCGGAAGGCAGCATGAAGAATGCGGTATGAGGAAACAGCGGCAAAGCCAACTTTGCCCTACCGGAAAATGCCTGCTCGTTTTTTTTCTCACTTTCTTTCAAGGCATTACATGTGTTTAAACGCCGCTTGCGGAGAGGCCGGACGCGTCCCGGGCTGCCGGTGACTTGGCGCAGGGTTTTAAGACTCTTAAGGCAAAACGTGGATTTTTTGGATCCGCGCCTTTTTTAAAAAACGGCAGCGCTGACTCCAAAACCAAACCGCCGCACCCTTGCGGATGCGGCGGTGGTCAATCGAACTCGGGCAAGAACAACCGGGGAAATTAGGCGGCCGGGGCGGCGACTTCGTTGAGAATCCAGTCGTAGCCCTTGGCTTCGAGTTCGAGCGCGAGGTCCTTGCCGCCGGTCTTCACGATGCGGCCGTCCACGAGCACGTGCACGAAGTCGGGCACGATGTAGTTGAGCAGCCGCTGGTAGTGGGTGATGACGAGTTGCGAGTTGTGCGGGGTCTTCAGCTTGTTCACGCCGTGGGACACGATCTTCAGCGCGTCAATGTCCAGGCCGGAATCGGTTTCGTCGAGGATGGCGAGTTTGGGTTCGAGCACGGCCATCTGGAAGATTTCGTTGCGCTTCTTTTCGCCGCCGGAGAAGCCCTCGTTCACGGAGCGCCGCAACAGGTCTTCCTTCAGTTCGAGCAGCTTGATCTTGTCCTTCACGAGCGCGAGGAACTCGATGGCGTCCAGCTCGGGCTCGCCGCGGTGCTTGCGCATTTCGTTGAGCGCGGCCTTGAGGAAGTAGGTGCTGTTGACGCCGGGGATTTCCACGGGGTACTGGAAGGCGAGGAAGACGCCTTCGCGCGCGCGTTCCTCGGGGTCGAGTTCGAGGAGGTCCTTGCCGTTGTAGATGACGGTGCCGCCGGTGACTTCGTAACCGTCACGGCCGGCGAGCACGGCGGCGAGGGTGCTTTTGCCGCTGCCATTGGGGCCCATGACGGCATGGACTTCGCCCGGGTTGATGGTGAGGGTGATGCCCTTGAGAATTTGTTTGCCTTCCACGCCGGCGTGGAGGTCTTTGATTTCAATGATGGGATTGCTCATGTTCTAAATTTCTATTCGATATCTGGCTCGTTCTCGTCCTCGTCCTTCGTTCTCGAAAAAGATCGAGAACGAGTTCGGGGAGGATATCAGCCCACGCTGCCCTCCAGGCTCACGCCGAGGAGCTTCTGGGCTTCGACGGCGAATTCCATGGGCAGTTCCTTGAAGACTTCCTTGCAGAAGCCGTTCACGATCATGTTCACGGCGTCCTGCGTGGAGATGCCCCGGGCGTTGCAATAGAAAATCTGGTCCTCACCGATCTTGGAGGTGGAGGCTTCGTGTTCCACGCTGGCGGTGGTGTTCTTGACCTCGATGTACGGGAAGGTGTGCGCGCCGCACTTGGCGCCGATGAGCATGGAATCGCATTGGGAGAAGTTGCGCGCGTTGGTGGCGCTCTTCTGGATTTTCACGAGCCCGCGGTAGCTGTTCTGGCCGTGCCCGGCGGAAATGCCTTTGGAGATGATGGTGCTGCGGGTGTTTTTGCCGATGTGCACCATCTTCGTGCCGGTGTCGGCCTGCTGATAATTATTGGTCACCGCCACGGAATAAAATTCGCCCACGGAATTGTCGCCCTGCAACACGCAGCTCGGATATTTCCAGGTGATGGCCGAGCCGGTTTCGACCTGCGTCCAGGTGATCTTCGAGTTCCGGCCTTTGCACAGGCCGCGCTTGGTCACGAAGTTGTAGATGCCGCCCTTGCCGTTTTCGTCGCCCGGGTACCAGTTTTGCACGGTGGAGTATTTGATCTCCCCGCTTTCGAGCGCGACCAGTTCCACCACGGCGGCGTGCAACTGGTTTTCATCGCGCATGGGGGCGGTGCAACCTTCGAGATAGCTGACGTGCGCGCCTTCGTCGGCAATGATGAGGGTGCGCTCGAACTGGCCGGTGTTGGCGGCGTTGATGCGGAAGTAGGTGGACAGTTCCATCGGACAGCGCACGCCCTTGGGAATGTAGCAAAACGAGCCGTCGGTGAAGACGGCGGAGTTGAGCGCGGCGAAAAAGTTGTCCGTGTGCGGCACCACCGAGCCGAGATATTTCCGCACCAGTTCAGGATGATCATGCACCGCTTCCGTGAACGAGCAGAAGATGACGCCCTTTTCGGCGAGCTGTTTGCGAAAGGTGGTGCCGACCGACACGCTGTCAAAAATGGCGTCCACCGCCACACCGGCGAGCCGTTCGCGTTCGCGCAGCGGAATGCCGAGTTTTTCGTAGGTTTCGAGCAGCTTGGGGTCCACCTCGTCGAGGCTCTTCGGCGCGTCCTTCCGGGGTTTGGGCTGGGAAAAATAGCAGATGTCCTGGTAATTGATTTTCTCGTGATGCGCCTTTTGCCACGTCGGCTCGGTCATGGTGAGCCAATGGCGGTAGGCCTTGAGCCGCCAGTCGGTCAGCCATTCCGGCTCCCCTTTCTTGCAGGAAATCAGGCGGATGGTGTCCTCGCTCAGTCCCGGCGGCGCGGACTCGGTTTCCACGTCGGTGACAAATCCGTATTTGTACTCGGATTTTACCAGATCTTCGATGGTTTCGGTGGCAGTACTCATGTCAAAAAAATCATTTCGCTTTCCGGGCGCAATCGGCGCAAATGCCATGGGCCGCGATGTCGCAGCGGTTTATCTTAAAGCCTTTGGGCAGCGGGAGCAAAGTCGAATCCGGCGCCAAAGCGACATCAAAAACCCGCCCGCAGGTGTCGCAATGAAAATGCGCGTGCTCGGCCATGTTCGGGCAAAACCGCGTGGCCCCGCGTTCCAGGGTCACCTGCCGGGCCAGGCCGCTTTTCACGAGCGCGTCCAGGCAATTGTACACCGTGGCCATGGAGATGTCGGGCATCCCGTGCTTGGCGCGGATGAACACTTCCTCGGCCGTCGGATGATCCCGCTTCTCGTGCAGCACGTCATAGACGCGCTGCCGCTGCGGGGTGAACCGGAAGCCGCTGACCTCCAGCCGTTCATTCAAATCCGGGCTGGCGGTATGGGAATCTCCTGCGCTCATCGCAGCGAAAAACGTAACGAAGGATCTTGGTCGGGTCAATACTTAGAATAATTCTAAATAGCCGATCGGCGGCAAATCCCGGCGAAATGGGCCCCGTCAACGTTCCCTGCTCTGAACTACAGTATCCGTAATCCCCCCGATTGCGGTGCTCGCATAATGGAAGCATGCTAAAAATTTAGCACAAATTTATTGACTCCGGGTTTTTCTATGCTAAAAAATTAGCATCATTATGAGTTCCGACCAACATCTCAGCCGCCGGGAACGGCAGATCATGGACATCTTGCACACGCGGGGCGAAGCCACCGCCGCCGAGGTCCGCGAAGCTCTGCCCAGCGCGCCCAGCTATTCCGCCGTGCGGGCCCTGCTGCGAATTTTGGAGGACAAGGGCTTTGCCAAGCATCGCCAGGACGGGACCCGCTACGTTTACCTGGCTCTGGCCTCGCGCCAGGAGGCCAGCCGCTCGGCGTTGAAACGCATTTTGGACACCTTCTTTGGCGGCTCCCTCGATAATGCCGTGGCGGGTTTGCTGGAAGCTTCCGACAAAAAACTCTCCGATACGGAACTCAAAAAACTGCAGGACGTCATCCACCAGGCAGCCCGGAAAAAAGACCATGACACCCCTCAATGAAATTCAGAACGTGCTGCCCGTATTGGGCGGCGTAATGGCCGGAGCAGCCTGGCGCAGCGTGCTGCTGCTGGCAGTAATGCTGCTCGCCGTATGGTCGTGGCGGCGGAGTCCGGCGGCCGGCCGGCATCTGGTGTGGACGATGACGTTTGTCTGCCTGTTGGGCCTGCCGGTGCTGTTGCCGTGTTTGCCCAAGTGGCAGTCACCCCTGGTAATCCCGGCGGACACGTGGAACAACCGGATTCCCGACCAGCTAAAATTCATGTTCGGAGATTTCGCGCCCGAACCCGTCGCACCAGCTCCCGGCGAAGCTGCGATGCGGGCGATGGCCCCGGTGCAGGCCCCAGTGCAAGACGCCAGTTTTGCCGCGGCCTTTCCGCTGGAGGGTTGGCTGGCAGCGCTGTGGTTGGCGGGAATGCTTTTCTTTGGATTGCGAATCGTGGTGACGCAGTCGTTGCTAAACCGGATGGCGCGAAAATTGTCGGCATGCGACCAGCGCGAGTTGCTTGATATTTTGGAAGAGATGCGCCGGCAGTATGGCATCCGGCGTCCCCTCCGGCTGTTGGTCTTTACCGCCGCCTCGCCGATGACCTGGGGTTATTGGCGGCCGGTCATTGCCCTGCCGGTGGAAGCGCTGGACTGGCCGGAGGAACGGTTGCGCGTGGTGCTGCGGCATGAACTGGCGCATGTCCGGCGGCGCGACTGGCTCACGCAAGAACTGGCGCGACTCGCATGCGCACTTTACTGGTTCAATCCCTTGGTGTGGCTGGCCGCCCGGCAGATGCGCGCCGAGCGGGAACAGGCGTGCGATGATTATGTGTTGAACTCGGGGACGCAGCCAACTGCATACGCCACGCACCTGGTGGAAATCGCGCGGCAGTTCACCCGACCGGAGCGAATGACCGGTGCAGTGGCCATGGCGCGGCCCTCAGGATTGGAACAGCGGATTCACGCCATTCTCGATGACTTGCGGCAGCGGCGGGCGCTGGGACGAAAGGCACTGGTGGCGATTGCCGGCACTGTTTTGAGTGCCGGCCTGCTGATTGCCGGCTGTTCCAATGAGCACAAGCTGGAGCAATGGTCGTTGGAGCATTCCAAGGTCGCCCCGCAATTGAAAGCCTTCTTCGCGGAAAAGACGGCGCAGGCAAATGCCATGCTGGCGGCGGATGCCAAGGATGCTGAGGCCGATCCAACAAATAGCTGGCCGGACACCGGTTCATTTTTTGCCGCCGCCGCCAAAGGTGATTGGCTGACGGTCAGCAATCGCTTCCAGGAAATCTCGGCAAACGGGGTTTGGAGCACCTCCAAATCCGACCACAAATACCCCCGCGGCAGATGGTTCGCGCCCGTGGTGGAAACCCTGGGAGCCTATGAACAGTTTGAGGGCGGCAGCGAAAAATATTGTCTGGCCTTCGGCGATGGGATTATCCAGTCCATTCCGCCCGGCAGCATTTATTTTGGCGGCACCGATCCCGGGAGATTCCTCGTAACCGCCCTGCAAAAATCCCACGCGGACGGCGATCCCTTTTTTACGCTCACGCAAAACGCGTTGGCCGATGGCAACTACCTCAAATACCTGCAATCCACCTACGGCGACAAAATCCATATGCCAACGGCGGATGACTCCGCAAAATGCTTTGAAGATTTCACGAAGGATGCCGCAAAACGGGTGGAAAGCCATCAGCTTAAGCCGGGAGAACAAGTGTCCGTGACGGGAGGCAAGGTGCAAATCAGCGGCCAGGTGGCGGTGATGGAGATCAACGGCCTGATTTCCAAACTCATCTTCGATAAAAACCCCGATCACGATTTTTATATCGAAGTCAGTTTTCCGCTGGACTGGATGTATCCCTATCTCGAACCACACGGGCTCATCATGAAGCTCAACCGGCAACCGACGACGCAGCTATCAGACGTGGTGGTGCAGACCGATCAGGATTTCTGGGCCAAAGAAATCCAGTCCATGGTGGGCGACTGGCTGCATGAGGATACCTCGGTGAATGATATGGCAGCGTTCGTCAAAAAAACCTTTGTTCAGCATGATTACTCCGGATTCACCGGCGACCGGGTTTTCATGGAGGACTCCCAGGCCCAAAAGACGTTTTCCAAGCTGCGTTCCAGCATTGCCCAAGTTTATGCGTGGCGGGCAGACCAGGCCCCGGATGCGGCCGAGCGCGACCGCATGACCCGCGCGGCGGACTACGCCTACCGCGAAGCCTACGCGTTGTGCCCCTATTCGCCGGAGGCGTTGTTTGGCTACGTTGGTGTGCTGGCAAAACAGAATCGCACAGCCGAGGCCCTGGTGCTGGCCGAAACTTCGGTGATGTTGGATCCCAAAAATACCAGTATTCATCAATTGATTGCGACATTGAAGCGGGCGCATTGACCGCCGCGGCGGAATCACCATCAAGGAAGCACAGCAATTACCAAACAGTTCCAAAACTATGAACTCCGTGATTGAAAAGATGGTGGGACTGGGACCGGTGGGCGGTCTCATCGAAATGGTGGCCTGGCGCAGTCTGGCACTGCTGGCGTTGGTCTGGCTGGCACTCTGGTGCTGGCGGCGGAGCCCGGCGGCCGGCCGGCATCTGGTGTGGACCATGACGTTTGTCTGCCTGTTGAGCCTGCCGGTACTGCTGCCGTGCCTGCCCAAGTGGCAGTCACCCCTGGTAATCCCGGCGGACACGTGGAACAACCGGATTCCCGACCAGCTAAAATTCATGCTCGGCGATTTCGCGCCCGAAACCGTAACGCCGCCGCCCGGCGAAGCCGTTACTGGTACCGCCGTCGCGGCAGCGACCCCAACCAAAAACCCGGTCGCCGCGATGGGCCTGACCTGGCAAAGCGGACTCACCATGATCTGGCTGGCCGGACTGGTTCTCTTTGGATTGCGCCTGGTGGTTGTACAATTCCGGCTGGCCCAGCTGGCGCGACGGTTGCCGGAGTGTGAGCAGCCCAAGTTGCGGGAAGCTCTGGAAGCATTGTGGGCGCAGTATGACATTCGCCATCCCGTAAAGTTATTGTTCTGTTCCGCGGCCACGTCGCCGATGACGTGGGGTTACCGGCGGCCGGTGATTGTGCTGGCACCGGAAGCGCTGGCCTGGCCGGAAGAACGGCTGCGCGTGGTGTTGCGCCATGAACTGGCGCATATCCGGCGGTGCGACTGGCTCACCCAGGAACTGGCACAGCTCGCCTGTGCGTTTTACTGGTTCAATCCGTTGGTGTGGCTCGCTGCCCGGCAGATGCGGGTGGAGCGGGAAAAGGCGTGTGATGATTATGTGTTGAACTCGGGGACGCAGCCGACCGAGTACGCGACGCATCTGGTGGAGATCGCCCGGCAGTTTGCGGGCCCGGCGCAATTGACGGGCACGGTAGCCATGGCGCGGCCCTCGGGCTTGGAACAACGGATTCACGCCATTCTCGATGACTTGCGGCAGCGCCGGGCGCCGGGACGAAAGGCGCTGGTGGCGATTTCCGGCACCGTGTTGAGCGCCGGCCTGTTGATTGCCGGCTGTTCCAATGAACACAAGCCGCAGACGTGGTCACTGGAGCGTTCCAAGGTTGCGGCCCAATACAAATCTTTTGTGGTGGAGAAAACGGCGCAAGCGGTGGCCGCCACCGATGCCACGGAAACCGAGGGGGGCAAAATGCCACCCGAGTTCAACGCCTACTTCGCCGCCGCCGCCCGGGGCGACTGGCCGACGGTGAAAAAAATGTTCGAGGATTTCGAAAAACACGCCCCGCAATACACCCATCCCGGCCAGAAGGACGACCCGCGATTGCACGGCACGGCCTGGGAAGCGGTCAAGGAAACCTGGGGGGTATTGTACGCCCTGGCGGAAAGCGGCGAAAAATATTCCGCCGCGTTCGCCCAAGGCATCATTGATTCCATTCCGCCGGGCAGCGTTTATTTTGGCGGCACGGACCCGGGACGGTTCCTAGTCACGGGCATGGAGAAATCGCAAATCCAGGGCGATCCCTTTTTTCTGATTACCCAAAATGCCCTCGCCGACGGCACCTACATGGATTACGTGCGGCACATGTACGGTGAAAAACTTCACCTTCCTACCGAAACGGAAACCAAGCAATGTTTCACCGATTACACGGCGGACGCCAAACACCGGCTGGATACGCACCAGCTCAAGCCGGGCGAGGATGTCACCCTCGTCGTGGGGCAGGTTCAGGTGAGCGGTCAGGTGGCGGTGATGGCCATCAACGGCCTGATCGCCAAACTCATTTTCGATACAAATCCCGACCGCGAATTTTATATCGAGGAAAGTTTCCCGCTGGACTGGATGTACCCGTATCTCGAACCACACGGACTTATCATGAAGGTCAACCGGCAGCCGCTGGGGCAAATGCCGGACTCCGTGGTGCAGACCGACCAGGACTATTGGGCCAAAGAAACCCGGCCCATGATCGGCGACTGGCTGCGCGAGGACACGTCGGTGGCGGAGGTGGTGGCGTTCGTCAAAAAGACCTGCATCCAGCACGATTACTCCGGGTTCACCGGCGACCGGGCGTTTCTGGAGAGCGCCGATGCGCAGAAGATGTTTTCCAAGCTGCGCTCCAGCATCGCCGGGGTGTATGCCTGGCGCGCCGAGCACACGCAGGATGCCGGCGAGCGCGACCGCATGAACCGCGCGGCGGACTTCGCCTTCCGCGAGGCATACGCGCTGTGCCCCTACTCGCCGGAAACCTTGTCCCGCTACACCACGCTGCTGGTGAAACAAAATCGCAAGGCCGAGGCCCTGACCCTGGCCGAAACAGCGGCGACGTTGGATCCCAAATCCACCCAAATCCCCGGGCTGATTGCACAATTGAAGCGGCCGTAATTCCGGTGGGGCGAGCGTCCTCGCGAGCCGGGGTCCAACCCGCAACCGAACCGATGAATTGTCAGATAAACTCCACCCCAACCCGAAGCCAAAGTTGTTACCTATGCGCTGAGGCCAAAATGTTACCCATGTGGTGAGGAGATGCCGGACGCTCGCCCCACCAGCAGCTTCGGCAGGGTCGTAAGCCCAATCGCAACCGGGCCCGCACGCCGGGGCGTTATTTCTGGTACACGGTCACCCGGGCGGGCGGCACGTTGAGCCAGACAATCTTGGAGCTGACCAGTTGAAATTGCGAGGCGCCCCGGCAGTGTTTGTTGCCCAGGTTGTAACTGAACTGCACCCATTTGCCGGTTGGCGGCAACAGCGCGCGGATTTTCCGGGCCAGCGCCTCGGCCTGTTCCGGAGGGAAATTCAACAGCGGCAGGCTGGAAATAACCGCGCCGACGGTGGTCACCGGCGTGGGCAATTCCGCCAGGAGCCGGTCCAGTTGCCAGGCATCGCCGGCAATGATGGCGGCTGCGGGGTACCGCTGTCGCAACAGCCCGGCCATGCGGGGGTTATGTTCAATGGCCACCAGCCGGTTCTGCGGCAAACCCCGGGCAATGAGGCCCTGAGTGATGGCGCCGGTGCCGGGGCCGAGTTCCAGCACATGGCTTTCCCGGTCCGCGGGCAATCCGGCGGCCATGGCGGCGGCCAGGTACTTCGAACTGGGGGCAATCGCCCCGGTGCGCAACGGATTAACCAGCCATTCTTGGAGGAAAAATCCGGTATCGTTCAGGGCCGCTAGGATGCGTTTCGCCATGGTTGCCAAAACGTTGGTTGCAAATTGAACTTCAACATACGCCAGCCCCCCGGATGCCGCCATGAGAATTTTTGCAACATTTTGGAATCGCAACGGTGAACTCCCGGCAATCCACCAAGTTTCCCGTGCAACACCAAAACACCCGGCCTTAGTCCTGAACCGCTTTCACCGCTGCCACGCACCGACCGCAGAGGGTGGGATGTTCCGCGTGCTGGCCGATGTCCGTTTCCCAGTGCCAGCAGCGTTCGCATTTCTGGCCGTCGGCCCTGGCCACGGTGGCAAACACCGTTTCCGTGCCTTCTTCGGACAGGCTCACTTGCGAGACGTTGAACAGTTCGCGCAGAGAATCCAGATTCAGCTTGGCGTCATCCACCAACGGCCCCCTGCCGTTGAGCGTGATCTTTGCTTCGAGCGACTTGCCAATCAGCTTGGCCTGCCGCGCCTTCTCCAGTTCCGGCAGCGCGATTTCGCGCAGCACAAACAAACTCTTCCAGGAATCCACCTCGGACGGATTGCGGGCAAACGCGGCCGGCTGAAATGCCGTCGCGTGAACCGAAGCCGCCACTTTGCCCGGCACAAATTCCCAGGCCTCGTCGGCGGTGAAGGCCAGGATGGGCGCCAGCATCTGGCACAACCCGGTCACGATCCGGTGCAACGCGGTTTGCGTGGAGCGCCGGCGCGCCGAGTTCGCCGCGTCGGTGTACATGCGGTCCTTGATGACGTCGTGGTAGATGGCCGAAAGTTCCACGGCGATGAACTGGCTGATCTTCTGATAGACCACGTGGAACTCGTATTGGTCGTACGCAGTCACGACATCCTGCTCCAGGTGGGCAAACTCGCCGAGGATCCAACGATCCAGTCCGGTAAGTTCATCATCCGGCACGGTATGCTGGGCGGGATCGAAATCATAGAGATTGGAAAGCTGGTAGCGCAGCGCGTTGCGGATGCCGCGATACGTCTCGCCCACCTTGTTGATGCGCTCCTCGCTCACCACGATGTCGTTGCGATAGTCCTGCGAGGCCACCCACAGGCGCACCACGTCCGCGCCCCATTTCTTGACATAGGCCTCGGCGGTCTGCGGCATTTCGTAAGCGCCCTGCTTGCTCTTGGAAATTTTTTCGCGGTCGGCATCCACCATGAACCCGTGAGTGAGCACGGTCTTGAACGGCGCTGCGTCATTGCCGGCCAGTGAAAGCAGCAGCGACGATTGGAACCAGCCGCGATGCTGGTCGCTGCCTTCGAGATAGATGTCGGCCTGCCAAACTTCGGCGCCAGTCTTCGTTTCGTGCTGCAACTCCTTCCGTTGTTTCAAAACCGCGCGGGAGGAACTGCCGGAATCGATCCATACGTCGAGTGTATCGGCTGATTTGGCCACGGCGTCCGCGCCGGTCCAGTTTTGCGGCTTCACCAACGTCCACATTTCGGCAGCGGACTTCTCGAACCACACGTTGGAGCCGTGGGCGGCCACGAGGTCGGCGGTGTTGCGGACGATTTGCGGATCCAAGATAGGTTCACCCGCGGCGTCATAAAATGCCGGGATGGGCACGCCCCAGGTGCGCTGCCGGCTGATGCACCAGTCGGGCCGCGATTGCACCGCGCCCTTGATACGGTTCACACCCCAGTCGGGCACCCACTTCACGCGGTCGATCTCAGCGAGGGCCTGCTGGCGGAATGTTTGATCCGAAACCGTGTGATCAATGCGGATGAACCACTGGTCCATCGCGCGGAAGATGATGGGTGTTTTGCTGCGCCAGCAATGCGGGTAGCTGTGATGATAATTTTCCTGGTGCAGGAGCGCGTTGCGGACACGTAATTCGTGCAATGCCGCTTCGTTGGCGTCGCTCTTGCCGTGCTTCTCCAAAATGGATTTGCCGACCATTTCAGCGGGGAACTGTTGTTCGACAGGCAATTCGTTTGAGTAGGCGAGCGCGCCGTCGTCGTTGACGGGCGAATAGATGGGCAGGCCATTGGCGCGTCCAAGATTGTAGTCGTCCAGACCGTGGCCGGGGGCGATATGCACAAAGCCCGTACCGGTATCGCTCGTCACAAAGTCGGCGGCAAACGCCCGGCCGGTGCGCGAGCAGAACGGGTGTTGATATTCAATGCTGGCCAGTTGTTCCACCGGGAACGGCGTTTCGGTGTAATCCGTCCAGCCGCATTTTTCGGCAACGGCGGGGAGCAGCCCGCGGAAAACGATGTAATGCTCTGCGCCGACGGTGGCTTTGACGTATTGGAAATCTTTGTTGTACGCCACCGCCAGGTTGGCGGGCAATGTCCACGGCGTGGTGGTCCAGATGACGATGAACGTGGCGGGCTGCCCGACGACGGGAAATTTTACGAACACGCTCTGGCTCACGTGGTCCTGGTATTCCACCTCGGCCTCGGCCAGCGCGGTGCGACAGGGAATGCTCCAATAAACCGGTTTCTTGCCGCGATACACGAAGCCCTTTTCCACGATGTTGGCGAAGAGACGCAGTTCATCGGCCTCATACTCCTTGTTCAGGGTGAGGTAGGGATTATCCCAGTCGCCGAGGACGCCGAGGCGCTTGAACTGAACGCGCTGGAGGTCAATGTACTTGCGCGCATAGGCGTCGCACGCCTTGCGGATGGTGGCGGCGTCGGCGGTGGTATCGCCGGCCTTGCGCATTTCCTGCGAGACTTTGAACTCGATGGGCAACCCGTGGCAATCCCAGCCGGGAACATACGGCGCGCTGAAACCCCGCAGGGTTTTGTACTTGATGATGATGTCCTTGAGGATTTTGTTGAGCGCGGTGCCGATGTGGACATCGCCATTGGCAAACGGCGGGCCGTCGTGGAGCACAAACTTCTCCGCCCCCTGCCGGGCGGCCTGAATCTGCGAGTAGAGCCCGGCGGCGGTCCACTGTTTCAGGCGTTCCGGTTCGCGCGTCACCAGGTCGGCTTTCATGGGAAAGTCGGTGCGCGGCAGATTGAGCGTGTTTTTGTAGTCCATGGTGCAATCCAAAGGAGCAGGCAAGCTAACAGCCGCGCCGCGGGGTGTCAACGGACCCAAACGCCCGCCGGGACGGGGTGGTGTGCAGTGGGTTGCCTTGGGCCGGACCGCCGCAGTATGCTGCGGCATGGTTAAAAGAGATAAGAAAGCCCCGGCCGACCCGGAATTGCAGAAGCGCATCCAGGATCTCATCCAGTACGCCGGCGGCGGGTACAACGAGGCCGTGGTGGCGGACATCGTGGAAACGGGCCTGAAACTCCTCGGCAGCGTGCAGGACACCGGCGACGTGCGCGTCATCCAGACCGCGCTGCGCGAATTGCGCTATGCCTTCCGGCTGTTCGCCCCGTACGCCGCCACCCGCAAGGTCACGATCTTTGGTTCGGCGCGGACCCAGCCGAGCCGCCAAGAATACCAACAGGCGGTGGATTTTGGCCGCAAGATTGCCGCGGCCGGGTTCATGGTCATCACCGGGGCCGGCCCGGGCATCATGCAGGCCGGCCATGAGGGCGCGGGGCCGGAAATGAGCTTTGGCGTGAACATCCGCCTTCCCTGGGAGCAGAGCGCCAACCCCGTCATCAAGGAGGACAAGAAGCTCGTCACCTTCAAGTACTTCTTCACCCGCAAGCTCATCTTTATCCGGCATTCAGATGCCATTGCGCTGTTTCCCGGCGGATTCGGCACCATGGATGAGGGGTACGAGGCGCTCACGCTCATGCAAACCGGCAAAAGCCAGCTCATGCCGCTGGTGCTGGTGGATAAACCCGGCGGCACGTTCTGGAAAACCTGGGACAAGCACATCCGCGAACATCTGTTGCGCGACCAATTGATCTCCCCCGTGGACCTCAACCTGTATCACATCACCGACGACCCGGACGAGGCGGTGCGGGTGATCACGCGGTTTTATCGCAATTTCCATTCGAGCCGCTTTGTGCGGGAGTTGCTCGTCATCCGGCTCAAGCACGCGCCCAGCCCCACGGCCATCGCGGCCATGAACGAGGATTTTGCCGACATCATCACCGGCGAACCCTTCAAGGTCATCGAGCCCACGCCCGAGGAGCGCGAGGACAATGACCGCCTGGAACTGGCCCGCATTGCCTTTGGGTTCAACCGCCGCGACTACGGCCGGCTGCGGCAATTGATTGATGTGCTGAACACCGTGTAGACCGGCGGATTTCAGCCTTTCCCGGACGCGCTCAGCCCGGTTCCGCCCGTTCCAAAAAACGCATGACAGTGTCGCCGTGCTTCATGAGCTTGCGTTCCTGCCAGGAGGCGGGCAGTTCCAAAGTGTCGCGCTTGGTGTGGCCCAGCACAAATAATCCGCCGGGCGCCACCAATTGGGGAAGCTGTGCGTCGTCCAGCACCTGCTGCGCGAAGGACGTGGACCGCCGGCCCACGTTTTTTTCCCCGTAAGGCGGATCGGCAAGGATCAAATCAAACTGCGCCCCGGCCTCCGCCAGTTGTTTGAGCGCGGGAAACACATCCTGCACCCGCACCTGCAGTTGCTGCGCCGAAAATTCCGGGCCGGCGGCGTTGCGGCGGATGAACTCCGCGTGCCGCTGCGATTTCTCCACGCACAGCACCGCGGTCGCGCCCCGGCTCAGGCATTCCAGGCTCAGCGCGCCCGAACCGGCAAACAGCTCCAGCACGCGCGCGCCCACCACCCGGTCGCCGAGCGAATTGAAGATGGCCTGCTTCACGAGGTCCGGCGTGGGCCGCACGTCGAGTCCCTTCGGCACCTTCAAAATCCGCCCGCCCGCCTGACCGCCAGTAATGCGCATGGGCGGGATTTAACCACGGATGAACGCGAATGAACACCAATTTGGAGGCACCCTTCATTCGGGCCCCTTGGGGTTCATTCAGGGTTTAACCCGTTGTCCCGTCTCCTCGATACCCGATCCCATTTGGTAATAGTTATCGCCTTTGACGCGGAGCTGGTATTCAAAGACAACGCCCAGAAAATTGGTCATGTTGCCCGTTCCGGATGCCACGGTTTCCCGGTAGCGGGTGCCGGTGATTTCGTAGGGACCGCTGGCCGAGTAAACGACATTTGATTTGGCGTCGTAGGTCACAATGGCCCAGTTGGTCAAAGTCCACGTTTTCAGATGCGGATTGTTCGCCGCGTAATGGCTGAATCCGGAATTACCTTGGAACCGTTTGGCGGCGATTACCCAAGTGCCGGTGAGCTGCCGGCGCGTTTCGTCGTCGTTGGCGCGGGGCCCCAGCAACCGCTGCGTCCAGGATTGATGCCCAATCTCGTAGGCGATGAAGTCTTTTTCACGGTCCGCCCGCGCCCGGGATTCCCGGAGGGCCACCGTGGCGCCGATGGCGAGCAGAATTCCCACGCTGGCAAAGACGGTGGTTTTCATTTTGGTCCAGGTCATAATTTTCAAGGCTCCTTGAATGAGGGTTAGTGTCGAACTGCTGGCCGTGATGCCCTTGGTAAGCGCCAGGGCCGTCACGGATTTGGTCAGTGCCGGTGGCGCGATTTGGACCGAATGGACCGAAATCGTTTCCGCAATGATGGCCGCGGTGGAATTCACCCCGCATTTGGAAAAATAGCGGCGCAGTTTTTCCAAGGCATGGTGGACCCGTTTGTGAGCGGCGTTTTCGCTGACCCCCAACATCGCCCCGACTTGCTTCAAATCTTTGCCTTCAAAAAACCGGAGGACAATGGCGCTGTGATCCTGCGCGCGCAACCCCGCCATCGCGCCGTCCAGCAAGGGGGCGATGTGGGCCCATGACGTGGCGGGCTCGGGGTGGGATTGCTCCAGCAGGGATTGCATATACGCCTCCTGTTCGCGGCCCTGGCGGCGGCGTTGGGTTTTTATGGCATCGGCGGCGACATAATGGGCGGTGCGGCAAAGCCACGCCGCGAGGACCGTCTTGGGGCCGAGCGTTCCCGCCTTGCGGGCCAGGATGATGAAAGTGGCCTGAGTGACTTCCTCCGCCAGGTGGGGATCCCGCAGTTGCCGCAAGGCCACCGAATAAACCAGGTTTACATGCCGTGAAACCAGCAGGGCAAACGCCTCTTCAGAACCCTGCCGGGCATACTCCTGCAACAACTCGATATCCCCGGTCGTCATCTTTCCAGTATATGGCCGCCGCCGGGAAAATTCGCCGATTTATTTTTACCTGCCGGAAAGTGTTAACCACGAATGGACACGAATGAACCCCAATCAAGAACCGGGAATGCATTTGCGGTCCGGGACATGTCGCTTCACCGTTCGATAGGAGACACCCGCCCTTCGCCGAAACCGGCACTCTTTTATTCGAGTCCCTTGGGGTCCATTCGTGGTTAAAACCTATTTGAACACCTCGTCAAAAAACGCCCGCATGGCCGCCCAGGAACGGTGGTCGGCGCGTTCGTTGTAGGCGGCGCCCTTGGAATTGTCGTTGCCCGCCATCGGCTGGGTGAAGCTGTGCACCGCGCCGCCGTATTTGATGAGCTGCCAGTCCACCTTGGCCGCGCGCAGGCTGTTTTCCAATGCCGTCACATCCGCGGGCTTGTTGAACGGATCATCCGCGCCATGGCAAATCAGCAACGGGCACTTGATGTTTTTGTCATCCGCGGGTGTGGGCGCATCGAGCCCGCCATGAAAACTCACCACGCCGCTGAGTGCCGCCCCGCTGCGCGCCAGTTCAATCACCGCCGTACCGCCGAAACAATAACCGATGGCCGCCACGCGTTTGGGGTCGGTCATTTTCTGCGCGCGCAACACCTCCAGGCCCGCGTTCACGCGGGCGCGGAGCAGGGCGCGATCGCCCTTGTACTTGCCCGCCTGCGCGCCGGCCTCGGCGGTGTTTTGGGGCCGCACCCCTTTGCCATACACATCCGCGCAAAACGCCACATAACCCAGTTGGGCCAGCATTTCCGCGCGATGCTTCTCATAATCCGTCAGGCCCATCCACTGATGCACCACCAGCACCCCGGGCCGGGGCCCGGACACCGCATCGTCCCACACGAGCACGCCCTCGAGTGTGGCCTCGCCCTGCTGATATTCGATGGTTTTGGATTGAATGGCGGCCGACACCGTCAAAGCCCCCGCCATCAGGACTGCCGCCGGCAGAATCGTTTTCATGGCTGCCACCCTACTCCGGCCCGGTCGGTTTGCCAACTGCGGCGAAAGCCGGTTGCGCGGGCGCAGCCTTTCGCGGGGAGCACGCCCGCCCCGGGCGTTGTTTTCCGCGCCCTCGCGGAAAACCCGGAGGCGGGGAGCATCCCAAATTACAAAATTCCATGGGGGCATGGCGAATTGACGCGCCACCGCTGGTCGCGAGGGCGCGACCAGCAGCGCCCGGGGCGGGCGCGCTCACCAAAATGAGTTGGGGTTGGTGTTCATTCGAGTTCATTCGTGGTTAACCCTTTGCCCTGCGAATTACCGTCCGCCAGCGGTCGCGCTTGCCAATTTTGGCTTCTGTGGTTTGTTATTCGCGTGCTGCATCTGGAATCGCCCGACGCCCATCACTTGAACGCCGCCCTTGGCTGGCTGGGACTGAACCTGCCCGCCGAGGCCCTCCAAGAACTGGAACAGCTCTCTGCCTCCGCCCAAAATCATCCCGATGTCCTGGAATTGCGCTGGGAAACCCTCGCCCGCCAGCTGCGCTGGAGCGAGGCCCGGCAGGTGGCCACCCAACTGATCGCCCAGGCCCCGGACCGCGCCTCCGGCTGGTTGCACCGGGCCTACGCCGTGCGCCGCACCCCCGACGGCGGCCTGGACCAGGCGTGGGAGGCCTTGGAACCCGCCGCCACCAAATTCCCCAAGGAACCGGTCATCGCCTACAACCTTTCCTGTTACGCCTGCCAGTTGGAGCAACTGGATGCCGCCCGCGGCTGGCTGCGCCGCGCGTTTTCCCTGGGCGACCCCAAGGAAATCAAGCGCATGGCCCTGGCCGACGCCGACCTCCAACC
>DATJIU010000324.1:0-9597 GCA_035492855.1 Dongiaceae bacterium | reverse complement strand
TTGGTGGTGTTGGGAAAATCGAGCACGCCCTGTGCGGCCTCGCCCACGCCGCTGTGCGTCCAGGGGCCGAAGATGAGCCGGTGCTGCGAACGCACGGCGGTGTCGCTGCGGGTTTGCAATTCGGCAAAGGCCTGCAGCACGGTGTCGGGCGTGTGGTCAAACCAGCCGCCCACCAGGAGTGCCGGCACGGCCATTTTTTCGGGCGTGTCCGTGACGGCTTCCACCGTTTTCCAGTAGGGGTCGTAATCGGGATGCGCGAGGATCAGGCTGGGGTCCGCCAGACCCAGGCTGGCGATGCTTTCGGTCTGCTCTTTCCGGTAGTCGCCACCGTAATAGTAGTCATCATACCGCGTCTGGAAGTAACGTACCTGGATGTTGCAGCAAACGAGGTGCGGCGGGTGCTGGAAGGCCGTTTGAAATTGGATGAGTCCCAGGGCCGACGAACCCCAGGTACCGACGCGGCCATTGGACCACGGCTGGGCGGCGATCCATTCGGTGCAATCATAGCCGTCCAGCCCCCGGTTGTAACCCGGCACTGCGGCACTTGCGGAACCGTAAAAGCCGCGCCAGTCCACGATCACATAATTATAGTTGGTGTTGACTGGAAACAGGCTGCCGCCGGCATAGCCGGGAATGATGCCGAGCCGGTACAGCTTCCGGTTGTAGGGCGTTTGAATGAGGATGACCGGTTTGGCCGTGGGTGCCGGCGGCGCGTACCAGAGGTCCGCCGCGAGACTGTTGGAATCCCGCATGGGGATGGTGATGGCGGTGTACATCAGGGCATCGGACTGCGCGAACCCCGCCGCAACGGTGAGGAGCAGGCCAAGCCACCAGGCATGTGGTTTTACAAATTGGGCAAACATCCGGGCCGGCTACCAACGGCCGGTCATCATTGCAGACGGGGAAAGTTGGCGGTTTGTTACCGCGGGGGCAACAAAACTTCGCCGGTGGCCCGGGCTGCTGCGGAGTTGACCGGCCCCGGCGCTGTCCCTACTGTTGGCCCATTCGTGACGCCGCCGGTCCTCCGGGATGAGCTTGGCCGGGCCGGACATTTGCCTGTTTCGACAACACAACCGACCACACCATGATGAACCCCAATCACTGGCTGGCGCTTTTGGGCGCCTGCAGCCTGCTGGCCACCGCTGCCCCGGCGGGCGCCGCGCCCACGGAAGACGAAAAGCTGGAGACCTTTTTCCACGATTACCTGGAACAAAGTTTCCATGAACAACCGACCGAGGCCACCCGCCTGGGTGACCACCGGTTTGACGCGTTGCTGGATGACATCTCCGCCCCGGCCCGCGCCGGCTGGGTGAAACTGGCCAAGCAGACGCACACGGACCTGTCCCGGAAGGTGGATTACCACAAGCTGACCCGCGCCGGGCAGATTGACTACGAGATTTTTCAGCACGGGCTGGAGTTGCAAATCTGGGAGGCCGAAAAGTTTCACCCGTTTGAAGACGACCCGCGGGTATATGGCGGTTACCTGAGCGACAGCACGTACCAGTTGCTGTCGCACTCCACGCAACCGCTGGAGTTGAACGTGGCCAACTGCATTGCCCGCATGCAGCAGTTCCCGCGTATTGTGGCCGAGGCCAAAAAAACCCTCAAGCATCCGGCCCGGCAGTTGGTGGAAACCGCCATCCTCCAGAACCGCGGCGCCATCAGCTTTTACGAAAAGGAAATTTTCCAGTACGCCGGCAAGACCGAACAACTGGACCAGTTGAAAACGGCGGCGGCGGCCACGGTGGCGCTGTTGCAGGACTACCAGAAATTCCTCGAAGGACCGCTCGTCAAGCAGGCCACCGGTGACTGGCGGATCGGGAAACGGACGTTCGACAAGAAATTTGAACTCCAAACCGGGGCCGGCATCACCGCCGAACAAAATCTGGCCGACGCCGAGGAGGAGTTTACCCGGGTGCGGCGCGACATGTACGCCGTGGCGCGCCAGTTGTGGTGCCAGTATTTCCCACAGCAACCGCTGCCGCCGGACGATGCGGACGGCGAACGCGAAACCGTTACCAAGGTCATTGCCGCGGTTAATCAATCACACGGCTCGCCGGACGACCTGGTGAAGGACGCGCGGGCGACGGTGGCGCACATCAAGGAATTCATCCGCCAGAAAAATTACGTGGCGTTGCCGGATCCGGATTTGTGCCAGGTGATCGAGATGCCGGAATTCCGCCGCGGCAACGCGGTGGCCTATCTGGACAACGCGCCGCCGCTTGATCCGACGGCGCAGAGCTATTACGCCATCAGTCCGCCGCCGGCCGATTGGGACGCCGCGCGCGTGAAAAGTTTCCTCGAGGAGTACAACCATTACATGCTCCAGATTCTGACCATTCACGAGGCGTACCCGGGGCATTATGTGCAACTGGCGCAAGCCACCAAGACGGGTTCGCTTATCCGCCGCGTTTTCCAGTCCGGCACGTATGTGGAAGGCTGGGCGGTGTACGGCGAAATCACCATGCTCAATGAAGGGTACGGCGATGGCGACCTGCGGTTGCGGCTGATGCAGCTTAAGTTCTACCTGCGCGCCGTGGCCAATTCCATTTTGGACTACAAATTGCATTGCACCCACATGACCGATGACGAAGCGATGAAGTTCATGACCGCCGATGCCTTCCAGTCCGAAGGCGAGGCGCGGCTGAAACTGATCCGGGCCAAGCAAAGCTCCGTGCAGTTGAGCACCTACTTTGTGGGGCGCATGGCGCTCTACCGGTTGCGCCAGCAAATCGAGCGTGAAATGGGCGACCGCTTCAACCTCGGCGAATACCACAACGCGGTGGTGGCGTCCGGCTCCGTGCCGGTGAAATATCTGCCGGAAATTGTGCGGACCCAGCTGGGCCTGAAACAGCCCAAATCCTGACGTTGTGGCCCTGCGGAACCGGGGGAAGGTCGAAGGAGGGGAGGGGGCGCGGCACCCAGGGAGTAACTGTTGACGCTTTCCGCTTGCCCGCAGTCGTTCTGCCGGGCATTTTTCCGTATTATTATATGAAGCAAGGTTTTGTCCCGAAGGCCCGGCTGCTGGCTCTCGCCACTGTGTTTCTCACCTGTCTCCACTTTTCCCGGGCCGCGGACAAAGCCGCGGTGGCGCCCGAATTGCAGGTGGCCGACCAGTTTTACCTGGCCATTCCCAAGAGCGGGCTGGGCAAGGATTATCTATTCAGCGCCTCGATGATTCCGCAGGGGCAGGCGCCCACGAGCCATGGGCTCGCCGGCAAGATTGTGCGGTTTGAGCTGTTCCCCGACGGCGTGGATATGTACGAATCCACCAAAGGTCTCGTCATCACAGAAGACCTGCCGGCGCGCCGGCTGCTGGCGAGTTTTCCCATCGTGCGCCAGGACGGCGACCTCGTGGTGGTGGATTTCAACAAGGGCATGCGCCGGGTGTTCACGCAATCCTGGACCGATGGCGGGGCGCTGAATTTTTCAGAACACGACAACGTGCTGGAAGTGCCCGACAGCCGGGTGTTTGAAATCCGTCAGGATGGCAGCCAGTTGGTCATCCGCCAGAGCATTCAGACCCGCAGCCGCCAGATGGAGCAGGATGTGGAAGCGCGGTATGAGGCGCGGTATTTCATTACGCCCTACGAGCCGGGCGATTTCCAGGGCAAGGAACCGAATGTGGTGGATGGCCGGTACACCAAGTTCTTCGAGTCGGAAGGGCAGTTGGAACTCGGCACGGGCCGGGTCTCCTCCCGGATTGACCGCTTCGACCTCAGCCGTCCGGTGGTGTTCTATTACTCGGACAATACCCCCGCAGATTATGTGCAGGCCGTGAAAGACGCGGTGCTGTACTGGAATCTCGCCTTCGGCAAAGAAGTGGTGCAGATCCAGCCGGCGCCCAAGGGCGTCACCGCGCCGGACGCCAAGTATAATCTCATCCAGTGGGTGCCGTGGGACAAGGCCGGGTTTGCCTACGCCGACGTGCTCGCGGATCCTCTGGACGGCGAATCAAAGCATGGCCAGGCCTACATCACCTCCGCATTCACCTACCTGGGCAAGGCCCGGGCGCGGGTGTTGCTGCGGGCCATGGAAGAAATGACGGATGCCAAGAAGGATGAGAAGAAGTCCGGCGCGACGCCTTTCGGGGTGCCGTTTCTCCGCTCGGCGGAATGCTGCCAGATGGACCCGCAGGTGGTGGCCAAGCAGATGGCGGAAGGCTTGCAGGAGTTGCTGGCCAGCGACCAGTTGACCGACGCGGCGGTGCTGCGGGTCTCGCAGGATTTTCTGCGCGAGGTGGTGGCGCACGAGGTGGGCCATATACTGGGATTGCGCCACAATTTTGCCGGCAGCGTGGCGGCCACACTCACCAGCCAGGAACTGGACGACTGGTTCAAGGCGTACATCGCGGGCGAACCACTCGACGCCTATACCAACAAGATCACCTCCAACTCCATGATGGAATATGAGGTGTTCAAGGCGCGCATTTTCACGGGCTGGCGGATGCGTACCGTGCACCAGGCCCTGCCGCATGATCAGGCGGCGATTCGTTGGGGCTACTTCGACAGCCCCGAGGCCCGGACCAACAAGCTGCTGTTCGCCTCGGATGAAGATTCCTTCCGCTACGGCGACGTACGCACCTTTGATTACGGTCCGGAGCCGGTGGTGGGCGCCTATGCCGAGACGGCGCAATTCATTGACCTGTTGCCCAACAACGTCATCGAAACATTCATCCAGGCCCGCGCCCCGCAGAACCCCAACGACCGCATTCCCCTGGAACTGGTGAGCCTGAATTACACCGCTGCCGCCAGCCAGTTGGCGCAGCAATTTGTGAACGAACTGATGTGGTTCCGTTCCAGTACCCGGTCGGTGAGCGTGGAAAACCAATTTGACTACATCGGCGACCTCAACCAGAAGGAACGTTATCAGGCGCACTGGAAATTCCTCAACCAGCAAATCAAGGAGCTTGGCGGAGTGGACCGGGCGCTCTTCTCGGCCTTGCCGGAGGCCGTCAAGCTGGACTTGAACGACAAGCCCGAGGGAGTTCCCGTGGTGGAACGGCTGAGCGCCACCAACCTGACCGCCCGCCTCAAGAAGCTGCTCGTCTCCACGAATTACTCCACGTTTGTGGGCCTGGACGACAAGAAGTACAGCTTTACCCCGGAGGAGCGGGATTTGATTGCCCGGCGCAGCCAGGAATACTTTGAGAAGCTGCAGGATGAATACGTGAAACAGGTCTGTCTGCGGCTGGAAAACGCCCCCCGCGACCTCGGTGCCGAGGCCAATGACGGTGTGGGCGAGGATGACATTGTGGCCAAGCTGGAGCACCGCATCATTGAGCTGGCCAAATATGTGGTGATCACCAAGGACGACACCAAGCGCGTGGCCGGCAAGATTGACCAGGGTTGGGTGGAAGTGCCGGTCTTCAAATACGACCAGGACACCCGCGTGGCTGCCGCCAAGATGCTCAACGACGGCACCGGCTCCTTCAAGGGGTGGGCTGATGACGCCAAGGGTGATCTGAACAACCAGCTCAAGAAGGCGGTGGAAGACGCCATGAATCTGGACCATTTCAAGGATTTCAAAGTTTCCCTGCTGTCGCGGCCGTTGCGCGACTGGTATCAGCAACAGCAGGAACTGCTGGGCTTGCTGCCGCCGGCGGCGCCCGCCCCGGGCAGCCAGCCGCCGCCGCCGTTGCCGGTCAGATAAACCGGGCCGGTTTTCCCCCGTCCGTGTGCCGCCGGAATTTTCGTCCGGCGGCGAAATCATCTGGCATCCCGTGCCGGGACGGGCTATTCACTTTGACAACGACTGAACATGACCGCTAAACGCAAAGACGATTCCAGCCAGACAGAACTGCCGATGGACGGCACCCCGCCCGCAAGCACAAAGGCCAAGGGCGGCAACGAGAGTGCGGCCGAACATATTGTGGCCGAGACGGTGGCGCCGCTGGCGCACCGGCCGTTTGACCCCAAGAAGGTTGCCGCCGGTTTGCATACCCGGGTGGACCGGGGGTTTCTGGATTATGCCAGCTACGTCATTCGCGACCGCGCCATCCCAAATCTGGCGGATGGCTTGAAGCCGGTGCAGCGGCGCATTCTGTGGGCCTTGCACGAAAAGGATGACGGCCGGTTCATCAAGGTGGCCAACGTGGTGGGGCATACCATGCAATATCATCCCCACGGCGATGCCTCCATTGGCGACGCCCTCGTGGTGCTGGCGACCAAGCAATATCTGATCGAAGGCCAGGGGAACTTCGGCAACATCTTTACCGGCGACCCGGCTGCCGCGCCGCGTTACATTGAATGCCGGCTCACTGAACTGGCACGCACCGAACTGTTCAACGACGAGATTACCGAGTTCATCCCGAGCTATGATGGTCGCAACAAAGAGCCGGTGGCGCTCCCGTGCAAACTGCCGCTGACGCTCATGCTCGGCACGGAGGGCATTGCCGTCGGTTTGAGCGCGCGAATTCTGCCGCACAATTTCCCCGAGTTGCTGGAAGCGCAGATTGCCATCCTCAAGAAGCAACCGTTCAAATGCCTGCCGGATTTTCCCACCGGCGGCCTGATGGATGCGCGCGATTACCAGGATGGTCTGGGCTCGGTGAAGGTCCGCGCCAAGATCAAGGTCAAGGATGACAGCACGGTAGTCATCAAGGAAATTCCGCCCACCACCACCACGGAGTCGCTGATTGCGTCCATTGAGGACGCCGTGCGCAAGGGCAAGCTGAAGGTGAAATCCATCAACGACTTCACTTCCGAGGACGTGGAGATTGAGATCAAATGCCCGGCGGGGGTGGAGCCGGACAAGTTGATGGACGCGCTCTATGCCTTCACCGGCTGCGAGGTCAGCATCTCCAGCCGCATTGTGGTCATCAAGGACAACCGCCCGGTGGAACTGACCGTGAGTGAGGTCCTGCGCGAAAACACCGACCAGTTGGTGGCCATCCTCAAGCGCGAACTGGAATTGAGCGAGCGCAAGCTGCTCGACGAACTGCATTACCGTACGCTGGAGCGCATCTTCATCGAAGAACGCATCTACAAGGCCATTGAGAAATGCAAAACCAATGAGGCCGTGGTGGCTGCGGTGTATGAAGGATTCAAACCGTTCAAGAAGGAACTGGTGCGCGACATTGTGGATGCCGACGTGGACCGCCTGTTGCAGGTACGCATCCGCCGCATTTCGCTGTTCGACATCAACAAGCATCGCGAGGAGATGGAGCAGACCAAGGCCGACCTGGCCGAAGCGCGCAAGCATCTGAAGAACCTCACGAAGTACGTCATCGGCCACCTCGAAGCTCTGCTCGAAAAGTATGGCAAACAATATCCCCGGCGCACCACCAAGTCGGCCCGGCACGAGGAAGTGGATATAAAGGCAGTCGCTTTCAAGGCCTTCAAAGTGAGCTACGA
Source organism: Dongiaceae bacterium (assembly GCA_035492855.1). Taxonomy (GTDB): domain Bacteria; phylum Verrucomicrobiota; class Verrucomicrobiia; order Limisphaerales; family JAFMIX01; genus JAFMIX01. Next base: position 2,242 of record DATJIU010000324.1, on the reverse strand, counting down.
CCGCGCGAGTGGTTACGTCGGCTACAAGGTCAGCGGCGACGAGTTCAAGCTGGAATGCACCAAGTTCGACAAGGTGCTGCTGGTCTTCAAGGACGGCACCTACAAAGTCACCGAACTGCCCGAGAAACTGTTCGTGGGGCCGGAACTCTTTTATTGCGGCCTGCCCGACCGGGAACAGGTGTTCACCTGCGCCTATACGGACCGCAACGCCAGCTACCTTAAACGCTTCACTTTCGGCGGCACCATCCTGAACAAGATCTATCTCTGCATTCCGGACAAGTCGCGCATCCTGTTCTTCGAACCCGGCACGCCCGAGGTGCTGTATGTCCGCTACAAGCCGGCGCCGCACCAGAAGATCAGCCAGCAAACCTGCGATCCCAAGCAGGTGGAAGTGAAAGGTCCGAAGACCCGCGGTCGGCAGATCTCCATCAAGGATATCAGCAGCGTAACCCCCCAGCCGACCCGGGGTTGGGATGATTCCGCTCCCACCACGCCGATTGTTTTTGTCTGACCGCCGGCAGGTCTGGCAGGGGTGAGGCAGCAAAATCGGTTGCGGAGTGGGCAATCAAAGCATGGCGTGGCCTTGGCGATGAGTTATTAGGTGTTGTGTCTTAATAAAGACTAGACGGGAAACAAACTTATGACTGCCAGGAAAGCGAAGGCCGATCATTCGGTGGACGGGGAGCAGATTTTACGTGACCCCACGCGGAACAAGGGGCTCGCCTTCACCCGGGAGGAGCGCCGGTTGCTGGGGATTGAAGGTTTGCTGCCGCCGGCGGTTTTGACCCTTCAACAGCAGGTGGCCATGACCGTGGGACAAATCTGTGCCAAGAACGAGCCACTGGAACAGTACATCGGCCTCACGGCGCTGCTGGGGCGCAACGAAACGCTTTTTTTCCGGGTGTTGCTGGAGCACCTGGACCGGTTCGCCCCCATTATCTATACCCCTACCGTTGGATTGGCCTGCCAGCGCTTCAGCCACATCTATCGGCGTCCGCGCGGCCTGTTCATCACCCCGGACGATCGCGGGCAGATTGCCGACCGGTTGCGCGAATTGCCCGGGCGCGACATCCGGCTGATCGTGGTTACGGACAACGAGCGTATCCTGGGCCTCGGCGACCAGGGTGCCGGTGGCATGGGCATTCCGGTGGGCAAGCTCATCCTGTATTCGGTGGGGGCGGGGATTCATCCCTCCCTGTGCCTGCCGATCAGCCTGGATGTGGGCACGGATAACGCCGAGTTGCTCGAAGATCCCTTTTACATCGGCTACCGGGCGCGGCGGCTGCGCGGCGCAGAATATGACGCGCTGGTGGAGGAATTTGTGGAAGCGGTCAAGGCCGTCTTCCCGAACGCGCTGTTGCAGTGGGAAGATTTCAAGAAGAACAACGCCATCCGGCTGCTGGAACGGTACCAGCGGCGGCTGCCCAGTTTTAACGATGACATTCAGGGCACAGCGGCGGTGACGGTGGCGGGCATATTGTCCGGGCTGGGCTTCCTGGGCAAAAATCTCCGCGACCAGCGTATGCTGCTGGTGGGCGCCGGCGCGGCGGGCATTGGCGTGGGCGATTTGATTTCGGCGGCTTTGAAGACCGAGGGCCTGAACGACACCGAAATCCGGCGGCGCAAGCTGTACCTGGATTCCGGTGGCATCGTGCATGTGGGCCGGGGTGAGATGGATGACCATAAACGCGCCATTGCCTGGACGCCGGAGGATTTTGCCGCGGCGGGCATGGGCGATACCATCCCGGTGGGGCTGGAGGCCGTGGTGCAAAAATTCCGGCCCACGATCCTGGTGGGCATGACGGGCACGCCGGGCGAGTTCACGCCGGGAGTCATCCGTGCCATGGCAAAGCATTGCGACCAGCCCTTGATTTTCCCGTTGAGCAATCCCACCAGCAAGGCGGAATGCACTCCCAGCGAGGCCTTGCAACATTCCGACGGCCGGGCGCTGGTGGCTACGGGCTCGCCTTTCGAGCCGGTACTCTATCAGGAATGCCGGCATGTTATCGGCCAGTGCAACAACGCCTTTATTTTCCCCGGAGTGGGACTGGGAGCCCTGGTGGCTGGCGCGTCGCAAATTACTAATTCCATGTTCCTGGCCGCCGCCCGGACCCTGGCGGAATATACCGTGGCCCACAACGCCGGGGGTGAACCGGTGCTGTTTCCCACGCTGGCGCACCTGCGTGACATCAGTCGGGCCATCGGGTTGAAGGTGGCTCAGACTGCCCGGGATGAAGGGGTG
>DATJIU010000323.1:0-2354 GCA_035492855.1 Dongiaceae bacterium | reverse complement strand
GCGGCGGTGACCGCATCCAACCGGGGCAGAGCCAGCAACGCCTGGGCGGCCTGTTCGGCATCGGCCGTGGCCCCGGATGCGGTGGCGGCCTGCCAGAGACCGGGCAGCGCGAGCCGTGCGGGAGCGCCTTGCAGCAGCGCGGTTTCAAAATTGTTTTTCGCGGCTGCCACGTTTCCGGATTGCAAGCCGCGCCGGCCCTTTTCAAGCGTCATGGCCCATTCGGGCTGCTCCGCGGTGACCGCCTGGAGCCATATGCGCACCTCCGCGTGGTCTTCCCGTTCAAGCGAAATTTCAAAATGCCGGCGCGCGGCGGCGGGCAGTTTGAACCGGTGGCACAACGCCCCCGCCCAACGGCGGACGGCGGCATCGTTTGGCCAGAGTTCGGTGGCGGCGAGCTGTTGCGCGCACTCATCGAGTTTGCCGGCGGCAGCGAGCAACTGGGTCTGGGCCACCACGGCCCATTGCGCTTGCTCCGATTCGGAGTTCAGCCGGACCAGCGAAACCTGTTCCGGGTCGCCGGGCTTGCGACCAAGGGAACGGTAACCGTCTTCGCAATACACGGCATCTTCGTCCGAGAGCAGGGTGTCGGCCCACCGTTGGAAAAAGAGCGCGCGGTTTTCGTTGTCAAATTTCATGCGGCCCGGCGTCTGGCTTTCCAGATGGAACAGCACGCTGCGCGGCTGGTACACAATCACGCCGCCCTGCTTGCGAATGTTGAGGCAGAGATCCAAATCTTCGTAACCGTTCTGGTAATCTTCGCTGAACCGGCCGCATTGCTGGAACCATTTGGCGCGAATCAACACGCAGGCAGCCGTAACGGCCTGCATTTCACGCCGGTGGTTTACGCGCGGGTCGTCGGAGCGCAACAGCCGGTACGGATGAAACGGACTCCGGGTTTCGCGGGCGTAGGCCACGCCGGCATGCTGTACCAGGCCGTTTTCGTACAATAACTTGGAGCCCACCGCCGCCACTTCGGGATGCGTGCGCAGTTCCGTCATCAGGGCGTCGAGCCAGCCCTGGAGTGGGATGGTGTCATTGTTCAGGAACAATAAGAGATTGCTGGTGGCGGCCGCGGCGCCCTGGTTGCAGGCCCGGGCAAAGCCGGCGTTCTGCTGGTTCCGGAGATAACGGATTTTCCCGCCCAGTTCCCGCATCCGGTTTGGCGTGGCATCCGTGGAGGCATTGTCCACCACGATCACTTCGTGCGGAATGTGGTTCGTCACCTCGGCCAGTGCCTGGAGACACTGCACGGTGAGGTCACACTTGTTAAACACCGGAATGATGATGGATACGGAGGCAGGCTTCATGAAAAGTTTTCCGGGATTAGGCGGTCACGCTGGCAGTTGCGGTTTCAGTCTCTTCCCAGGCGATATCGGCCACGCCGGGCATCCATTGCCGGTTCCAAAAAGCGGTTTCCGGGGTGCGGCGGAACGTTGCCCAATTGAGCAGGTGGGGCCGGGCGCCGGCCGGACCGGCCCAAATGCCATAGCCCAGCTCGCCGCCGCTGGCTTTGAACCAGTCGTTGGCCAGGCGGATCAACGGCGCTTCTTCCGTGATGGCAAAACGGTCAAATCTTCCGCAGGGAACGAGCACCGTGCCTTGCCGGCCCAGGAACGGAGCCAGGCCGTGGAGCAGCGCTTTGGCGGTGGCCTCCGGCACGTCGCTGGTCAGCACGAGGGCGATGTCCGCGTTGGCCGCCAGCCGGGAACGAATCGTGCGAATCGTGGCTGCCGCGGCGGGATCGGTGGCAACATGCACGCATTGCGCCAGAAATTCCGGCCGCAATTTGGTTTCCATTTCCACCCCGGCCAGGATCAGGCGCGGCTGGCGGGAATCCTTCCGTTCCTGTTTCTGCCAGAGGAACGTAAACACTTCTTGCACCGCGGGAGCGAGCGGGCCGCAAAAAATCACCTGCGTGGGCGCCAGGCCGCGCAACAGGGAACCCATGGAGGAAAGTTCTTCATCAGTGATGCCGGCATCCTGGGGCATGGTGCCGTGCCACGTGCCCAACCGGCCGAGCGACGCCGGATCCGTCCACCCGGAACGCAGGGCCGATACCAGCCGCGGATGCGCCCGCGCCACCACGCCTTGCGGCCAGTAGCACCGCGAGGCTTGGAACAGGCTTTGCGCGCCATCGTTCCGCAACCGGACCGCAGTCTGCTCGTCGCACAGCGGGGCGCTGTGGTTTTGGCCGAAATAATTCTCGTCGTGGGTGAGCAACCCCAGGCGGTCCGCTTCGGGTTTGGTGGGAAATTCCAGCAGGCGATACAGAATGGCCGCGCTCTGGCCGTCAATGTCCGCCAGCACTTCCGGCGAATACGCGATCGCGCCCTTGGCGGTGCGCAAGGCCAGCC
>DATJIU010000322.1:0-13254 GCA_035492855.1 Dongiaceae bacterium | reverse complement strand
TTGCACCACGCTTTCGCGCGCCAGCACACCGCGCCGGCCATGCACCAGTTCGCACCGCAAGGTGCCCTGGTCCAACCGGCAGCCCACCCGGTCGCTGAAGCCGATGAGCAGGCACTTTTGCAACGCCTCGTCCTTCACCTCGCGCGGGGTCACGTCCAGCCCTTCACCTTTGGCGATGCGCAGGAATTGGTCGAGCAATGGTCCCACCTGCCGGGCGGTGACCGCGTGGATGCCCAGGCGCCGGCAGGCGTCGAGCCGGAACTGGTTTTGCGCCGCATAATTCCAGGCGCGCATCAGAATCCAAAAATCGGAAGACGCCTTGTCGCCCAGCAAATCTTCGCGCGCGGTTGCCACGTCCCGGCCCACGTTGCGCAACAACAGGTCGCGGCCCTGCGTGAGTGCGGCCACCAGACAGGCTTGGTACACGCAGCCGTATTCCTGCGCGGCCAGCAACATGCGCGCGTAGCGCGGATGCACCGGAAAGGCCAGCATCTTGCGGCCAATGGCGGTGATCTCCAAAGTAGGGCAGGCATCCTGCCTGCCCAATTCTTTCGGAGCGGCAGTGTTTGGAGATTCGAGGGTTACCTGAGAGCCTGAGTCACCGCGGGGCAGGCGGGACGCCTGCCCTACTTTAAGCGCGCCCAAATCGGTCAGCAATTCCTCCGCATGGGTGAGGGAAATTTCATCCGGTTTTTCCAGCCAGCGAAAAGTGCGCAGATTGGCTACGCCGGCGGCCTTGAGGGTGAGCACGACTTCGGCGATGTCCAGCCGGCGGATTTCCGGCAGGTCGTGCGGCGGGCGCTCATCGTGCTCGCTGCGGGACCACAGCCGCAAACACCGCCCCGGCGCGGTGCGCCCGGCGCGCCCGGTCCGCTGGTCGGCGCTGGACTGCGAGATTTTTTCGATGAGCAGCGTGTTGATGCCGCGATGCGCATCATAGCGCGCCACCCGCGCCAGCCCGCTGTCAATGACCAGCCGGACGCCATCAATGGTAATGGAGGTTTCGGCCACGTTGGTGGCCACCACCACTTTGGGTTGGTCGTACCGGGCCACAGCAGCGTCCTGTTCGCGGGGCGGCAGTTCGCCGTGCAACGGCAGTAGCAGATAACCGCGCGCCTCGGGCGTATTGCGAATGGCGGTGAGCGTCTGGCTGATTTCAAAGCCTCCGGGCATGAACACCAGCACGTCGCCCGTACCGCCGGAGCGGACAAAATCGCTGAAGGCATTGGCGGCCAGTTCCCACGGCGGCGGCGGATTGGCCCCCAACCGGTGCGGCAGATAATGAATGTCCACCGGGAAAGTCCGGCCCTGCGAAGCCAGCACGGCGCAGGGCGGGGCGGGGTGGACCGGACGCTCGCCCGCTTGCGAGAGGTAATCCTCCAGGGTGCCGGCATCGAGCGTGGCCGACATGACGATGATGATCAGATCGGGCCGGGATTGTTCCTGGATGTCGAGCGCGCGCGCGAGGGTAATGTCGCCGTACAAATGCCGCTCGTGAAATTCGTCAAAGATGACCGCCGAGATGCCGCGCAACGTGGGATCCTGGATGAGTTGCCGCAACAGGATGCCTTCGGTCTCGAATTTGATTTTGGTGGCTGCGCTGACGCAGCTTTCGAACCGCACCTGATAACCGACCTCGCGACCGAGTTCCACCCCCAGTTCGTGCGCCACCCGGCTGGCGAGCAGGCGGGCCGCCAGCCGGCGCGGTTGCAGGATGACCGCCTGGCCGTCGCCCAGCAACCCGTGCCGCAGCAGCATTTGCGGCACCTGGGTGGATTTCCCGGAGCCGGTGGGCGCCTGCAAGACCAGCCGCTTCGTCGCCTTCAGAGTGGCGACGAGGTCCGCTTCAATATCATAAATGGGCAGCCGTTCGGGCATCGCGGCAGCCTAGCGGGAACCGGCGCCCGGCAAAATCAAAAACGGTTTGGCGCGCAAAAAAAACTCCCCCGGCAAACGACGGGGGAGTTTGTTGGCTGAGATTAAATTTTCCGCAGTGCCGGAATTATTCCGACTTCGCGGCGGAGTCGGTGGTAGTGGTGGTGGCGGTGGATTTTTCCTTCTTCTTGTGGGCGGGATGAACGGTGCCGCGCAGCTTGGCCAGGGTGGCCTTGTCTTCGGCGGTTATCTTGGCGCGTTCTTCCTTGCTGAGCTTGCCATCTTTGTTGGTGTCGTATTTGGCGATGATTTCCTTGATGGTCGCCTTTTGTTCGGCGGTCAACTTGGGTTTCTTGGGCGTGGCTGTCGTGGTGGTGTTGGTGGCGTCTTCAGCGTGGACGGCCAGAGCCATGACGGCGGTCAGACAGAGTGCGGCGATCAATTTTTTCATGGGACTAATTTGTGTTTTTATTCGGTTGCAGCGTGGCTGCGAATTCACAGACGCCCGCCGCGCGGACTTGGTTACAACACAAAAAACCCGGTCTTCTGCAATGGAGAAGGCCGGGTTTTGTTAATGGGTAACAAATTGAACGCGAATCATTTAACCGGCCATACGCGGATCAAAACCACGCCGTGCCGGGGCACGGAAGCGGTGAAGGCGTCGCTGAATTCTCCAATGTCCTGCTGCCGCCAGAGGTCGCGGACCTTCTGTTTTCCGGTGAGTCCCAGGTCGGACCATTTGGCCGTGACCTGGGCGTCGGAGTAGCCGCGGTTGAACAGGCCCACCGCCTTGGAGCCGTCTTCCATGGTCTTGGCCCAGACTTCCAGTTGGTTTTCCTGGGAGACCCGTTTGGCCTGTTGCGCGAGCGGATCCTGATCCACTTCCAGCACCTCGTCGTTGGAGAGCAGGCTGAGCGTGAAGTCGTCCAGTTGCGTCATGTCGCACCCGATGAGCAACGGCGAGGTGAGCAGACACCACAAACTGATATGCGTGTATTGTTCATTCGGCGTGAGCCGGGTGGGGTGCAGCTCGGGGCCCCAACCCACCTTGCCGACGATGAGCATGTCCGGATCGTTGAAGTGACCGGGGCCGGCGTAGGGTTCATGCCCAGCCTGGCTGAAGCCGATGGTCGACATGCTGCGCCAGTTGTCCGTGATGTCGCCGGTGGTGCGCCAGGAATTGCCGCCCACTTCCTTGCCCCACTTCCACACATCGCCCATGCCGTACTGGCAGAAGCTGAACAGAATGTCGCGGTGCTGCTGGTCGAGCGCGGCGCGCATGACGCGGTAGGGATACTGGTACGCGGCAAGGTTGTCGCCATTCTTGTTCCACGGCGGGAGTCCGGGGGCGCCAGACTCGGCAATGCCGCCGTAGCTGCACCAGTCGTACTTGAGATAATCAAAGCCCCATTTGGCGTACGATTCGGCATCCTCCGTCTCATGCTGCCAACTGGCCACGCAACCGCCGCAGGTCCACGGCCCGGGCGAGGAATACAGCCCGATTTTCAGGCCCTTGGAGTGAACGTAATCCGCCAGGCCCTTCATGTCCGGAAACCGCGGATTGGGAATGATGTGGCCGGTGGCGTCGCGATGCGGTCCCTGCAACGTGGGGTCCTTGGAATCCTGATGCACTTCCCAAAAGTCATCAATGTTGATGTAGGTCCAGCCGTGGTTGATGAGCCCGCTGCGCACCATGGCATCGGCGGCCGCCTTCACTTTTTCCGCGGTGACCGCGGAGGCGAAGCAGTTCCAACTGTTCCAGCCCAACGCCGGGGTCAGGCCAATCGTCGGACCGCAGACAATTTTCAACGTGCGTTCCGCCGTGCCCAAGCCGTTCTTGGCCGAGAGGGTGACCACATATTCGCCGGGCGTGGTCAGAGCCCCGGTAATCTGACCGCTGGCGCTGTCCAGCTTCAATCCTTCCGGCAGGTTGGCCGCGGCAAAGGTCATCGGCCGGTCGCCGTTGGCCGCCACGGTAAAGAGGAACGGGGCCCCGGGGCGGACGCCAAAAACTTTGGCACTGTTAATTTTGGGTTTCGGGCCGGACTTGGGAGTGAGAATCACCGCCGGTTCCTGGGCCGGCGCCAGCGGAGCGGGCTTGCCGCTGTCCATCGTGATCACCGCATTCGCCCAGTCGGCATGATCATAACCGATGTCAGCCCCGCCATCCACGGCGAGGACCAGTTGCTTGATGCCCGCCAGGCTCACGTCCACGTCCTGGGGTTCATCGCCGGAATGCAATTCCCCGCTGGTGAAGAGCGCTTTGCCGTCGCCAATCACCTGGAAAACCACACCACCTTTGCCCTTGCCCACTTCATCATCCACGCCCACGCGAGCGGAGAATTTCTCGCCGGTGCCATCCAAGGTCAGGATAAACTGGCTGGAGGCGTGCGTGCCCAGCCCATTCGGATATTTTTTGCCAGCCAGGGTGAGGTCGTGATTGTCCACCGAACGGTTGGCGTGCGGTTCGCCCCAGTCCTGCTGGACGGTGGCCAAGTCGAGGTCGCCGAGGTTGTAAGTGGTGGTGGCATGCAGCGCCGGGCGGGCGCCCAGCAGCAACGTGGCCGCTAATGCGGCGCCGAAAGCATAAGTAGTGCGTTTCATAGTTGGGTTCTCAGATTAGTTTCAGCATGCCCTGCCATTTGAACATTCGTCCAGCAGAAACCGGGGTCATTTGACCGATGCCCGGATTTTCCAAGAACCGGCCGGGCGGCAAACAAACTCGACGCTGCGGCGAAGTGGCAGTACAAGTCTTGCTCCATATGGCTGCCGTTCCCAAATTCATTCCCAAGCCGGTGATTATCGGATTCTTTCTGCTCGGAGTATTGTCGTCGGTGGCTTTCCGGGCCGTCATCATTTTGCAAAAAATCGCCCCGGCCTGGGTGCGTCCGGTCTGGTACTTTGGCGCGTTGGGGTATCTGACGTTCTTCCTGTACCGTTACTTCATTTCCACCCGCAGAAAAAATACGATCCGGCAGACGGGTATTATCGACAAGCTGCAGGCTGGTGCGGTGCTGTCCGCCGAAGACCGCGCCGCCGCGCTGTATCTGCTCAACTCCATCCGCAAGTCGCCCGAGGACTGGAATTACCTGATCATCTTCGCCCTCTCCATCGTGACCATTGCGGTGGACCTGCTCCTGCCGGGGAAGTGATGACATGGGGTTTCGCATCACGGATTAGTTCGCAGGGGTTTGTATAAACGTGACGGCTTGACGCCAAAATTCCGGCGACCGCTCGGTCACGCTCCAATGATTGTCCGGGGGAAACTCCCACAGTTGTTTGGGCCCGGCGTAACTGGCGTAGAGCCGCCGCCCGAATTTCTCCGGTACCACGCGGTCCTGGCCGGCGACCAAGATTCCCACGCGCCCGTGAAAATGGTTCAGGTAATCCGCAGCGGGAAAAGTATCCGCCAGCAGCCAGCGGACGGGCAGCACGGGCATGTGATATTGGGCGACGTCGGTGAGGCAATTATAGGGCGCAAACAAAATCATGCCGGCAATTCGGTCCGGATACGTGCCCGCCAGGTAACACGCCACGCCCGTACCCAAGGATTCGCCGATCAGGTACAACGGCGCGTTGGTTGGCACGTGGCGGATGGCTTCATCCGCCGCCGCAAACAAACTCTTCTCGCTCGGTGAACCGGGCCGGTCCGCGTATCCGGGATATTCCAAAATGTAAACATCCCACGCGGCGGCCTGCTGCACGGCATCGGCATAGCGGCTGCAACCCACCGCACAACCACCATTGCCATACACGACGAGCACGCTGCCGGCGGCCGGTTGCAATGGTGCCGGGCGTTTGAAACCGATCGGCTGTCCTTCGGCATTGCGCCAGCGTTCCAGCCCGGCCTGTCGGGCATAAGCTTCGTTTTGTGCGGGAGTCAAATGTGGCGGGTGATAGATCATCTTGCGCTGCAAAGCGGCGCAGCCCAGGCAGAGCAGCCCGTAGAGTATCAGGCCTGAACGCAGCCAGCGGCCGAGCCGGAAGCGCCTTCGCTTCCGGGCCGGGGAATCGGTATGGTTCATGGCAGCAGCATCTCCGCAAACGTCAGCAGCGCAGAATTGATATTTTTTGGCGGGAATCGAATTTATCAATGTTTTCGCCGCCGGCCCGGCGTCTCACTTGGATTTCCGGCCCAGCAGCCGCCGCAGTTCCGCCAGCGGATCGTCCACCAGTTTGGCGGTGACGGCGAAGCGCTTCACGCGGCTGTTCGGCAGCCGGAACTTGAGATCGCGGAACGTGCGTTCGCAAATGGTCATCAAGCCGCGCGCGCCGGTCTGCTCGGCGGCGGCCAGTTCGGCGAGGCGCCGCAAGCCATCATCCTTGAATTCGCAGCGGATGCCATACGCGGCAAAGGCGCGTTCGTATTGATGAATGAGGCTGCTCTCGCTGCGGCGCAGCACGTTGAACAGGTCGTCCGTATCGAGTCCGTGACACGCCACGCGCACGGGCAGCCGTCCCACAAATTCCGGCTCCAAACCGTAGGCCACCAGGTCCACGGTGCTCATCTGCGCCAGCACCTGGTCCGGTTTGAGGCGGCCGGCGCGGGCAGCGGTGGCGAGCGTCAGCAACCGGTGCCGGATCATATCGTCCAGTCCGGAAAACGCGCCGCTCACGATGAACAGGATGTGGCGGGTGTTGATGGTTTCCGGCTGGAGCGCGCCGCCGCCGCGCATGGCGGCCATGGCGTTCTGCAACTGGCCCGTCATGTCATTGGGCGAAACCACCGGCACATCGCCGTCTTCCATCAGCTTGAGCAGGTTGGTCTGCACGCCGCGGCCGGAGACATCGCGGCCGCCCTGTTCGCCGCGCGTGGCCAGCTTGTCCACTTCATCCAGATAAATGATGCCATGCTCGGCCTTGGCCACCTCGCCGCCGGCGCGCCGCACGAGATCGCGCACCAGGTCGTCCACATCGCCACCCACATAGCCGGTCTCGCTGAACTTGGTGGCATCGGCCTTCACAAACGGCACGCCGATGAGTTCCGCCGCCGAACGGATAAGATGCGTTTTGCCCACGCCGGTGGGGCCGAGCAGCAGCACGTTTTGCTTCTGGTAAAACGGCGCGCCCTGACCTTCCAGCGTCATCCGCACGTGCTGGAAGTGGTCGCACAACGCCACGCTCAACACCTTCTTGGCCTCGCTCTGGCCGATGACAAAGCGGTTGAGATGCCGGGCGATATCCGCCGGCTTGAGGTGGAAGCTGAACTCCGGTTTGGGTGCGGCGGCGGTCTCGGCCACGCCGGGCTTGGGGACGGCTTGAAACTTGGGCTGGGCCGCGCGGGGCGGACGCGGGGGCCGCGCTGGGGCAGGCACACCTTCCGTGACCGGACCGAGCGCCTCGGGATGGCCGCTGGGATGAGTGGAATTATCCATACGCCGGAGTATGCCGCTGCGCCGTAAGGAAATCGAACGAATACCGGCGTGAGTCATGTGAAAATCCGGTGACCGGCAAAGCATCTCCCTCCGCAAACGAAGCCAAACGAACCCAATTTGATTTGGTGTCGAAAATTGCTGTAAGGCATTGTTTCATAAACGTATCCGAATTTAACTTGCTCCAAAAAAATTGGGTTCGTTTCGTAATTTCTACTTTTGCCGGCGGTCCCGTGCCGGAGCGCGACTGTGTCCTGCGCCGCAGGATCAGTCGCAGCCACGTGGCAAAGTGAGACGTGGGAGAATGCTGATGACGTCGAGCTGGCGTTATCGCTGCGGCTGGTCTGCGACCCAGCCGCGCTCCGAAGCTGCCACCGGCGCCGTAGGGCGGCAGTCCTTCGCCCGCCGCAGCGTCGCCTGGCACGAGGCGGCGAGTCTTTGATGAGCTGGCGCGTCCGGGGATGTCCCCAATGAGGCGACCTACCAAACCGAGGTTGGATAGATGTCATAAAACTGGTTTGATCCGGTTTGATTGGCCTGGATTTCTCCGTTTTCGGAGGGACGAGCGCTGCGAGTCTCTGACTTTCCCGGAGCGCGGACGGCACCCTTGCGCGTCCCATAAAGCTGCGGAGCAGCGCAAGGGAGTAGCTCACGGCGCCAGCCGTGGGTTGGGCCAACCGATCCCCCCAAGCCCCAGCCGGGGCGAACCCATCTTCCGGCGACCATTGCGGAATTCGGATTGCAAATTGTCCGCCCCAACACGGCCGGTCCCGTTGCATTCTTAACTCGGCCTTCGGTCTCCCTCTCGGCCCGCAGGCCGGCTCTGGTTGCATTTTTTGCATACCAACGAGCATTCTATCACGCCCTCGGAACCCATGTGGTTTAATGGTGAACTCAATTTTTGGCGGCAAAAAATGAGGGTTAAAATTTCAAAACTAACTCCGGGAGAATGGGTTGCAAATTTGAAAAATCAAAAAACGCAAAATCATTGTTAAAACAAAATGCAGGGTAAACCACCAGGTAACCAAGAAAACGGAGGCGGGAATCAGCGCGCCCCCCATGATTCGGACGGTGGAGCGCCGCGACACCCTGACTGAAGCGCCGGAGGTGCGGCATCTTTGTAGCCGTGCGAATCAAAAATCCCAAGCTCCGTCAGGAGCGACATCACGTGGGTGGATGTGCCGCTCCTCCGGAGCTTGGATTTCAGGAACACAGATTCTACAAAGAGGTCACTCCTGACGGAGTTTGGACATGACGGACCTTGGTAGAACGCGTCACTCCGTGCGCGCCGCCGGGGCTACCTGTCAAGTGAGGTGGCGCGTCTCCGGCGCTTTGATCCGGGGGTCGCGGCGCTGCACCCTCCGCGCCGGGATGCCGCCTCCTGAAGGAAGAATTAGCCCGCCTCGTATCTTCCATTAATATCCGGTATTCCGCTGGGAAGGACTGGGAAAGCACACCGGAATGTGGTAATAGTTCCGTAACCAGTCCAGTTCCCAGGTGTGCCTATGAACCTATATCAGCGCCGGGGTTTTACGCTCGTTGAGTTGTTGGTCGTCATTGCCATCATCGCCATTCTGGCTGCGCTGCTGCTGCCGGCGGTGAGCCGCGCCAAGGAACGCGCGCGCCGGATTCAATGCCTGAACAACATGCGTCAAATTGGCCTGGCCATGCACCTGTACGCCGGCGACAACCGCGATTTGCTGCCCGATTGCACCACCAATAATTCCCGGTTCTTCGGCTCCTACTGGCCGTGGGATTTGAACACCAATGTGGTCAACGAACTGGAATCTCGCGGGGTGCATCGCCCGTCGCTTTATTGCCCGTCCAATCCCGACATGAACGCCGACACGCGCTGGGATTTTTACAAATACATGCCCGATAGCTCCATCCGGGTGCTGGGCTATGTCTTTCTGCTCAATGGATGCGACCAGGTGCCGCCGGAGTTGTGGCGGCGCAATATTCTCGGCGATGCCGGCCGGCAACCCGCCGACACCGAGTACATCATAGACGCCGTGGGCAGCCAGGATGACGACTACCGGCACATCCAGGGCAAATGGCTGGACCGCACCAGCCATATCCAGGGCAAAACCCCGCAGGGCGGCAACATTGCCTTTGAAGACGGCCATGCCGGGTGGCGCAATTTCAAGGAGATGAAACACCGTATCTTTGGCGATGTGGTGTGGGATTTTTGAACCGGCCTTATCGGCGTCTGGCAAGAGCACGGCGGGGACAGCACAGCCGGCGACGCATGCCTGGGCTACTTCTCCCACTCTGGGGGAGAAGGCCGGGATGAGGGGGCCTTAGCTTCATCGGGTAGGAGCCGAGGTGACGCGTCTCAACTTTAAATAGAGGTTGTTTAATCAGAGCTTCCTCACGTCAGCTCCTACAGCTATTGAAGTTTAGTCCTCGTTCTCGTTCTCGTCCTCGACTCAGTTCCACAACCTCATTTCGAGGACGAAGGACGAGGACGAGAACGGGAACAAGGACGAGGTAGGCGAAGAGATGCGGGGAACGTCAAAAAAAATTGTCCAAATTATTCCTTGGGCGGCCAATACTCAGCAAATGGCCGAAGCGAACGATAGCGACCTGTTGCGTCAGTATGCCGACCGGCAGTCGGAAGCGGCCTTCACCGCGCTGGTGCAGCGGCACATCAACCTGGTCTATTCGGTGGCCTGGCGTTACGTGGGCAATGTCCCGGATGCCCAGGATGTGACCCAGGCGGTCTTCCTCTTGCTGGCGCGCAAGGCCGCCGGTTTGCGGCAGCGCAGTTCCCTCACCGGCTGGCTGTACGAGACCACGCGGTTGACCGCCCGGCAACTGTTGCGGACACGCTATCGCCGGCAGCTCCGGGACCAGGAGGTGTATATGCAGTCCCCCCAAAACGAGGCGGAAACGGCCGGCGTCTGGCGGCAGTTGGAGCCGCTGCTGGAGGAGGCCATGACGCGGCTGAGCGAAACGGAACGCGCGCTGCTGGCGCTGCTTTATTTCGAGAACCGCACCGGGGCGGAAGCCGCCGCGTTGCTGGGCATTGGCGAATGGGCCGCCCACAAACGCGCCGCCCGGGCGTTGGAAAAACTGCGGAAATTCTTTGCCCGGCATGGGGTGGATTCCACGGCAGCAGGCATTGCGGAAACCATTTCCACGCATTCAGTTCAGGTGGTGCCGGCGGCACTGGCCCATTCCGTGGCGGCGGTGGCGCTCACCAAAGGTGCGGTGGCTTCGGCCTCCACCTTAACCCTTATCCAAGGAGCATTGAAGATTATGGCGTGGACCAAGGCGAAAACGGTGTTGGTTGGCATTGGGATTTTGTTAATCGCCGGTACCGGCGCGATGGTTGTCACCAACAGGCTGATCCATCAGGAGCCGAGCTATCAAGGCCGGCGGTTGACCGCGTGGCTGCCGGAAGTTGATTATGGCCAACCGCCGGAGAAACGCCAGCGGGCAGGTAATGCCATACGCCACATGGGAACGAAGGTTGTTCCTTATTTATTGGCCGACTTGGGCGACCAACAGTTTCAAAAATATTCCCGATGGACTGATGTGCGGACTCCCGATGCCCGGAGCCGACAGGCTACCTGGGCGTTTGATGCGCTTGGACCGCTGGGACGGTCTGCGATTTCCGAACTGGTACGGATCATGGAAAAGAATCCCGGCTATGTGCCGTCGGCCTTGGCGGGAATTGGCCCCGAAGCCCTGCCAGAATTGCTCGGTGCCCTGACCAATCAAAATTTTTTTGTCCGCGACAATGCCGCAGGGGCCATCGCCAATGCCATCTTTGCGGAGAAAATTCAGCCGGAAATGGCAAGTGCTGCCTATCCGATTGCATTGCAGAATCTAACTTATACTCACACCAATGATCTGTATCAGGTCAATACCCGAAGTCGGGCGGCCTGGTTGCTGGCGGCATTGCACCTGTCTCCGGAGACGACGGTCCCGGCCTTGATTCGGGGATTGCAGGATTCCAATGAAACCGTGGTGTGTGACTGCGCTTTTGCCCTGGCTCAATTCGGCAACGCGGCGAGCCCGGCCGTTCCGGCGTTGCTACAGACAGCGGCTTCGACCAACGCACGGGTACAGCGGGCGGGGCGGGATGCTTTGGAGCAGATTGAGCGGAAACCGTAGGGTTCCCCCGTTAGGCTTCGCAAACCATTTCGTCCCGCCGGCCTGCTATTTCTTCGTGGTGGACCCATCTCTTCGTGGTGGACCCATCGCGGCCCGCTGGCGGGCTGCGCACCCCAAAATTTTCTTTGTCCAGATTTTGATTTTGCCCACATCATTGGGTGAATGTCCGACTCCAGAGCCGATCACGAACTGCTGGCGGAATATGCCCGCCATGCTGCTGAAGCCGCGTTCACGCAGCTCGTGGCGCGCTATGTGAACCTGGTCTATTCCACCGCATTGCGCTGCACCGCCAATCCGCAATCGGCCGAGGACGTCACCCAGGCGGTGTTCATCATCCTGGCGCGGAAGGCGGGCACGCTGTCCCCACAGGTGGTGCTGTCCGGTTGGCTGTATCAGGCCACGCGGCATACGGCGGCGAACCTGACGCGGAGCGAAATGCAACGCCGTTACCGGGAACAGGAGGCTTACATGCAAACAATGGCAAATGAAGCGCTGGACCGCGCGGCCTGGGAACAAATGGCCCCATTGCTGGACGCGGCGATGGGCCATCTGGGCGAGACCGACCGCAACGCGGTGGTGCTGCGTTTTTTTGAGAACCGGACGGCGGCGGAGGTGGCGGCGCGGCTGCAATTGAGTGAGGCGGCGGCGCACAAGCGGGTTAGCCGGGCGCTGGAGAAACTGCGAAAATATTTTGCCCGGCACGGGGTGGAATCCACGGCTGCGGGTATTGCGGGAGTTGTGGTCACCCATTCAGTGCATAGCGCGCCTGCCGCATTGGCACATTCCGTGGCTGCTGTGGCATTCGCCAAAGGGGCGGGGGCATCGGCATCTACTTTAACCCTTATCCAAGGAGCACTGAATATTATGGCATGGACCAAGGCAAAGAGCATATTGGTTGGCGTTGGGATTTTGTTAATCGCCGGAACTGGTGCGATAGTTGTCACCAACAGTCTGGCCCATCAGGAGCCGAGCTATCAAGGCCGGCGGTTGACCGCGTGGCTGCCGGATGTGGTCCAGAATTTTGGTTCCGGGCCAGCGGCACAGAAGCGGGAACAGGCGGGGATTGCCATCCGCCAGATGGGCGTGAAGACGTTGCCGTATCTGCTGGCAGATTTGGGTGACGAGCGGTATCTGGCTTACCTCCGGCAAGATGACCGGCGAACTTCCGGCGAACGGTACGCGCAAGCTGTTTGGGCCTTTGACGCGCTCGGCCCGCTGGGAAAGCCTGCGATTTCTGAATTGGTCCGGATCATGGCAAACAATCCTGGTTATGTGCCGTCGGCCTTGGCGGGTATTGGCAGCGAGGCCGTGCCGGAATTGCTTGAGGCTCTGACCAATCAAAATTTCTTTGTGCGTGACAATGCGGCGGCGGCGCTCGGCAACGCTATTTTTGCCGAAAAAATTTCGCCAGAAATGGCCAGTGCGGCCTATCCGATTGCGTTGCGGAATCTGAGTTATACGCACACCAATGGCTTATATCAGGTCAATACCCGGAGTCGGGCCGCCTCGCTGCTGGCGGCACTGCATCAATCTCCCGAGACTACAATCCCGGCCTTGATACAAGGATTGCAAGACCCCAATGAGACTGTTGAGGGAAATTGCGCTTTTGCCCTGGCTCAATTTGGCACCGCAGCAAAGGTGGCCATTCCGGCGTTGCAACAAGCTGCAGCCTCGACCAATCGGATTGTGCAATTTCGCGTAAAGGGGGCCTTGGAGCAGATCGAGCAGGCGCAGTAAATTTACTGGGGCAGCCCCTCAATTAATGCTGCCGGTCCAATTTATTCCAATTACGTCGATTGGAAACCCGTTAGCAGGCACATAGCCCAAATTTTCTTTGTCCAGATTTTGATTTTGCGGACATCATTGGGTGAATGGCCGACCGCAC